>NZ_JBHWFG010000018.1:19887-155439 GCF_042733745.1 Streptomyces sp. NPDC059696
TACGGGAAACGGTCACCACGGCACCTTCGGGAAACGGTCACCACGGCACCTTCGGGAAACGGTCACCACGGCACCTTCGGGAAACGGTCACCACGGCACCTTCGGGAAACGGTCACCACGGCATCGCGACGCCCCCGTTCGGGCGGAGGATCTGGCCCGTGGTGAAGGCCGAGGCGTCGGACGCCAGGTGGAGGACCGCATGGGCGATGTCCTCGGGTGCGCCCACACGGCCCAGGGGCGACATGCGGGCCATGACGGACTCCGTGTGCGCCTGGGACGCGCTGTCGTGGCGGTCGGTCATGGGGGTGCGGATCCAGCCCGGGGCGACGGCGTTGACGCGGATACCGTGCCGGCCCAGCTCCGTGGCCAGGGTCTTCGTCAGCTGGACCACCGCCGCCTTGGCCGCGCCGTAGCAGAGCAGCCCCGGGCCGCCCGTGTCGACGGCGTCCGAGGCCATCGTGACGATCCTGCCCCGGACGCCCTGGGCGATCATCAGACGGGCCGCTTCCTGGCAGGCGTACAGGACTCCCTTGAAGTTGACGTTCAGTACCCGGTCGAGGTCCTCGTCCCGCGTCTCCAGTACCGGACTGCTGTGCATGATCCCGGCGATCGTGGCCAGGACGTCCAGACGCTCGCACGAGGCGAGGGCCTGTTGCAGCCCGTGCCGGTCGGTGACGTCGAGTGTGTGGGTGTGCGCGGTGCCGCCGCTGTCCGCGATCAGGGCCGCCGTCCCCTGCAGGCCTTCGGTGTCTCGGTCGGCGCAGTGCACCGTCGCGCCCGCCTCGGCGAACAGAAGGGCCGAGGCGCGGCCGATGCCGCTCGCCGCGCCGGTGACGAACACCGTGCGGCCGGTGAGGTCGTACGCCGTGACGGGCATACAGGCGACCGTACGAGCATGTCTGACGGGTCGTCAATTGGTGCGGCCGTGCCGTGTCGGGGAGGGGGCGGGGCCCGGCTGGCAGGTGGGGCACCAGTAGGTGGGACGTTCCCGGGAGCCGTCGCCCTGGTCGGCGACACGGATCGAGGTACGGCATCGGAGGCAGGGGCGCGGGGCGCGGCCGTAGACGAAGAGGTCCTGGCCGCGGCGGCCCGTCGTGCTGCGGATGGGGCGGTCGCGGTTGGCCTCCAGCAGCCTCTTGGCGAGGGCGGGCAGCTTCGCGGCGCGCTCGGGGGGCAGGTCACCGGCCGGGAGCCAGGGGGTGACGCCGAGCAGGAAGCAGAGCTCGCTCTTGTAGACATTGCCGATGCCGGCGAGGTTGCGCTGGTCGAGCAGGGCTTCGCCGAGTTCCCGGGCGGGGTCCTTCAGGACGTTGGCGAGGGCCTGGTCGGGGTCCCAGTCCGGACCCAGGAGGTCGGGACCGAGATGGCCGACCGCGCGCTGTTCGTCGGCCGTGCGCAGGAGCTCCAGGACGGGGAGGCGGTAGCCGACGGCTGTGCGCTCGGTGTTTCCGAGGATCGCGCGGATCTGGTGGCCGGGGCCGCCGCTCCAGCGCTGGCCGTTCCCGTACACCTTCCAGGAACCGTCCATCCGCAGGTGTGAGTGGAGGGTGAGGCCGCCCTCGATGCGGGTGAGGAGGTGTTTGCCGCGCGCGGTGACGTCCAGGACGGCGCGGCCGGTGAGGTCGGCGGTGGCGAAGCGGGGCACCCGCAGATCGCTGCGGGTCAGCACCTGGCCCGCCAGGGCGTCGTCCAACCGCTTCGCGGCCTGCCAGACCGTGTCACCTTCGGGCATGGGTCAAGGGTGACACGAAGGCAGTACACCGGGCCGGTACGGCCGCGGGCTTCCGGCCGTCACGCGCGCAGGCGCAGTCCTCGGGGTGTCGCGATGAATCCCGCTCCTTCCAGGAGGTTGCCGATGGGGGAGGTCAGGGCCTGGGCGCCGTTGACACGCTCGACCGTGACGGTGCCGAGCGAACCCGCCCGGGCCGCCGCTGCGAGGGCTTCGGCGGCGCTGTGCAGCCGGGGGTCGTCGGCGGGATCGCCGTCCGGGTCGGCGGGCCAGGCCAGCAGGGTCTTGCCGCCGCGCTCCATGTAGAGCGTCAGCTCACCGTCGACCAGGACCACCAGGGAGCCCGCTTTGCGGCCCGGCTTGTGCCCCGCGCCGGTCGGCGGCTCGGGCCAGGTCAGCGCGGCGCCGTACGCGTTCGCCGGGTCGGCCGCCGCGAGCACCACGGCCCGGGAGGCGCCGTCGGGGCGGGTACGGCGCCCCGGGAACCCTCGGTCGTACGCTGCGCGGCCGCCGTTCTGCCAGGGCGGGGCGGGCTGCGGGGGGTAGTCACGGGGCGACACCCACTCACCCGGGGCCGGCTTGGGGGTGTCGTAGGAGGCGTCCAGGTCGGGGAAGCCGTCGGGGCCGGGGGTGTCGACGTGTTCGTGGGAGGAGCCGGAGTCGTCGTCCGGGCCGGCGAAGTCATGGGCGGGAAAGTCACGAGCCGGGAAGTCCTGGGCGGCGAACGGGTCGGGCGCGGAGCCGGGAGGCGGGCCCGGCAGGTCCTCGCCGCGGTCACGGGCGTTGGACACCGCGCGCAGGCGGTCCACCGCGCCGTCCATCGCGAACTGCGCGGCGCCCAGGCCCTCCACCACGTAGCCGCGACGGGCCTGGCCGCTCTCCTCGAAGACCGACAGGACGCGGTACACCGCCGAGAAGCCGCCTTCGACACCCTCCGCCGAGACCGCGCCCCTGGTGACCACGCCGTGCCGGTCGAGGAGGGTACGGGCGAGCGCGTGGGCCCGCACGGTGGGGTCCGGTTCGTGCGCCGGGAGCAGCGACCAGCGGCCGGCGACCGTCGGCGGACCCGAGCGGGACGAGGTGCGGGCCGCGGCTGTCAGGGAGCCGTAGCGGCCGCGCGGCACGGAACGCTTGGCTCGGTGGGCCGTCGAACCGGCGGTGCGGCCCGAGCCGAGCAGGGAACGCATCGGGGCGAGCGTGTCGTTCGTCAGACGGCCCGACCAGGCCAGGTCCCAGAGGGCGTCGGCCAGTTGCGGATCGCCCGCCTCGGGATGGGTGGTGGCCCGGACCTGGTCGGCGATCTGGCGGAAGAACAGGCCGTAGCCGCCGGAGAGGGTGTCCAGGACGGACTGGTGCAGGGCGGTCAGCTCCAGGGGGTGCGGGGGCGGCAGGAGCAGCGGGGCCGCGTCCGCCAGGTAGAGCGAGACCCAGCCGTCCTTGCCGGGGAGGGAGCCGGCCCCGGCCCAGACGACCTCTCCGGCGGCGGTCAGCTCGTCCAGCATGGCCGGGGTGTAGTTCGCGACTCGGGAGGGCAGCACCAGCTTCTCCAGGGCGGAGGCCGGGACGGAGGCGCCCTGGAGCTGTTCGACGGCCCGGACCAGCCCGTCGATGCCGCGCAGGGAGTGGCCCTTGCCGATGTGCTGCCACTGGGGCAGGAACTGGGCGAGCGCGGCCGGCGGCACCGGTTCCAGCTCGTGCCGCAGGGCGGCGAGGGAGCGGCGGCGCAACCGGCGCAGCACGGCCGCGTCGCACCACTCCTGGCCGATCCCGGCCGGGTGGAACTCGCCCTGGACGACCCGGCCCGCCGCGGCGAGGCGCTGCAGGGCGCCCTCCGTGACGGCGGTGCCCAGTCCGAAGCGCGCGGCGGCCGTGGCCGACGTGAACGGGCCGTGGGTGCGGGCGTAGCGGGCGAGGAGGTCACCGAGCGGATCCTTGACGGGCTCGGTGAAGGCTTCCGGGACGCCGACCGGCAACGCCGTGCCCAGGGCGTCGCGCAGGCGGCCCGCGTCCTCGATCGCCGCCCAGTGGTCCGCTCCCGCGACACGGACCCGGATGGCGCGGCGGGCACCGGCGAGTTCCTGCGCCCACTGCGGCTCGGCGCCCCGCTCGGCGAGCTCCGCGTCCGTGAGCGGGCCGAGCACGCGCAGGAGGTCGGCGACTCCCTCGGCGTCCTTGACACGGCGGTCCTCGGTGAGCCACTGCAGCTCCCGCTCCAGCTCGGTCAGCACCTCCGCGTCGAGCAGTTCGCGCAGCTCCGCCTGGCCCAGCAGCTCGGCCAGCAGTCGCGAGTCCAGGGAGAGGGCGGCGGCGCGGCGCTCGGCCAGCGGGGAGTCACCCTCGTACAGGAACTGGGCGACGTAGCCGAAGAGCAGAGAGCGCGCGAAGGGGGAGGGTTCGGCGGTGGTGACCTCGACGAGGCGCACCTTGCGGGACTCCAGGTCGCCCATCAGCTCGACGAGACCGGGCACGTCGAAGACGTCCTGGAGGCACTCGCGGACCGCCTCCAGAACGATCGGGAAGGAGCCGAACTCGCTGGCCACCTGCAGCAGCTGCGAGGCGCGCTGCCGTTGCTGCCAGAGCGGGGTGCGCTTGCCCGGGTTGCGGCGCGGCAGCAGCAGCGCACGGGCGGCGCACTCGCGGAAACGGGAGGCGAACAGGGCCGAGCTGCCCACCTGGTCGGTGACGACCTGGTCGACCTCGCCCTTGTCGAAGACGACGTCGGCGGCGCCCACGGGGGCCTGCTCGGCGTCGTACTCCCGGCCCATCTTCACCGGCTCCTGGTCCAGCAGGTCCAGGCCCATCAGGTCGGCGTCCGGCAGGCGCAGCACGATGCCGTCGTCGGCGTGCATGACCTGCGCGTCCATGCCGTACCGCTCGGACAGCTTGGCGCCCAGCGCCAGTGCCCAGGGGGCGTGCACCTGGGCGCCGAAGGGGGAGTGCACGACCACGCGCCAGTCGCCGAGCTCGTCGCGGAACCGCTCGACGACGATCGTCCGGTCGTCGGGGATGTGGCCGCAGGCCTCGCGCTGCTCGCGCAGGTACGACAGCACGTTGTCCGCCGCCCACGCGTCCAGACCGGCGGCGAGCAGCCGCAGGCGGGCGTCGTCCTCGGGCAGCGAGCCGACCTCACGCAGGAATGCGCCCACCGCCCGGCCCAGCTCCAGCGGACGGCCCAGCTGGTCGCCCTTCCAGAAGGGCAGCCTGCCGGGCACACCCGGAGCGGGGGAGACCAGGACACGGTCGCGGGTGATGTCCTCGATGCGCCAGGAGCTCGTGCCGAGGGTGAACACGTCGCCGACGCGGGACTCGTAGACCATCTCCTCGTCGAGCTCACCGACCCGGCCGCCACCCTTCTTGGGATCGGCGCCCGCGAGGAAGACGCCGAAGAGCCCGCGGTCGGGGATCGTGCCGCCGGAGGTGACGGCCAGGCGCTGCGCTCCCGGGCGGCCGGTGATCTCGCCGGTGACCCGGTCCCACACCACGCGCGGGCGCAGCTCCGCGAACGCGTCGGACGGATAGCGGCCCGCCAGCATGTCGAGGACCGCCGTGAAGGCCGACTCGGGCAGCGAGGCGAAGGGGGCGGCCCGGCGGACCGCGGCGAGGAGGTCGTCGAACTGCCAGGTGTCCAGGGCCGTCATGGCGACCACCTGCTGGGCCAGGACGTCCAGCGGGTTGGCCGGCACCTTGAGGGACTCGATGGAGCCGGTGCGCATGCGCTCCGTGACCACCGCCGCCTGCACCAGGTCGCCCCGGTACTTCGGGAACACCACGCCGGTGGAGACCGCGCCCACCTGGTGCCCCGCCCGGCCGACCCGCTGCAGCCCGGAGGCGACGGAGGGCGGCGACTCCACCTGCACGACCAGATCCACGGCGCCCATGTCGATACCCAGCTCCAGGCTGGACGTGGCCACGACAGCGGGCAGGCGGCCCGCCTTGAGGTCCTCCTCGACCAGGGCGCGCTGTTCCTTGGACACCGAGCCGTGGTGGGCGCGGGCGATGACCTGGGGGGCGCCCTGGGCCGCCCCCGAGCCGCCCATGAGCTCGGCGGGGGAGTGGTGCTCGTCGAGAGGTTCGCCCGTGGCCCGTTCGTACGCGATCTCGTTCAGACGGTTGCAGAGGCGCTCCGCGAGGCGGCGGGAGTTCGCGAAGACGATCGTGGAGCGGTGCGACTGGACGAGGTCGGCGATCCGCTCCTCCACATGCGGCCAGATGGACGGGCGCTCCCCGCCCTCCTGGCCGTCCGCCACCGGGGAGCCGCCCAGCTCGCCCAGATCCTCCACGGGCACGACCACGGACAGGTCGAACTCCTTGCCCGACTCCGGCTGGACGATCTCCACCTTGCGGCGGGGCGACAGGAAACGGGCCACCTCGTCCACCGGGCGGACCGTCGCCGAGAGGCCGATGCGGCGGGCGGGCTTCGGCAGGACGTCGTCGAGCCGCTCCAGGGAGAGCGCGAGGTGGGCACCGCGCTTGGTGCCGGCGACCGCGTGCACCTCGTCGAGGATCACCGTCTCCACACCTGCCAGCGCGTCCCGCGTGGCCGACGTCAGCATCAGGAACAGCGATTCCGGGGTCGTGATCAGGATGTCCGGCGGGCGGGTCGACAGCGCCCGGCGCTCGGCGGCGGGCGTGTCGCCCGAGCGGATGCCCACCTTGACCTCGGGCTCGGGCAGGCCGAGGCGCACGGACTCCTGGCGGATCCCGGTCAGCGGGCTGCGCAGGTTGCGCTCGACGTCGACCGCCAGGGCCTTCAGCGGGGAGACGTACAGGACCCGGCAGCGCTTCTTCGGGTCGGCGGGGGGAGGCGTCGAGGCCAGCTGGTCCAGAGCGGCCAGGAAGGCCGCCAGGGTCTTTCCGGAGCCGGTGGGAGCGACGACCAGCACGTCCGAACCCTGGTGGATGGCCTGCCACGCACCGGCCTGGGCCGTGGTGGGCGCGGAGAAGGCACCCGTGAACCAGGCGCGGGTCGCGGGTGAGAAGCCGTCCAGGGGTCGGTGCGCATTGCTGGGCATGCGTCCATCGTGCACCTCGGCACTGACAACGGGGCCGCACCATCCTCGCGACCTGCGGATTCGCCCGGAGGAGACCGTCGGCAGGCGCCAGGATCCCGGTGCGGGCCGGGGCCCCCGGGGGAGTCGGGTTTCCGGGTGGGTCAGGATCCGGTGCGCCGGGTCATCAGGATCCCGGGGTGCGCCGGGTCGTCCGCTGCCGCGGACAATGGTCATATGAACGAGCGCGCACGGCACTGGCAGTACGACGAGCTGCCCGGTGTCGACCTGCTGCGGGCCCGCTACGTGCACAAGACCTTCGTCCGGCACACGCACGAGAACTTCGTGATCGCCGCCATCGCCGACGGGGTCGAGGTGTTCCACCACCCCGGAGGAGACCAGTACGCGGGAGCAGGGGCTCTCGCACTGGTGAATCCCGACACGCCGCACACCGGGCGCGCCGGGGTGCCCGAGGGGTGGCGGTACGGCGCCGTGTACCCGCCGGCCGACGTGGTGGCCGAGATCGCGGCCGAGACGACCGGGCTGCGCGGCACACCGGGGTTCGTCAGCCCGGTGCTGGACGACCCCTACGCCGCGAAACTGGTGCACCAGGTTCTGCGGGCCGCCGACGAGGGCAACGCCCTGGCCGCGGACACCCTGCTGCGGACCGCCGTGACCCGGCTGCTGCGGTTGAACGGCGGGCCCATGCCGCCGCGGGAGGTCCGGACGGCGGGAGCCCGCATCGCGGCACGCGCGCGTGACGTGCTGGAGGAGCGGATGGCACGCCCGCCCACCCTGGAGCGGCTGGCGACCGGTCTGGGGACCAGCCCGTTCGCCCTGCTCCGGGCTTTCCGGGACACCTACGGGATGCCCCCGCACGCCTGGCTTACAGACGCGCGGGTACGGCGGGCGCGGCGGCTGCTGGACGCCGGAACAACGCCCTCCGAGGCGGCCGTGGCCGTCGGCTTCACCGACCAACCGCACCTCAACCGGCACTTCACCCGCATGGTCGGCGTACCTCCTGGGGCGTACCAGAGAGAGCGCAAGAACGTACAAGACCTCCGCTAGCCGCGGCCCGTAGCGTGCGGGGCGTGGCAGATCGGACAGTTCTCGAAGACGCAGACATCGGTGGGAAGACGGACCGGACGGTCGTACGCGACGCTCTCGGGGTCGGGGTGGCCGTAGGGCTGTCCGGCTTCGCCTTCGGAGTGACGTCGGCCGGTGGCGGACTCACCCTGCTCCAGACGTGCGCGCTCAGTCTTCTGGTGTTCACCGGGGCGTCCCAGTTCGCCCTCGTGGGGGCCCTCGCAGCCGGCGGCAGCCCCTTCACAGCCGCCGCCGGAGCCTTCTTCCTGGGCGTGCGCAACGCCTTCTACGGCCTGCGTCTGTCGCAGCTGCTCGCCCTCCCGCGCGCGGTGCGGCCCTTCGCCGCCCAGTGGGTGATCGACGAGACGACCGCCGTCGCGCTCGCCCAGCCCACCCGGCGCGCGGCGCGGCTCGGGTTCGTCGTGACCGGGCTCACCCTCTACGTCCTGTGGAACCTCACCACGCTGCTCGGCGCCCTGGGTGCCGAAGCCATCGGGGACACCGACGCGTGGGGCCTGGACGCCGCCGGGCCCGCGGTGTTCCTGGCGCTGCTCGCGCCGATGCTGAGGTCCGGCACCGAGCGGGCCGTCGCCGGGCTCGCCGTGCTGCTGGGGCTGGGACTGCTGCCCGTGCTGCCCGCCGGAGTGCCGGTGCTGCTGGCCGCGCTGGCGGCGCCGGTCGTGCTGTGGGCGGACGGCCGGCGCAAGGGGCAGGAGGACGCGCGGTGAACGTCTGGATCGCGATCGGGGCGACCTTCCTCGGCTGCTACGCCGTCAAACTGGCCGGCCTCCTCGTGCCCGCGGGGACCCTGGAACGGCCCCTCGTCAAGCGTCTGGCCGCCCTGCTGCCCGTCGCGCTGCTGGCGGCCCTCACCGCACAGCAGACCTTCGCCGACGGGCAGACGCTCGTGCTGGACGCCCGGGCCGCCGGCCTCGCCGCCGCTGCCGTGGCGCTGCTCCTGCGCGCCCCGTTCCTCGTCGTCGTCGCCGCGGCCGTGCTGGTGACCGCGGCGGCTCGGGCCATGGGGGCGGGATGATCAGTCGACGGCCCTGCCGTACGCGCTGAGCACGCGCAGGGCCTCGATCGTCACGAGCGGGCGTGCCTCCAGGGCGGGGGCGGGGGCCCAGCGACGCCACCGGACGGGCCAGCCGCCGTCCTCCTGCTGCTGCGCCGCGAGATGGTCCAGGGAGCGGGCCATCTCGTCGTCCGTGAACCACGCGCGCGCGAGCGAGCGCGGTGTCCGCGCGAAGTCGTACGGGAAGTGGTGCTCACCCGGGGCGTAGCCGGGTGAGACCGGGTAGGCGTCCAGGTCGTCGGGGTCCAGGGCCACGAGGCGGTGTTCGCGGACCAGGCGGCCGAGCCGGCCGGCGGCCGCCTCCGCGCGCGGGCGGTCCGCAGCGGAGTCCAGGAAGACCACGGCGGCCTCGATCTCGTAGGGGTGTGACATCTCCAGGGCCTCGACCGCCCGCCAGCAGAAGTCGGTGGCCCTGAACAGCCAGGCGTGCCACACCTCGTTGCGGTGCAGCAGTCCCACCACCGGCCCGGTGGCCAGCAGGGCGCTGGGCGGGTCGTCCACGACCGTCACGAAAGGGGCCGTGGGGTAGTCGCGCTGGCTGGGGTGGATCGCCGGGAGGGCGCCGTCCGCGGTGGAGACGGACGTCAGGTAGCGGCACATCCGCTCCACCCGCTGTCCGGCGCAGCGTCCGATGGCGTCCAGGACGGCCAGTGCGTGCGCGGTGTGCAGCGGCTGGCTGACCGGCCCGCGCAGATCGGGTTCCAGCGCGTGACCGTACCCGCCGTCCTCGTTGCGGTAGGCGTCCAGGGCGGTCTCCACGGGGTCGGCGGCGGCACCCCGGAAGTGGTGGGCGAAGAGGCGCTGCTCGAGCACGCGCGCGGTGAGCCAGACGAAACGCTCCGCGCGCGTGAGGGGGCTGTGCGGCGGGGGCGGCGGGGGGAGTTCGGTAGCTCCGGTTTCGGCCATGGGTCAGACCGTAGGGGCGGGAAGCGGCGCCGGCGGGCGGTCCGGGCTCAGGCCCACCCCCAGGGGCGGGATACTGGAGTCATGCGGTTGACGGTCTTCTGGCAGCGGATGGCGGAGCACTTCGGTCCTGGTTACGCCGAAACCTTCGCGCGCGACCACGTGATGTCCGAACTCGGCGGGCGCACGGTGAACGAGGCGCTTGCCGCCGGCTGGGACGCCAAGGAGGTCTGGCAGGTGGTCTGCTCCGTGATGGACGTGCCTCAGGAGAGGCGCTGACCGTTGCCTGAGGGCGTCGGGGCGCCAGGGGGTGAAGCCGGCTGGGCCCTGCCGGCGGCGGTGGAGACGCTGAACGGTCACGAAGATCGCAGGCGGGCAGACGGTTGTCGGTGGCGTGGGCGAGACTTGGACCGTGGCACCCACTGACGAGACCGGGCAGGCAGCCCAGCAGTCCTCCGCTTCCGGCACGACGCCGCCTGCCCGGCCCCCGTGGGGCGGGGCCGGGGCGAACGGCCGTATGCCGCGCTGGCTGCCCCGCGCCATGGTGCTCGCGCTCGCCCTCGTCGCGGCGTTCCAGCTGGGCAGCTGGGTGTTCCACCAGCTCACCGGTCTGCTGGTCAACATCCTCATCGCGTTCTTCCTCGCCCTCGCGATAGAACCCGCGGTGAGCTGGATGGCCTCGCGCGGCATGCGCAGGGGCCTGGCCACGTTCATCGTCTTCATCGGGGTGACGATCGTCTCGGCGGGCTTCGTCACCCTGCTCGGCTCGGTCCTCGCGGACCAGATCATCAAGCTGATCGAGGGCTTCCCTGCGTATCTCGACTCCGTCATCCACTGGATCAACACGCACTTCAAGACCGACCTGAAGCGCGTCGACATCCAGGAGGGCCTGCTCCGCTCCGACTGGCTGCGCAACTACGTCCAGAACAGCGCCACAGGCGTCCTGGACGTGTCCGCGCAGGTCATCGGCGGTCTCTTCCAGCTGCTCACGATCGCCCTGTTCTCGTTCTACTTCGCCGCGGACGGCCCGCGGCTGCGCCGTGCGATCTGCTCGGTCCTGCCGCCCGCCCATCAGGCGGAGGTGCTGCGGGCCTGGGAGATCGCAGTGAACAAGACCGGCGGCTACCTCTACTCCCGCGGCCTGATGGCGCTGATCTCCGGTGTGGCGCACTTCGTCCTGCTCCAGGCCCTGGACGTGCCCTACGCGCCCGTGCTCGCCGTGTGGGTGGGGCTGGTGTCGCAGTTCATCCCCACCATCGGCACGTACCTGGCGGGCGCCCTGCCGATGCTGATCGCGTTCACGGTGGATCCCTGGTACGCGCTGTGGGTGCTGATCTTCGTCGTGATCTACCAGCAGTTCGAGAACTACGTGCTGCAGCCCAAGCTGACCTCCAAGACCGTCGACATCCACCCCGCCGTCGCCTTCGGTTCGGTCATCGCCGGCACCGCCCTCCTCGGCGCCGTCGGCGCGCTGATCGCCATCCCCGCCGTCGCCACGCTCCAGGCCTTCCTCGGGGCGTACGTGAAGCGCTACGACGTCACGGACGACCCCCGGGTGCACGGTCACCGGCGGCGGGGAGAGGGACCGGGCCTGCTCGCGCGGGCGAAGGGACTGTGGGAGCGCCGTGAGGCCCGGCGGCATGAGAACCGGGGACCCGGGCAGAACTCCTCCTGATCCCATCGCCGGCGAACGGATCTCGTCGTCGGCGAACGGATCTTGTCGCCGGTGCTCCGGTGCGGTCGCCGTGACCGGTGCGGTGGGCCGTGATCCGCGGTCGCCGGGACGTGGCGGTCACCATGCCCGGAGCCGTCCGCGTGACCGGAGCCGGCCATGTCGCTCGCGGCGTTCGGGCTCGCCGTGCGGTCGTCGTCGTGACCCGGTGCCGTCGTCGTGACCCGGTGCCGTCGTCGGCGCCTGCCCCGGTTCCGGATGTGCCGCGTGGTGCGCTTGACACCAAAATCGAACATCCATTCTCATGGAGGCACCGGCGAGGCTCAACGAAGGGCATTTCGACGTACTTTGGGTAGAGAAATGCCCGAGTTATCCACAGGCCGGACGTGCGTCGGGGCGCGTTGTCAGTGGCAGGCGTTAGCGTCTTTGACGTGAAGCGATCGACTCAAGCAAATCGGGTGGAACCCATGGCAGGAACCGACCGCGAGAAGGCCCTGGATGCCGCTCTCGCACAGATTGAACGGCAATTCGGCAAGGGCGCGGTCATGCGCATGGGCGACCGGACCCAGGAGCCCATCGAGGTCATCTCGACCGGATCCACCGCCCTGGACGTGGCCCTCGGCGTGGGCGGCCTGCCCCGCGGCCGTGTCGTCGAGATCTACGGACCGGAGTCCTCCGGTAAGACCACCCTGACCCTGCACGCGGTGGCGAACGCACAGAAGGCCGGCGGCCAGGTCGCCTTCGTCGACGCGGAGCACGCGCTCGACCCCGAGTACGCGAAGAAGCTCGGCGTCGACATCGACAATCTCATCCTCTCCCAGCCGGACAACGGCGAGCAGGCCCTGGAGATCGTGGACATGCTGGTCCGCTCCGGCGCCCTCGACCTCATCGTCATCGACTCCGTCGCCGCGCTCGTCCCGCGCGCGGAGATCGAGGGTGAGATGGGCGACAGCCACGTCGGTCTGCAGGCCCGCCTGATGAGCCAGGCCCTGCGGAAGATCACCAGCGCGCTCAACCAGTCCAAGACCACCGCGATCTTCATCAACCAGCTCCGCGAGAAGATCGGCGTGATGTTCGGCTCGCCGGAGACCACGACCGGTGGCCGGGCGCTCAAGTTCTACGCCTCGGTGCGCATCGACATCCGCCGCATCGAGACCCTGAAGGACGGCACCGAGGCGGTCGGAAACCGCACCCGCTGCAAGGTCGTCAAGAACAAGGTCGCGCCGCCCTTCAAGCAGGCCGAGTTCGACATCCTCTACGGCCAGGGCATCAGCCGCGAGGGCGGTCTGATCGACATGGGCGTGGAGCACGGCTTCGTCCGCAAGGCCGGCGCCTGGTACACGTACGAGGGCGACCAGCTCGGCCAGGGCAAGGAGAACGCGCGCAACTTCCTCAAGGACAACCCCGACCTGGCCAACGAGATCGAGAAGAAGATCAAGGAGAAGCTGGGCGTCGGCGTGCGGCCCGAGGAGCCGGCCTCCGAGCCGGGTGCCGACGCCGCAGCCTCCGCACCGGCCGACGCCACGCCCGCCGTCCCGGCACCGGCCAAGACCGCCAAGTCCAAGGCCGCCGCAGCCAAGAGCTGACCCTGTGACACGGCGAACCGACTGGGCGGAGTACGAGTACACCGCCTCCGGTGCCCCACGGGGGAGGGGCACCGGAGGTGACACGGGCTCAGCCGCCGACGAGGCGGACGGCCCGGGGCACACCCCGCACGAGAACGACCGGCTCTACGGGGACGAGGGCGACACCGGGCCGCAAAGGGGCGGCCACCCCGGGGGCTCGCGTGACGGGGGCTCGCGTGACGGAGGCTCGCGTGACGGCGGGCCGGGCGGCAGGCGCGGTCGTCGTCGGCGCGGCTTCGGTGAGGCGGCGGCAGGCACCGGGGACGGAGGTGCCCTCTCCTCATCGAGGGCCGAGCAGGAGGCACCTCAGGGGGACCCGGTCGAGCGGGCTCGGGCGATCTGCCTGCGCCTGCTCACCGGGACCCCACGGACCCGAAAGCAACTCGCCGACGCCCTGCGCAAGCGGGAGATCCCCGACGACGCCGCCGAGGAGGTCCTCTCACGGTTCGAAGAAGTCGGCCTCATCAACGACAGTGCCTTCGCGGACGCCTGGGTGGAGTCCCGCCACCACGGCAGGGGCCTCGCGCGTCGCGCGCTCGCCCGGGAGCTGCGCACCAAGGGCGTCGACACCGCGCTGATCGACGAAGCCGTCTCCCAGCTCGACTCCGAGCAGGAAGAGGAGACCGCGCGCGAGCTCGTCGCCCGCAAGCTCCGCTCCACCCGAGGCCTCGACCGCGACAAACGCCTCCGCCGCCTCGCAGGCATGCTCGCCCGCAAGGGCTACTCCGAGGGCATGGCCCTGCGAGTGGTCCGCCAGGCCCTGGAGGAGGAGGGCGAGGACACGGAGTTCCTCGGGGACGAGGGGTTCTGAGGGTTCGGGTTCAGCTCCTGGCGGCGAATGACGCGTGCGTCGCCTTCACTCCGACACCACCGGCAACCCGGCCTCCCGCCACGCCTGGAACCCTCCGATCAGGTCCGTGGCCCGGTGGAGGCCCAGGTGGTGGAGGGACTGGGCCGCCAGGCTGGACGCGTAGCCCTCGTTGCAGATGACGACGATGCGCAGGGCGTGACTGGTGGCCTCGGGAAGGCGGTGGCTGCCCTGGGGGTCGAGGCGCCATTCCAGTTCGTTGCGCTCGACGACCACGGCGCCGGGGATGAGGCCGTCCCGCTCGCGCAGGGCGGCGTAGCGGATGTCGACCAGGAGCGCGTCGCCGGCCCGGGCGGCGTCGTACGCCTCCCGCGGCTCGATCCGCTCGTAGGACGCCCGCACGCGTTCCAGCAACTCGTCGATGCCGAGCGGTGGTGGGGTGCCGGGCCCCGTCGGCCCGGGTGCGGCGCTCACTGCCAGTCCTCCGGACGCTCGACCTGCTCGAGTCGCAGGACCGGGCCGCTGCGGCTGTAGCGGCGGATCTGCGGCAGCGGCGGGTAGTAGGCGTGGACGGAGACCGCATGCCGGTCGGGGGACTCGTTGAGCACCTCGTGGACGTGATGCCGGCCGAAAGCGCGGCCCTGACCGGCCCGCAGCCGCCGTTCCCGGTCCACACCCTCGTCGAGTTCCAGGGTCTTCCAGCCGTCCGTGGGCAGCCGGACGGCGAGCGAGTGCTCCTTGAGCTCGCCTGAGGCGGTCAGAAAGGCCCCGACCGAATCGGCGTGGTCGTGCCAGCCGGTGCCCGAGCCGGGCGGCCAGCCGATCAGCCAGGCCTCACTGCCACCGGGCCCGTCCAGCCGCACCCAGGTGCGGCCCTCCGGGTCGAGTGGCAGGGAGTCGATCAGCTCGGTGTCGGCGGCCGTGCGCCGCACGAAGTCATAGAGGTCGGCCTGCGTGGGAGCCGGGCCGGTGGCGACAGAGGGGATCGCAGAGGGGGATACAGACACGGGTGCCGTCCTGGAGGTCCTGATGAGGGTTCGCGAATGAGGCGCGGCGGCCGGCGGACAGAGCACGGCGCGGCGGCGCGCAGGAAAGCGGAATGCGAAATCAGCAGGACGGGCGACACACGCAGCCCGCATAGCGGATGAGGTCCATATGGACCCTCCGCCACAGGCGCACACAGGTGTCGGTCACGCACCGGAGTACACCACGACCGCCCGGACGGGTCAACTCACTGTCACCATGCGGACGCAGCGTGACAGTGAGCACATTCACCCCGGCGGGCGTCAGCGCGACCCGGCCGAAGCACCCGCCTCCGTCTGCGCCTCCACCGGACCGCCCACCGTCGCCTCCGCCGCCGCGTACAGATCGGCCGGGCGTACTCCGCCCAGAGCGGTGACGAGGTGCCCGTCGGGACGCACGAGCAGGACCGTGTGCGCGGCCGCGCCCGGGTAGCTCTCCGCGACGAGCAGCTCGGCGGGGTGGGGCAGCGCGGCGACCGCCGCCGCCAGCTGCGGCATGATGCCCGCGCCGACCCAGTGCCTGCGCTCCCAGACGCCTGTGCCCGGCGCGATCAGCACCACGAGCAGCGCACCGCGGCCGAGCCGGTCCCGCAGTTGAACGAACGTGCCGTCCTCCGCGGTGACCCGGACGTCGGTGACCGGCGCTCCGAGCGGTGTGTCGACCGGGACCTCCCCCTCCAGCCGCGGGGACGCGAGCGGCGAGTCGGCGTACGCCCCCGGCGCGCCGAGCTGGCCGTGCCCCAAATGGCCTTCGGTGAGCAGCGTGTCGTGCCCCCGGGAGGAGCCGGGCACGACGGCGCGCAGCCCTCCACCACCGCGCAGCACCGGCAGCGCCTGGTCCGCGGCGCGGAGCCGGGCGGCGACGACCGCCCGGCGTTCGGTCTGGTAGCTGTCGAGGAGCGCCTCGTGGGGCCCGTGGTGCCAGGCCAGGGCCAGTTTCCAGGCGAGGTTGTCGGCGTCCCGCAGGCCTTCGTCCAGCCCGTGTGTGCCCAGCGCGCCGAGCAGGTGGGCCGCGTCCCCCGCGAGGAACACCCGGTCGGCGCGCCAGCGGCGGGCCAGCCGGTGGTGGACGGTGTGGACACCGGTGTCCAGCAGCTCGTAGGGCGGGGTCGTGCCGCCCGCCCAGCCGGCCAGGGTCTCCCGGATGCGGGTGAGGAGCAGTTCGGGGGTGACCAGGTCCTTGCCGGGCGGCAGGAGCCAGTCCAGACGCCAGACGCCGTCCGGCAGCGGGCGCGCCGTGACCTCGCCGGCCGAGGGGCCCGACGTGCGCCAGGGCGGCAGGCGGTGCAGCAGCGCCTCGTCGTGCCAGGGCAGTTCCGTACGGAGCGCGGCGACGGCGTGACGTTCCACCGCCGTGCGGCCCGGGAAGCGGATGTCCTGGATCTTGCGGACGGTCGAGCGGGGCCCGTCGCAGCCGACCAGGTAACTGCCGCGCCACCATGTGCCCTTGGGGCCGCGGGTGTGGGCCGTCACGCCCGAGGGTTCCTGTTCGAGGCCGTCGAGGCGGCTGTCCACGGCGACCTTGACGAGCCGTTCGTCCGCGAGGGCCGCGCGCAGGGCGCCGGTGAGCACGTGCTGGGCGATGTGCAGGGGGGCGGGCTCGGTGCCGTCGAAGACGACCTCGCGCATCACCTGCTTGCGCCGCATCGACCGCCATCCGGCCCAGTGCGCACCGGCCTTGGCGAGCGGCACACCGGTCAGCCGTTCCATCAGGGCGGCGGTGTCCTCGCGCAGGACGACGGTGCGCGCCGCACGGGGTTCGTCCTTGCCCGGGCCCTCGTCGAGGACGACGCACGGCACCTCCTGACGCGCCAGCGCCAGGGCGAGCGTGAGCCCGACGGGCCCCGCTCCGACGATGATCACCGGATCCACGGCGAGGCGCCCCCTGCCCGCGGTGGTGTCTTGAGAGACGTAGGTGAACAGGAAGGTGGAGCAGGGTGCACGATCACAGAACGTATGCAACCCATTGCCGGTGCTTGCGTCAAGTGACCAGGGGCAGTGGCGATCATGCCACTGCCCCTGAGGGTGTCACGTGAGGTGACCGGGTGTCAGACGGTGCCTCCGGCGCCGGTTCCCGCCGTACCGGCGATCTCCGCGTCGTTCGGGCCCACGACCGCGCCCGTCGACTTCTTCGCGCGCCGCAACCGGCGTTCCAGCCAGCTGGCGAACGAGGTCAGGGCGAAGTTGAGCACGATGAAGATCACGGACACGACGATGAGGCTTTGGATGATGTTCCCGCCGTAGTAGCCGCTCATCGTGCTGGCAGCGGCGAGCAACTCCGCGTAGGTCAGGACCGCGCCGCCGAGTGCGGTGTCCTTCACGATGACGACGAGCTGACTCACGATCGCCGGAAGCATAGCCGTGACCGCCTGCGGCAGCAGGATGAGGCGCATCAGCTGTCCCTTCCGCAGGCCGATCGCCACCGCCGCCTCGGACTGGCCCTTGGGCAGGGCCAGAATGCCCGCCCGGACGATCTCGGCGAGGACGGAGGCGTTGTACAGCACCAGACCGGTGACGACCGCGTACAGCGGACGGTCGTCGGAGCTCACAGCGGTGTACTCGGCGAACAGCGCGAGACCGAAGATCATCAAGACCAGCACGGGGATGGACCGGAAGAACTCGACCACGACCGCGGCCGGCACCCTGACCCACGCGTGGTCCGACAGGCGGGCGATGCCGAGGACCGCGCCCAGCGGCAGCGCGATGATCATCGCCAGGGCCGCGGCCTTCAGGGTGTTCTGCAGACCCGGCCAGATGTACGTGGACCAGGCCTCGGTGTGGAAGAACGGCTCCCACAGGGCCCATTCCAGCTGGCCCTTGTCCTTGAGGGTGCCGATCACCCACCACAGCAGAGCGGCGACGGCGACCAGGAAGACGATCGTGAGGACGATGTTGCGACGCTTGGCGCGAGGCCCCTGCGCGTCGTACAGGACGGAGCTCATCGCTTCACCGCCACCTTCTTGCCCACCCAGCCGAGGATCAGGCCGGTCGGCAGCGTCAGGATCACGAAACCGAACGCGATGATCGCCGAGATCAGCAGCAGCTGCGCCTCGTTCTCGATCATCTCCTTCATCAGTACCGCCGCTTCGGCGACACCGATGGCGGCGGCCACCGTGGTGTTCTTGATGAGGGCGATCAGCACGTTCGCGAGCGGGACGACGGACGAACGGAACGCCTGGGGCAGCACGACGAGCCCCAGTACCTGGCGGAAGTTGAGACCGATCGCGCGGGCCGCCTCCGCCTGCCCCACCGGCACCGTGTTGATGCCGGAACGCAGCGCCTCGCACACGAAGGACGAGGTGTAGAGAATGAGGCCCAGTACGGCGAGCCGGAAGTTGATCGTCTCGACGTCGTCCGCGCCGAGGGAGACTCCCAACGTCTGGTTCAGGCCCAGCGACGTGAACAGGATGATGACGGTCAGCGGGATGTTGCGCACGATGTTCACGTACGCGGTCCCGAAGCCGCGCATCAGCGGCACCGGGCCGACGCGCATGGCGGCCAGCAGGGTGCCCCAGATCAGGGAGCCGACGGCGGAGAGCACAGCGAGCTGCACTGTCGTCCAGAAGGCTCCCAGCAGGTCGTAATCCTCAAGAAAGTCGAACACGATCTCCCGTGCTTCCGCGTGTAGGAATGTCCACGCCGGTGCGCCGCCCCCTCCGGTGGGCGGCGCACCCTGTCAGGCGCTGCCTCAGCTCTTGATCTCGCCGATCTTCGGCGCCGGCTCGTTCTTGTAGTCGGCCGGGCCGAGGTTCTCGTCCACGGCCTTCTGCCAGGCACCGTCCGCGACCATGGCCTCGAGGGCCTTGTTGATCTTGTTCTTGAGGTCGCTGCCCTTCTTGACGCCGATGCCGTAGTTCTCGTTGGTCAGCTTGAAGCCGCCGAGCTTGAACTTGCCCTTGAACTGCGACTGGGCGGCGTAACCGGCGAGGATCGAGTCATCGGTGGTCAGCGCGTCGACGGCACCGTTCTGCAGACCGGGCAGACAGGCGGAGTACGTCGGGTACGGCTGCAGCTGCGCCTTGGGGGCCAGCTTGTCCTTGACGTTCTGCGCCGAGGTGGAGCCGGTGACCGAGCAGAGCTTGGCGTTGTTCAGGTCCTTCGGCGTCTTGATCTTGTTGTCGTCCGCCCGGACCAGAACATCCTGGTGCGCCAGCAGGTAAGGACCGGCGAAGTCGACCTTCTCCTGGCGCTCGGGGGTGATCGAGTAGGTCGCCGCGATGAAGTCGACGTCACCGCGCTGGAGCATGGTCTCGCGGTCGGCGCTCTTGGCTTCCTTCCACTCGATCTGGTCCTCGTTGTAACCGAGCTTCTTCGCGACGTAGGTGGCGACGTCGACGTCGAAGCCGGCGTACCCCTGCGGCGTCTTCTGGCCGAGGCCGGGCTGGTCGAACTTGATGCCGACCGTGATCGTCTTGCCACCGCCGTCGGAGCCGGAGTCGCCGCCCGTGCTGTTGTCGCCGCCGCACGCGGTGGCGGTGAGGGCGAGAGCGAAGACGGTGGCCGAGGCGGCGGTGACCTTGCGGAGCTTCATGATGAACATCCTTTGGCTGGTGAAGAGATGCGGGCCCTCAAGGGATGGGCGACACGGGGGCGCGTCGGACGCGACCCGCGCCGTCAGTGGTGCAGGATCTTCGACAGGAAATCCTTGGCACGGTCGCTGCGCGGATTGCTGAAGAACTGGTCGGGCGCAGCCTCCTCGACGATTCGGCCGTCTGCCATGAACACCACGCGGTTTGCGGCCGATCGCGCGAAACCCATCTCGTGGGTGACGACGATCATGGTCATGCCGTCGCGGGCGAGCTGCTGCATGACCTCCAGCACCTCGTTGATCATCTCGGGGTCGAGCGCGGAGGTGGGCTCGTCGAAGAGCATCACCTTCGGCTCCATGGCCAGAGCCCTGGCGATGGCGACGCGCTGCTGCTGGCCGCCGGAGAGCTGCGCCGGGTACTTCTCGGCCTGCGCGCCCACGCCGACCCGGTCGAGGAGGGCCCGGGCCCGGTCCTCGGCGGCCTTCTTGTCCTTCCTGCGGACCTTGATCTGGCCGAGCATCACGTTCTCGAGCACGGTCTTGTGCGCGAAGAGGTTGAAGGACTGGAAGACCATCCCGACGTCGGCCCGCAGCCGGGCGAGTTCCTTGCCCTCGGCGGGCAGCGGCTTGCCGTCGATCGTGATCGAGCCGGAGTCGATCGTCTCCAGGCGGTTGATGGTGCGGCACAGGGTGGACTTGCCGGACCCGGAGGGTCCGATGACCACGACGACTTCACCGCGGGCGATCGTCAGGTCGATGTCCTGGAGTACGTGCAACGCGCCGAAGTGCTTGTTGACGCTCTTCAGGACGACCAGATCGCCGGTCGCGGCCACATCTTCCTTGGCCACCGATACTTCGGTCATCGCTCTCAGGCTCCGTCCTCCTCGGTTTCGGAGGACAGTAGTTACCCTCTACGACCTGCGTCATTACATCTGAGGGGAATCTGAGCATCACGATCCGATAGCAATCGGACACGTGTCGTAGCACTTGTGAGCAGCGCTGATATCGGCCGGATAACGGAAGGGCTCCGCAACCGGAACTCTCTTGACGCCGTCCTCTTTCATCAGCGTGACTGCACAGGATGCACGCGCGCGTGTGCACGCGTCTTGCTACACATCCTGATCGTACGGCCAGTGAACGGAAGGGGGACCGGATGAGACTGCTGCTCGTCGAGGACGACAACCACGTCGCCGCCGCCCTGTCGGCTGTTCTGGCGCGGCACGGGTTCGACGTCACGCACGCGCGCAGCGGTGAGGAGGCCCTCCAGGCACTCGTCCCCGAGGGTGACTGCTTCGGCGTCGTCCTCCTCGACCTCGGTCTGCCCGACCAGGACGGATACGAGGTCTGCGGCAAGATCCGCAAGCGCACCAGCACCCCGGTGATCATGGTCACGGCCCGCTCCGACGTGCGCTCCCGTATCCACGGCCTCAACCTCGGTGCCGACGACTACGTGGTGAAGCCCTACGACACCGGGGAACTGCTCGCCCGGATCCACGCGGTCAGCCGGCGCACCTCCCACGAGGACACCTCCAGCGGCATCGAGACCGAGCTGCGGCTCGGCCCCGTGCACATCGAGCTGCCCACGCGCAGGGTCAGTGTCGACGGGTCGGTGATCAGCCTGACCCGCAAGGAGTTCGACCTGCTGGCCCTGCTCGCGCAGCGGCCCGGAGTGGTCTTCCGCCGGGAGCAGATCATCAGCGAGGTGTGGCAGACCAGCTGGGAGGGCACCGGGCGCACCCTGGAGGTGCACGTCGCGTCCCTGCGCGCCAAGCTGCGGATGCCGGCCCTCATCGAGACCGTCCGCGGAGTCGGATACCGGCTCGTCGCGCCTGCCGGGTAGCGGGGCCGGGTGCGCACTCGTCTGCTCCCCCTGCTCATCGTCCTGATGGCGGCCGTGCTGCTCGCACTCGGCGTGCCGCTGGCCGTGAGCCTCGCCGGCGCGCAGCAGCAGAAGGTCGTCGTCGACCGCATCGACGACACGGCCCGCTTCGCCGCCCTCGCCCAGTTCGTCACCGACTCGCCCGACGGCACCACCGGCGCCTTCGAGAACGAGCGCCTGGCCACGCTCCGCAGCGAGCTCCGCAGCTACTACGAGGTCTACGGCATCCGGTCCGGTGTCTTCTACCGCACCGGCCGTGCCATGGCCCACGCCCCCGAGGAGTGGTCGCTGCCCGGGGAGGGCGAGGTGCGTGACGCCTTCGACGAGGCGAAGCTCAGCCGCCGCAGCCACGACCCGAAGCAGGTGTGGCCGTGGCAGCACCGCAACCTCGTGGTCGCCTCGCCGGTCATCCGGGACGGCGACGTCGTCGCGGTCGTCGTCACTGACTCGCCCACCGGGCAGATGCGCTCCCGCACGCTGCACGGCTGGCTGGTCATCGGCGCGGGTGAGTTCGCCGCGATGCTGCTGGCCGTCGGCGCCGCCCTGCGGCTGACCGGCTGGGTGCTCAAGCCCGTGCGCGTCCTCGACGCCACCACCCACGACATCGCCACCGGACGGCTCAAGTCCCGGGTCGCGGCCGCCGGCGGGCCACCGGAACTCCAACGCCTGGCCCGGTCGTTCAACGAGATGGCGGACCACGTCGAGAACGTGCTGGAGCAGCAGCGCGCCTTCGTCGCCGACGCCTCGCACCAGCTGCGCAACCCCCTCGCCGCGCTGCTGCTGCGCATCGAGCTGCTCTCGTTCGAACTGCCCGAGGGCAACAAGGAGATCGCCTCCGTCCAGGCCGAGGGCAAGCGCCTCGCGCAGGTCCTGGACGATCTGCTCGACCTGGCGCTGGCCGAGCACACCGAGGCCGATCTGAAGGTCACCGACATCGGGGAGCTCGCCGCCGAACGTGTCGCCGCCTGGGCGCCGACCGCCGAGGCCAAGGGCGTGCGCCTGGTGGGGGACTGCCCGCCCACGACCGCGTGGGCGGACCCGGTCGCGCTGTCCAGCGCGCTGGACGCGGTCATCGACAACGCGGTGAAGTTCACGCCCGAGGGGCAAGCAGTGGAGGTGGCCGTCGCCTCCAACGGCGACACCTCCACGGTCGTCGTGACCGATCAGGGGCCGGGCCTGAGCGAGGAGGAGCTGGCCCGCGTCGGTGACCGCTTCTGGCGCAGCGGCCGGCACCAGAACATCAAGGGCTCGGGCCTCGGGCTGTCCATCTCCCGGGCCCTGCTCGCGGCGGGCGGCGGTTCGATCGCGTACGACGGTCACGAGCCGCACGGACTGAAGGTGACGGTGTCGGTGCCGCGGTCGGCGCCCACGGCCTGACGGACCGCGATCGGGCCGGCCGGGTGCGGCTCGGGTGCTACGGCTTGACCGACTGGTAGTAGCGCTGGGCGCCGACGTGCAGTTTCAGCGGGTCGGTGTAGATCGCGGTACGGACGTCGACCAGCTGCGCGGAGTGGACGGTCGCGCCGATGAGGTCGCGGCTGTCGAGCACCGTGCGGGTCATCCACTCGGTGAGCCGTGGATCCATGTCGCTGCGCGTGATCAGCAGGTTGGACACCGCCAGCGTCGGCACCGCCTTGCCGCGCTGGATGGTGGGGTAGGCCGACTCCGGCATCTGGGTGGCACGGTAGAAGCGCGTCGCACCGCCCTGGTCGTGCAGTTTGGCGACCAGCGTGGCGTCGATCGGCACGAACCGGAAGGCCGACGCCGACTTCTTGGCCGGCTCGCTGAGCCCGTCCGTGGGCAGGCCGCCCGACCAGAAGAACGCGTCCAGGCCGTGCCCCAGCCGCTTGGGGCCGGTGTTGATGCCGTCGGACGAGGGCTGGATGTCCTTCTCCGGATCGATGCCGGCGGCCCTCAGCACGCGGTTCGCTATCAGCCGCACACCGGAGTCGGGCAGCCCTATGGCCACGCGCTTGCCCCGCAGGTCCGCCACGGAGCGGATGTCCGAGTCCGGCGGCACCACGAGCTGGACGTAGTCGTCGTACAGACGCGCGACACCGCGCAGCCGGTCGGCGCCCTCGCCGTTGCCGCGTGCGTACGTGGCGACCGCGTCGGCCGCGGCGATCGCGAAGTCGGCGTCGCCCGTCGCCACGTCCGAGACGTTCTCCTGTGATCCTGCGCTGGGCTGCAGCCGCACCTTCAGGTCGGGCATGTCCTTGTCGATCTCGCCGCTCAGGAGCCGGCCGTACTCGTGGTAGACGCCCGCGCGGGTGCCCGTGCTGAACGTGATCGTCCCGCTCGGTGGTTCCTCCGCCCAGGGGCGCAGCCACCACATCAGCAGCCCGAGGACCACGAGGGAGGCGGCGCCGCCCTGCAGGGCCCGGCGCCTGCCGACGGGGGTGAGCGTTCTGGACATGCGGGCGATCCTGCCAGCCGGGTGGCGCCCTGACCAGGGCAGGGGTCACAAGCCGGTGGTGGGGGAGCGCCGGCGGGCGGTACTACAGTCGCCCCCATGAGCTCTTCGCCCGCTGACCTGGTCCGTGAATTCCACCGCGCCTTCGGCCTGGACGCCCGCAGTACGCCGACGGAGGTCTCCGCGGACCTGGCGGCCCATCGCGGCGAACTGCTCGCGGAGGAGGCGGCGGAGGTCGCCGAGGTGTCGGTGCGGGGTCCGCTCGACCGGCTCGCGCACGAGCTTGCGGACGTGGTGTACGTCGCGTACGGGACCGCTCTCGTGCACGGCATCGACCTCGACGCGGTGCTCGCCGAGATCCACCGCTCCAACATGACGAAGCTCGGCCCCGACGGCACGGTCTCCCGCCGGGAGGACGGCAAGGTCCTCAAGGGCGAGCACTACGAGGCGCCGGACGTGCTCGGGGTGCTGCGCAAGCAGGGGTGGGTTCCGGGCGGAAACGCCTGACCGGGTTCCCGTGCCGGCCCCGGCGTGGTGGCCGGACCGGCACGGGAGCACCTCGGGCGCCGGCCCGGGCGTCACCCGCGGGCACGGGGACCGGCCCCTCGTCTGTCCGGGGCGCCCGGCCCGGGCTCCCCCATGGGGCACGGGGACCGGCCCCTCGCCTGTCCAGGGCACCCGGCGCGGGCTCCCCCATGGGGCACGGGGACCCGCCCCTCGCCTGTCCGGGGCGCCCGGCCCGGGCTTCGCCCCGCCACGTCCTTTCAGTCGGCGACCGGCGCCTCCGTCTCCGCTGCTCGGGGTGCGGGCTGCGAGGGGCGGGGGGTGCGGCGGCGGGACCACCAGGTCGCCACCGGCTCGGTGTAGCGCGCGGTGAGCGGGCCCAGGACGACCAGGATCAGGACGTACGCCGTGGCCAGCGGGCCGAGGGACGGTTCCACACCGGCCGCGACGGCGAGACCCGCGATGACGATCGAGAACTCGCCGCGGGCCACCAGCGCCCCGCCGGCCCGCCAGCGGCCCTTGACGGAGATGCCCGCCCGCCGGGCCGCCCAGTAGCCGGTGGCGATCTTCGTCAGTGCGGTGAGGACGGCCAGTCCGAGAGCGGGCAGCAGGACGGGCGGGATGCTCGACGGGTCGGTGTGCAGCCCGAAGAAGACGAAGAACACCGCGGCGAACAGATCACGCAACGGGCTCAGCAGGGTGTGCGCGCCCTCCGCGACCTCCCCCGACAGCGCGATGCCCACCAGGAAGGCCCCGACCGCCGCCGACACCTGGAGCTGCTGGGCGACACCGGCGACCAGGATCGTCAGGCCCAGCACCACCAGCAGCAGCTTCTCCGGGTCGTCGCTGGAGACGAACCGCGAGATGAGCCTGCCGTAGCGCAGGGCGAGGAACAGCACGAGCCCGGCCGCGCCCAGAGCGACCGCCAGTGTCACGCTGCCGGCCAGCAGCCCGACGCCCGCCACCAGCGCCGTGACGATGGGCAGGTACACCGCCATCGCCAGATCCTCCAGCACCAGCACGCTGAGGATCACCGGCGTCTCCCGGTTGCCGACCCGGCCCAGATCGCCCAGCACCTTCGCGATCACACCGGACGACGAGATCCACGTGACACCGGCCAGCACCACGGCGGCCACCGGCCCCCAGCCCAGCAGCAGCGCCACCGCGGCACCGGGAAGCGCGTTGAGGGCGCAGTCGACCAGACCGGCCGGGTAGTGCGTCTTGAGGTTGGAGACCAGGTCGCTCGCCGTGTACTCCAGGCCCAGCATCAGCAGCAGGAGGATGACGCCGATCTCCGCGCCCGTGGCGATGAACTCCTCGCTCGCGCCGAGCGGCAGCAGACCGCCCTCACCGAAGGCCAGACCGGCCAGGAGGTACAGGGGTATCGGCGAGAGCCGGAACCGGGCGGCGAACCGGCCGAGGAGGCCGAGGCCGAGGATGATGGAACCGAACTCGATGAGCAGGACAGCGGAGTGCAAAGCTCACTCCCGCCCGAGTATGGTCGCGGCCGCGTCGACGCCCTCGCGGGTGCCGACGACGATCAGCGTGTCACCGCCCGACAGACGGAAGTCCGGCGCGGGCGACGGGATGGCCTCGGCCCGCCGCAGCACCGCCACCACCGACGCACCCGTCTCCGTCCGCATCCGCATGTCGCCGAGCACCCGCCCGTTCCAGCGCGAGGCGGCGGGCACCTCGATCCGCTCGGCGACCAGCCCGAGATCGGTCGTGTACAGCAGGCTCGGGCTGTGGTGGGACGGCTTCAGCGCGTCGATCAGCGAGCCCGCCTCCGAGCTGGTCAGCTTCAGCGAGTGTGCGCAGGAGTCGGGGTCGTCGGACCGGTACATGTTCACCGTGCGCGTGCCGTCGCGGTGCGCCACCACCGACAGATGGCGGTGTTCCCGGGTCTCCAGGTCGTACTGGACCCCGATGCCCGGCAGCGGCGTCGCCCTCAGGCGCGGAGCTGACACGTTGCTTCCCCTTGTTCGTCTCGTCCGGCTGTTCGTCTCGTCCGGCGTGTTCGTGCGGTTCATGCTGTTGGTCCTGTTTGTCCTGCTTTGCCTGTCCGGTGACCGATGTCGATCACCGGACGGGTCAACTCCGCATGCTTCCATCCGGCCGTACGGTGACGACATGGGTGTCGTGACGGATATACGCACCGGCCGGTCGCGGGAGACGGTGGACGGGGCTGTGCACTGCGCGAAGGCGGAAAGGAGCGGATCGGCGAGCGTGTCGTTGTTCTGGCGGATCTTCTCGCTCAACGCCGCAGGTCTGATCGTGGCCACGGCGCTGCTGCTCGGCCCGGTCACCGTGTCCACCCCCGTCCTCCTGGGCGAGGCCCTCGTGCTGCTCGGCGGCCTGGTGCTGCTGCTCGCCGGCAACGCCCTGGTGTTGCGGTTCGGCCTGGTGCCCCTGCAGCGGCTGGACCGGGCCATGGCCACGGCGGACCTGCTGCGCCCGGGCTCCCGGCCCGTGGTGTCGGGCCCGGCGGAGACGGCCGGTCTGATCACGACGTACAACACGATGCTCGACCGCCTGGAGGCCGAGCGGGCCGCCGGCACGGCCCGGGCGCTGTCCGCGCAGGAGAGCGAACGGCACCGCATCGCCCGGGAGCTCCACGACGAGGTCGGGCAGACCCTGACCGCCGTCCTCCTCCAGCTCAAGCGTGTCGCCGACCGGGCGCCCGAGGATCTCCGCGAGGAGGTGGGCCAGGCACAGGAGGCGACCCGGGCCGGCCTGGACGAGATCCGCCGCATCGCCCGCCGCCTGCGGCCCGGCGTGCTGGAGGAACTCGGACTGGCCAGCGCCCTGCGCTCGCTCGCCGGCGAGTTCACGACCCACGGGCTCACCGTGCGCCATCACGTCACCGGCGAGCTTCCCGCCCTGACCCCGGAGGCGGAGCTCGTCGTCTACCGGGTCGCCCAGGAGGGCCTGACCAACACCGCCCGGCACGCCGCCGCCGACCGCGCCGAACTCCGCCTCCAGCCCGGCCCCGACGGCGTCGAGCTCCTCGTACGCGACAACGGCACGGGCCTCGGCGACGCTCCCGAGGGCGCCGGCATCACCGGCATGCGCGAGCGCGCCCTGCTGGTCGGTGCCACCCTGACCCTGGAGCCGGCGCCGGGCGGGGGCACCGACGTACGGCTGCGCGTGCCGGTGACCGAAGGACCCCGCTGATGACCACACCGATCCGTGTCCTGCTCGCCGACGACCACACGCTCGTACGCCGGGGCGTGCGCCTCATCCTGGACGGCGAGCCCGACCTCACCGTGGTGGCGGAGGCCGGGGACGGCGCCGAGGCCGTGACCAAGGCCCGGGAGACGCCCGTGGACCTGGCCGTCCTGGACGTCGCCATGCCCCGCATGACCGGCCTCCAGGCCGCCCGCGAACTCTCCCGCCGGCTGCCCGGCCTGCACATCCTGATCCTCACGATGTACGACAACGAGGAGTACTTCTTCGAGGCGCTCAGGGCCGGAGCCAGCGGCTACGTCCTCAAGTCGGTCGCCGACCGCGACCTCGTCGAGGCCTGCCGGGCCGCCGTGCGCGACGAGCCGTTCATCTACCCGGGAGCCGAACGCGCCCTCGTGCGCTCCTACCTGGAGCGGCTGCACCGGGGTGACGGCCTCCCGGAACGGGCCATCACCGAGCGCGAGGAAGAGATCCTCAAGCTGGTCGCCGAGGGCCACACCTCGAAGGAGATCGGGGAACTCCTCTTCATCAGCGCCAAGACGGTGGAGCGCCACCGCGCCAACCTGCTGCAGAAGCTCGGCATGCGCGACCGCCTGGAGCTGACCCGGTACGCGATCAGGGCCGGACTCATCGAACCGTGAGCGCGGGCTGAGGTTGTCCACAGGCGGCCGAGCCACGTTCGCCGACCGCCTACCCTTGTCCCCATGAGCAGCATCGACCGGAGCCAGTCAGTGGGCGGCACGCGCACATACGAGGTACGCACCTACGGGTGCCAGATGAACGTCCACGACTCCGAGCGATTGTCCGGACTGCTGGAGGACGCGGGCTACGTCCGTGCCCCCGAGGGGGCCGACGCGGCGGACGTCGTCGTCTTCAACACCTGCGCCGTGCGGGAGAACGCCGACAACAAGCTGTACGGCAACCTCGGCCACCTCGCCCCGAAGAAGGCGAGCCGCCCCGGGATGCAGATCGCGGTCGGCGGCTGCCTCGCCCAGAAGGACCGGGACACCATCGTGAAGAGGGCGCCCTGGGTGGACGTCGTCTTCGGCACGCACAACATCGGCAAGCTGCCCGTCCTGCTGGAGCGCGCACGCGTCCAGGACGAGGCGCAGGTCGAGATCGCCGAATCGCTGGAGGCGTTCCCGTCGACGCTGCCGACCCGCCGCGAGAGCGCCTACGCGGCCTGGGTCTCCATCTCCGTCGGCTGCAACAACACCTGCACCTTCTGCATCGTCCCGGCCCTGCGCGGCAAGGAGAAGGACCGCCGCCCCGGCGACATCCTCGCCGAGATCGAGGCCCTGGTCGCAGAGGGCGTCTCCGAGATCACGCTGCTCGGGCAGAACGTCAACGCCTACGGCTCCGACATCGGCGACCGTGAGGCCTTCAGCAAGCTGCTGCGCGCCTGCGGGAAGATCGACGGACTGGAGCGCGTCCGCTTCACCTCGCCCCACCCGCGCGACTTCACCGACGACGTCATCGCCGCCATGGCCGAGACGCCGAACGTGATGCCCCAGCTGCACATGCCGCTCCAGTCCGGCTCCGACCCGGTCCTGAAGGCGATGCGCCGCTCCTACCGCCAGGAGCGCTTCCTGGGGATCATCGAGAAGGTCCGCGCCGCCATCCCGCACGCCGCGATCAGCACGGACATCATCGTGGGCTTCCCCGGCGAGACCGAGGAGGACTTCGAGCAGACGCTGCACGTGGTGCGCGAGGCCCGCTTCGCCCAGGCGTTCACGTTCCAGTACTCCAAGCGCCCCGGCACCCCGGCCGCCGAGATGGACGGCCAGATCCCCAAGAAGGTCGTCCAGGAGCGCTACGAGCGGCTCGTCGCCCTCCAGGAGGAGATCTCCTGGGAGGAGAACAAGAAGCAGGTCGGCCGCACGCTGGAGCTGATGGTCGCCGAGGGCGAGGGCCGCAAGGACGACACCACCCACCGCCTGTCCGGCCGCGCCCCCGACAACCGCCTCGTCCACTTCACCAAGCCGGAGCAGGACGTCCGCCCCGGCGACGTCGTCACCGTCGAGATCACCTACGCCGCCCCGCACCACCTCCTCGCCGAGGGTCCCGTCCTGGACGTGCGCCGCACGCGCGCGGGTGACGCCTGGGAGAAGCGGAACGCGGCCGAGCAGTCCAAGCCCGTCGGTGTGATGCTGGGCCTGCCGAAGATCGGCGCCCCTGAGCCCCTGCCCGCCGTGGCGAGCGGCTGCGGCTGCGACTGAGCGGGGCGTTGCCACGGGTGCGGTTGTGTCCGTGCCGCATCTGCCGCCCCTGTGTGGGTGCGGCTGCGAGCGAGCCGGGTCGTCTCCGTCTCATGCGGTGACGCTGCGGGTGCGGTTGTGATCGTGCCGGGGCTCTATCGGGCCCGGCCAGGTACGGCCGCGAGCGAGCCGGGCTGCCTCCCTCCCATGCGGTGACGCTGCGGGTGCGGGTGCGGGTGCGGGTGCGGGTGCGGGCGCGGGTGCGGTGGTGATGGGCCGGGGCGCCGGCGCCCCGTGCCGTGGCGGCGGCGGGTGAGCGTTACCCTGCCGATCATGCTTGTCGCCGCCGCTGTGTGCCCTTGCCCGCCCCTCCTGGTGCCCGACGTCGCCGCGGGCGCCGCGCCGGAACTGGACGCGGCGCGAGCCGCCTGCACGGACGCGCTGGGCGTGCTCGCCGCCGCCCGGCCGGGACGGCTCGTGGTCGTCGGCCCGCAGGAGGCTTCCGGGCTCGTGACCTACCCGGAGGGGACGGCAGGGACCTTCCGGGGCTTCGGCGTCGACCTCGACGTGCGGCTCGGAACGGCCGAGGGCGCGGACACGGACCCGCGGTTGCCGTACTCGCTGGCCGTCGCCGCCTGGCTGCTGGAGCGGACCGGCTGGTCGGACGCCCCGGTCGAGGGTCGCGGGGTGGGGGAGTCCTCCCCGCCGGAGCTGTGCGTGCGGTCCGGCGCGGACCTCGCCGCCCGGGACGAGCGCGTGGCACTGCTGGTGATGGGGGACGCCAGCGCGTGCCGGACGCTCAAGGCTCCGGGCTACCTGGACGAACGCGCCGCGCCCTTCGACGCGGAGGTCGCACGGGCCCTCGGCGCGGCCGACCTGGCCGCACTGACCGGCCTGGACGCCGATCTGGGCCACGAGCTGAAGGTGTCGGGCCGGGCCCCCTGGCAGGTCCTGGCGGGCGCGGCCGAGGGTGCGGACCTCGGCGGCTCCCTGCTGTACGAGGACGCGCCGTACGGGGTGGGCTACGTCGTCGCCGCCTGGTCGTAGCTCGTCGCGGCGCGGTGGTGCGAGCAGGGCTCCAGCCCGGGCCGCAGTGCGCGGAAACGGCGGACGGCCGGGAGCCCTCGTGCTCCGCGGCCGTCCGCCGATGTGTCGTGCCGTGCCCTCCGCTGTGCCTTGCGCGCTCGGGCCCTCGACGGCTGCGCGACCTCAGGAAGTGGGCGGTGGCGCCTCGGGAGGCGGAGTCCCGCCCGCGTCCGTCGGAGGAGCCGTCTCGGGTGGGGGAGCCGCGTCCCGTGACGGTGCCGTCCGGCCGGTGCCGGGCGGCGTCGTCGTGGCGTCCGCCCCGGGCGTGGCCGTGCCGCCCGTGCCCGGTGCGTCGTCGCCATGGTGCGTGAATCGGCCCATGGCGCCCTTGGCCCGGCCCGTGCCCGACTGGATCCTGTCGCTGTACTTGCCCTTGGTCGTCTTGTCGACGGCCTGCGCGGCCTTGTCGAGACCGTGGTGGATCTTGCCCTCATGCCGGTGCGCGAGATCGGCGACCTTGTCCTTGGCAGGGCCCAGCTTGGCTTTCACGTTGTCCATGAGACCCATGGCTCACCTTCCCTCACGCGGGGCGGTCACGTACGGGCGCCCTCGCCGGCCTCGTTGTCGGCCGCCTTCTCGGTGGACTGCTGCTTGGGGATGTCGACGCCCTCGGTCTCGCCGACCTCGGCTCCGGCCTCCCGGGCCGGCGTGACCGCTTCGGCGTCGGTGCCCTTCGCCTCCGTTGCCCCCGCTGCCTCGGCCGTCTGCGCCTCGGCCGTCTGCGCCTCGGCGGTCTCCGCCTCCGTCTCGGTCCCGGCCTTCGCGGCGTCGGCCTGGACCTCGGCTGCCGGCGTCTCCGCCGTGGCCTTCGACCGCCGGAGAAGTCGTGCAAAAACGCCCATATCCACTCCATACGTTACTCGTGCGGGCGAAATCCCGCGTTGCCCGGTGCGCCCGATTGCGCGGCTCGGGCCACCGCCTCGGTGATCCGGCGGCAGGAACCTCGCAACGGGCAACGACCCCGCGTCCGTCGCGTCACGTAACTCGTTCGAGAGCAGGTGGCGAGGTTTGCGAGACTGGGGCGGTGAGCAGCGCACCCCTCGCCCCCCGCGTCATCGCCGTCGTCGGTCCGACCGCGGCCGGAAAGTCCGATCTGGGCGTTTTCCTGGCCCACCGGCTCGGCGGTGAGGTCGTCAACGCCGACTCCATGCAGCTCTACCGAGGGATGGACATCGGCACCGCCAAGCTGACGCCCGAGGAGCGCGACGGAGTCCCTCACCACCTGCTGGACATCTGGGACGTGACCGTCACGGCGTCCGTCGCCGAGTACCAGCGTCTGGCCCGCGAGCGGATCGACGCGCTGCTCGCCGAAGGCCGCTGGCCGATCCTGGTCGGCGGTTCCGGCCTGTACGTGCGCGGGGCCGTCGACAACCTGGAGTTCCCCGGCACCGACCCCGAGGTCCGCGCCCGCCTGGAGGGGGAGCTCGCGTTGCACGGCTCCGGCGCCCTGCACGCCCGCCTGGCCACCGCCGACCCCGAGGCGGCCCGCGCGATCCTGCCGAGCAACGGCCGCCGGATCGTCCGCGCGCTCGAGGTGATCGAGATCACCGGCAAGCCCTTCACGGCCAACCTCCCCGGCCATGACTCGGTGTACGACACTCTCCAGATCGGTGTCGACGTGACCCGCCCCGAGCTCGACGAGCGCATCGCGCGCCGGGTCGACCGGATGTGGGACGCCGGTCTCGTCGACGAGGTGCGCGCACTTGAGGCGCACGGGTTGCGCGAAGGGCGTACGGCCTCGCGCGCGCTCGGCTACCAGCAGGTGCTCGCGGCGCTCTCCGGGGAGTGCACGCTCGACGAAGCGCGGGCCGAGACCGTGCGTGCCACCAAGCGCTTCGCGCGCCGCCAGGATTCGTGGTTCAGGCGCGATCCGCGGGTGCACTGGTTGAGTGGGGCGGCGGCCGACCTCACGGAACTTCCGCAGCTCGCACTGTCCTTGGTCGAACGACCGGTTACAGCCTGATCACGTCATGGCATCGGGACGCCCAGGCCGTCATCCGGCCCTTCGGCGGCGTGCCATCATCGAGCTTCGATCGACCGAGTTGAGTCCTAGTTGGGAGGGCGCGTGGCGATGGAGGCCGGCCCTCGCGACACCGCACGAAGCACCGATCACATCACCGCCGAGCGGGATGAGCCGGGGCGGGGGGACCTGTCGGAGCAGGAGGCGGAGCAGCTCAGCTCCGACGGGCCCGACGAGACGCAGGGTGTGACGGACGACGGTCCCGAGCCGGGCGAGATGTTCGCCGACGAGGTCGAGGTCGAACTGCGGCCGCAGCGCAGACTCCGTATCTGGCAGCTGGCGCCGATCGTGGCCCTCGCGGCACTCGGCTCCCTGATGTTCGCCTTCCCGCTCGCCTTCGACTTCGGCGACAGCGGGGCCGTCATCGCCATGCTGGGCCTGCTGATCTGCTCGTGCGCGGCCGGCTGGGGCATGATGGCCGCCCGTCGCGTGGGGTACACCTGGCCCGGCCTGCCGGCCCGCGGCTCCGGCCGCAGACCGGACTGGCGGGTCGCCCTCGCGTACGCCCTGGTCGTGGCCGTCGTGGTGGTCCTCGCCGTGTGGCGTGTGGCGCGACTGCGCTGATCGCCGTAGCGCGGGATGCCTCCTGGGAGCTGCCCCGGGCACACCGGAGCGCTGTCGTCAGGCGTGGCAGGGGCGCGGTTCCAGGCACTCCGCCCGGCTGTCGGCGAGCGCTCCCGGGGGCTGTCGCGGGCGCGGCGGGGCGATGTCGGGGGCACCCCTTACGATCGAGGCATGAGCACGCGGATCGCCTTCCTCAAGGGTCACGGCACCGAGAACGACTTCGTGATCGTCCCGGACCCGGAGAACGCCGTCGACCTGCCGCCTGCCGCCGTCGCCGCCCTGTGCGACCGGCACGCGGGCATCGGTGGTGACGGCCTCCTGCACGTGGTGCGGTCTGCCGCGCACCCCGAGGCGAGGGACATGGCCGCCGAGGCGGAGTGGTTCATGGACTACCGCAACAGCGACGGCTCGATCGCCGAGATGTGCGGCAACGGCGTGCGGGTGTTCGCGCGCTACCTCCAGCGCGCCGGTCACGTGACCGAGGGGGACCTCGCGGTCGCCACGCGCGGGGGCGTGAAGACGGTGCACATCGCCAAGGACGGTGACGTGACCGTCGGCATGGGCCGCGCCGTGCTCCCGGAGGGCGACGTCACGGTGAGCGTCGGCGAGCGCAGCTGGCCCGCCCGGAACGTCAACATGGGCAACCCGCACGCGGTCGCCTTCGTGGACGACCTGACGCACGCCGGTGACCTGCTCTCCCCGCCGCCCTTCAGCCCGGCGTCCGCCTACCCGGACGGAGTGAACGTCGAGTTCGTGGTCGACCGCGGCCCCGGGCACGTCGCGCTGCGTGTGCACGAGCGCGGCTCGGGGGAGACCCGCTCGTGCGGCACGGGCGCGTGCGCGGTCGCCGTGGCCGCCGCCCGGCGCGACGGCGCCGACCCGGCCGCCACGGGCACCCCCGCCACCTACACGGTCGACGTCCCGGGCGGCACACTGGTGATCACCGAGCGCCCCGACGGCGAGATCGAGATGACCGGTCCGGCCGTGATCGTGGCCGAGGGCGAGATCGACGCGGACTGGCTGGAAACGGCGACCTCCGCCTGAGCCGGCGCCCGCAGTCCTGAAACACCCGCGCATCTTCGGCCGAAGAACCGAAACAGCCGTTGCAATTCGGCCAGTTGGCGGGATCCGTATCACCGGCCTCGCTCTGCACAGGGGTACAAACCTCACATTCATCCCTCGAATGGGTGATCAGTTTCACGCTCGGCGAGAGGCGGCCGGTCCGGCGTGGTGGGCTCGGTAGCATCAAGCACCGGCCCGGACGGGGGACCGAAGCCGCCCCCTGAGCCGTGTCCGCTCTGGGGCACCCCGTCCGCCGGTTGACGCAGCCGGAGGTGCCCATGAGTGCGGAGGCCACGAATTCCGTGACCCCAGGCCCGATGCCGGGCGCGGTGTCAGCAGCGGTGACGCCGACAGCCCCTCGCAGAAAGGCCCGCCCCCGGATCGACCTGCGCCGCCTCGGCCGCGCGGCCCTGCTCGGCCCCGCCGCCCGCGGCCGGCTGCCCGACGCCATCAGTCACGTCGTGGAGGCCCACCGCGCCCACCACCCCGACGCGGACCTCGAACCCCTGCGCCACGCCTACGTCCTCGCCGAGTCCTCGCACCGCGGCCAGATGCGCAAGAGCGGCGAGCCGTACATCACGCACCCGCTCGCGGTGACCCTGATCCTCGCCGAACTCGGCGCCGAGACCACGACGTTGACCGCGTCCCTGCTGCACGACACCGTCGAGGACACGGATGTGACGCTGGATCAGGTGCGCGACCAGTTCGGCGAGGAGGTCCGCTACCTCGTCGACGGCGTCACCAAACTGGAGAAGGTCGACTACGGCGCCGCCGCCGAACCCGAGACGTTCCGCAAGATGCTCGTCGCCACCGGCAACGACGTCCGTGTCATGTCGATCAAGCTCGCCGACCGGCTGCACAATATGCGCACCCTCGGTGTCATGCGCCCCGAGAAGCAGGAGCGCATCGCCAAGGTGACACGTGACGTGCTCATCCCGCTCGCCGAACGGCTCGGCGTCCAGGCGCTCAAGACCGAACTGGAAGACCTCGTCTTCGCGATCCTGCACCCCGAGGAGTACGCGCACACCAGGGAGTTGATCGTCCGCAACGCGGCCCGCGCGGACGACCCGCTCGCCGAGGTCGCCGACGAGGTGCGCGGTGTGCTGCGCGAGGCGGACATCCCGGCGGAGGTCCTCATCCGGCCCCGCCACTTCGTCTCGGTGCACCGCGTCTCCCGCAAACGCGGCCGGCTCCGCGGCTCCGACTTCGGCCGCGTCCTGGTCCTGGTGAACGAGGACGCCGACTGCTACGCCGTCCTGGGCGAACTGCACACCTGCATGAAACCGGTGGTCTCGGAGTTCAAGGACTTCATCGCCGTACCTAAGTTCAACCTGTACCAGTCGCTGCACACGGCCGTGGCGCGTGAGGACGGCCAGGTCGTCGAGGTCCTGATCCGCACGCACCAGATGCACAAGGTCGCCGAGGCCGGCGTCGTCGCCCTCGGCAACCCGTACGCACCGGCCCCCGACGACCCGGCCGACGGTGAGCGCGTCGACCCCACCCGCCCCGGCTGGCTCTCCCGGCTTCTCGACTGGCAGGAGGCGGCACCCGACCCCGACCACTTCTGGTCGACCCTGCGCGAGGACCTCGCGCAGGACCGTGAGATCACCGTCTTCCGCCCCGACGGCGGCACCCTCGGCCTGCCCGAGGGGGCGACCTGCGTGGACGCGGCCTACGCGCAGTACGGCGAGGACGCGCACGCCTGTATCGGCGCCCGGGTGAACGGCCGCCTGGCGACGCTGAGCACCGTGCTGAAGGACGGCGACACCATCCAGCTCCTCATGGGCCAGGACGCGGCGTCGGAGCCGTCCCGGGAGTGGCTGGAGCACGCGCGCACCCCCGCCGCCCGGATCGCCATCCAGCGGTGGCTGGCCGCCCATCCGGCACAGGCGGACTCCCAGCACGACGAGACGCGGATCGCGGAGAACCGGACAGCGAGCCGGCCCACCGAGGGCCTGCCGGGCGTCCGGCCCGCCGACGGCCGCAAGGGGGCCCGGCCCACCGACGTAGCCGAACCGGACGTGGCGCCCGAACAGCCCGCCGACCGCTCCGCCACCGGCACCGTCCTCGCCGACCTGCCCGGCGCCTCCGTCCGGCTCGCCCGCTGCTGCACCCCCGTGCCGCCCGACGAGATCACCGGCTTCGCCGTACGCGGGGGAGCGGTCACCGTGCACCGCGTGGAGTGCGCCGCGGTGGCGCGCATGAAGAGCGGGGGGCGTGCGGAGGTCGGCGTGCACTGGGGGGAGGCCGCCGAGTGCCGGGTCACGCTGGTCGCGGAATCGTTCGTCCGTCCCCACCTCCTGGCCGACCTCACCGAGGCCATGGCCTCCGAGGGTGCCGAGATCGTCTCGGCGACCGTCGAGCCGCCGACCCAGCAGCAGGTACGGCACACCTACACGGTGCAGCTTCCTGACGCCGGCCACCTGCCGGGCCTGATGCGCGCGATGCGCGACGTGGCCGGGGTGTACGACGTCAGCAGATCCCAGCCGCAGCCGCAGGGCACCTGACACGGCCACGGCCGGGGGCGGTCGGCCACGGCCGGGGGCGGTCGCGGCACCCGGCGCAGGCCGCGGTCCCCGGTTCGGGTGGGGCAAAAGCGCGCCGTCCACGCCGTTCAGCCGTGCGCTGATAGCCGTGGGGCATGCTCCTGACCCCCCACAGCCAGGCCACCACCCCCACCCGTCGGCGGACCGCCGCCGCACTGCTCACGTCGGCCGTCTCCGTCTGCCTCGTCGCCGCGAGCACCCCCGCCGAACCGCTCGGCGTCGGCGACCGGCTCTTCCCGCACCTCGGCAACCCCGGCTACGACGTGGCGTCGTACGACCTCTCGTTCACCTACCCGGGCGGCAACAGCGAGCCGCTGCGGGCCGTCACGACCATCGACGCCTGGACCACCGCCGACCTGGACCGCGTCAACCTGGACTTCGCCCACGGCACGGTCGAGTCGGTCGAGGTGGACGGCGACCCCGCCCAGTTCCACACCGCCGGCGAGGACCTCGTGATCACGCCCGAGGACTCGGTGTCGGACGGCAACTGGATGCGGATCACCGTGCGGCACACCAGCGACCCCGTGCCGGCCGAGGGCCGTGAGGGCGGCTGGGTGCGCACCGCGGACGGCCTCGCCATGGCCAACCAGGCCGACGCCGCGCACCTGGTCTTCCCCTGCAACGACCACCCCTCCGACAAGGCGATGTTCACCATCCGGGTGACCGCGCCGGACGAGGACACGGTCGTCGCCAACGGCCTGCCCGCCGGAGTGGAGAAGACGGGCGGGACGACGACGTGGACCTACCGCACCCAGCACCCCATGGCCACCGAACTCGCCCAGATCTCCATCGGCCGCTCCACGGTGCTGCACCGCACCGGCCCGCACGGGCTGCCCGTGCGGGACGTCGTCCCGACCCGGCACCGCAAGGCGCTCGAACCCTGGCTGGAGAAGACCCCAGGACAGATCACCTGGATGGAGAACAAGGTCGGCCGCTACCCCTTCGAGACCTACGGCGTGCTCATGGCCGACGCCTCCACCGGCTTCGAACTGGAGACCCAGACGCTCTCGCTCTTCGAGCGCGAACTCTTCACCGAGCCGGTCTACCCGCCGTGGTACGTCGAGTCCGTCATGGTCCACGAGCTGGCCCACCAGTGGTTCGGCAACAGCGTCAGCCCCCGCACCTGGTCCGACCTGTGGCTCAACGAGGGACACGCCACCTGGTACGAGGCCCTGTACGCCGAGGAACACGCGGACAAGCCGATGCGGGACCGGATGAAGGCCGCCTACGGAGCCTCCGACCGCTGGCGCGCCGCCGGCGGGCCACCCGCGGCCCCCAAGGCACCGGACGCCGGCCGCAAGACCAGCATCTTCCGGCCCAATGTCTACGACGGCGCGGCGCTCGTCCTGTACGCCCTGCGCCAGGAGATCGGCCTTCCGGCCTTCGACCGCCTGGAACGCGCCTGGGCCGAGCGGTACCGGGACGACACGGCCACGACGGCGGACTTCGTCCGGCTCGCCACCGAGATCTCCGGGCGCGACCTGGAGGGCTTCTTCCAGGGCTGGCTGTACGGCGAGAAGACCCCGCCGATGCCCGGCCACCCGGACTGGAAGCCGCAGGCATCCACCAAGACGTCCCAGACGCGGACTCCGGTGAGGCCGCAGGCGGCCGCACGGCAGGCCCGGCCGGCCGAGGCGGCGGCCCGATAACACGGTGACGAGACGCCCCGTGCCGTGCGACCATCGTCAGGTCGGCGCGGCACGAAGCGCCGGGAATCTCCCGGACCCCCCGTGCGTTGCAGACAGTGAACGGTTTCCCACCAACGTAAGGATCCAATGACCTCCTCTTCTTCCTTTTCCCAGGACTCCAAGCGCTTCGCGCACAGCCACCCCGAGGGTCTTCGGGCCGATGCCCTGATGGAAGAGGACGTCGCCTGGAGCCACGAGATCGACGGAGAGCGGGACGGCGACCAGTTCGACCGCTCCGACCGCGCGGCACTGCGCCGCGTGGCGGGCCTCTCCACCGAGCTCGAGGACGTCACCGAGGTCGAGTACCGCCAGCTCCGCCTGGAGCGGGTCGTCCTCGTCGGCGTCTGGACCTCGGGAACCGTGCAGGACGCGGAGAACTCCCTCGCGGAGCTCGCCGCCCTCGCCGAGACGGCCGGCGCGCTGGTGCTCGACGGCGTCACGCAGCGCCGCGACAAGCCCGACGCGGCCACGTACATCGGCTCCGGCAAGGCCGAGGAGCTGCGCGACATCGTCCTCGAGACGGGCGCGGACACCGTCATCTGCGACGGTGAGCTCAGCCCAGGCCAGCTGATCCACCTCGAGGACGTCGTCAAGGTCAAGGTCATCGACCGGACGGCCCTGATCCTGGACATCTTCGCCCAGCACGCCAAGTCCCGAGAGGGCAAGGCGCAGGTCGCCCTCGCGCAGATGCAGTACATGCTGCCGCGACTGCGCGGCTGGGGTCAGTCGCTGTCCCGGCAGATGGGCGGCGGCAAGGGCGGCGGCCTCGCCACCCGTGGTCCCGGTGAGACCAAGATCGAGACGGACCGGCGCCGGATCCGCGAGAAGATGGCGAAGATGCGCCGGGAGATCGCGGAGATGAAGACCGGCCGCGAGGTCAAGCGCCAGGAGCGCAAGCGTCACAAGGTGCCGTCCGTGGCCATCGCCGGCTACACCAACGCCGGCAAGTCCTCGCTGCTCAACCGCCTCACGGGTGCGGGTGTGCTGGTGGAGAACGCCCTGTTCGCGACCCTGGACCCGACCGTGCGCCGGGCCGAGACGCCGAGCGGACGGCTGTACACGCTGGCCGACACGGTCGGCTTCGTGCGCCATCTGCCCCACCACCTGGTCGAGGCGTTCCGCTCCACGATGGAGGAGGTCGGCGAGTCCGACCTGATCCTGCACGTGGTCGACGGTTCGCACCCGTTCCCGGAGGAGCAGCTCGCCGCCGTGCGCGAGGTCGTCCGGGACGTGGGCGCCACCGACGTGCCCGAGATCGTCGTGATCAACAAGGCGGACGCGGCCGACCCGCTGACGCTCCAGCGGCTGCTGCGCGTGGAGAAGCGGTCCATCGCGATCTCCGCCCGCACCGGCCAGGGCATCGAGGAGCTGCTCGCGCTCATCGACAACGAGCTGCCGCGCCCGTCGGTCGAGATCGAGGCGCTCGTGCCGTACACGCACGGCAAGCTGGTCGCCCGTGCGCACGACGAGGGCGAGGTGATCTCCGAGGAGCACACCCCGGAGGGCACCCTGCTCAAGGTGCGGGTCCACGAGGAACTGGCGGCGGAGCTCACGCCCTACGCTCCGGCGCCGGCGCTCTGAGTCGGGCGTGAGCGCGCGTCTTGCTTGGGCGTGGGTCTTGCTTGAGCGTGGGTTTCGCCTGAGTGTGCCCGTTGCTTGAGCATGCTTTCGCCTGAGCGTTCGTGCTGCTTGAGCGCGCGTGTGGCCTGAGCGCGCATCTCGGCCGGACGCGTGCGCCGTGCTCGAACGCGGGAAGGCCCGCCCCCTGGCCGGGGGCGGGCCTTCTTCATGCACACGCCTTGCGGGTCACTGACCGCCGTAGGTCTTGCTCATGTTCTGGTAGAGCGCTTCGGCGTCACGGCCGAGCTGCGGCCCCGCCAGCCAGGTGTTGTCCGCCGGGCCGATCGAGGTGTTCGAGACCAGCACCGACTTGCCGTTCAGGACCCGGAACCAGCCGCCGCCCGAGGAACCGCCGGTCATGTCACAGCCGATGCGGTACATCGTCGGCAGGGACGGGCTGAGCGAGAACCGGCCGGGGGTGTCGACGCACTTGAACATCTTCTCGCCGTTGTACGGCGGCGCGGCCGGGTAGCCCCAGGCGCCCATCGTGGCCGCCTCGGCCGCGGACGGAGCGGAGAAGTCCACGTCCAGCGCGGCGCCGACCGTCTCCTCCAGGGACTTGGCGCCCTGCTCGGGCTTCACGTGCAGCACGGCGTAGTCGTACGCGGCGCCGTCACCCCCGCTTTCGGAACCGCCCTGGATCCACTGGTTCGAGGTGGAGGCCCAGTTCGCCCACCAGTTGCCGTACGGGGCGATCTCCGCCGGGTTGGCGTTGGTCAGCTCCGCCTCGGACTTGCCGAGGTCGTTGTAGGCCGGGACGAACACGATGTTGCGGTACCAGCCGCCGTTGCCCCCGGCGTGCACGCAGTGGCCCGCCGTCCACACCAGGTTGGACTTGCCCGGGTGGTTGACGTCCTTGACGACCGTGCCGGAGCAGACGGCCGGGCCGTCGGGGGAGTCGAAGAAGACCTTGCCGACCGGCGCCGCGTTGCGGTGGTAGGGCGTCTTCTCGGCCTGCGCCCGGACGGGCGCGGGATCCGGGTCGCTGACGCCCTAGCCGGCCGACGCGTCCTTCGTCGTGACCTTCTTGTCCGCCTCGTCGGCGGACTGCATCCGCTCCGGCTTCCAGAGACCTTCGATCACCGGGTTGACGAAGTCCTTGGCGTCACTGAGCCACTTGTCCTTGTCCCAGTCCTTCCAGCCGCCCTTCTTCCACTGGTCGACGTCGATCCCGTGGTCCTTGAGCCTGCCCGCGAGATCGGCCGGGATCCGGACCTTGCCGCCGCCGTCCGTGGCGGCCCGGGAGCCGGTGGCGTCAGGCTTGTCGCTGGCCGCATCCCCGGAACCGCCACAGGCGGTCGTGGTGAGCGCCAGAGCGGCGACGATCCCGGCGGCGGTGAGGACGGTGCGCCGTCCGCGCCCGGACGCGGGCGTACGTGTGGAACGCATGGTGCGATGACCCCCGTTGGTACGAATGAATGTGGTGCTGGAGGCAGTGGTGTCCGTGCCGGCGCCGCGTGTGCGGGCACGGGCGCGGACCTGCCGGCTCCGCGCGACACCCCACTATGCCCGTGGAGTTGAGGGCGTACCGGGGTGGGGCGGTGAAGGTTTGCGAGAGCCCCCTGGGGCGGATGCCACATAGCCGGGGCTCCGGGGCTCCGGGGCTCCGGGGCTCTGGGGCCCCCGGGGCACCCGGGGGCGCCCCGGAGGAGCGTGTGCGCCGCCTGGGACCCCCTGCGGCGCCGAGGTTCAGCAGGCCGTCACCGGCCGGCGAACTTCTTGCTGACGGAGTCGTACACGCCCTTGGCCACCCCGCCCAGCCGCGGTCCGGCCAGCCACCCCGAGGTCACCGGCCCGATCGAGGTGTTGGACACCAGCGCCGGCTTGCCGTCCGAGCCGGTCGCGACCCAGCCGCCGCCGGACGAACCACCGGTCATGGTGCAACCGATGCGGTACATGGTCGGATCCGACGCGGTGACCGACAGCCGCCCGGGCCGGTCCTCGCACCGGTACAGCTTCTGCCCGTCGTAGGGCTTCGCGGCCGGGTAGCCGATCGCCGTGACGCTCTTCACCCGCGGCACCGCGGGCGCCTTGAAGTCGACCGGCAGCGCCGAACCGACCATTTCCTCCAGCGACTTGCCGCCGCTGCCCTTCTCGGGCGTGACATGGATGACCGCGAAGTCGTACGGCGCGCCGTCACCGCCCGTCGAACCGCCCTGCTCGATCCACTGGTCCGAGGTCTGCGCCCAGTCGCCCCACCAGACTCCGTACGGGGCGACGTCCTCGCGGGTGGCGTTCTCCAGCTCCGCCACCGGCCTGCCGTCGTCGTTGTACGACGGCACGAACGCGATGTTGCGGTACCAGCCGCCCTTCTTGCCCGCGTGCACGCAGTGGCCCGCCGTCCACACCAGGTTGGACTTGCCCGGGTGCGCGGGGTCCTTCACCACCGTCGCCGAGCAGACGGCCGACCCCTCGGGGGAGTCGAAGAACACCTTCCCGGCCGTGGGGACGTTGGCGTGGTACGACGGCGGCACGGCCTGCGCCGGGACGGGATCGGGCGTCGCGTCGGTCACACCCTGGTCCTCGTTGATCTCGCTCTCGTCGACGCCCTGGTCGGGTTCCTCGGCCTCCCGCATGCGGTCCGGGTTCCAGAGGCCCTCGATGATCGGGTTGATGTACTCGTTCGCCTCGCGCAGCCAGTCGTCCCGGTCCCAGTTCTTCCAGGCGCCGTTCTTCCACTTGTCGATGTCGATCCCGTGCTCGCGGAGCCGGTCCCTGATGTCGTCCGGGACCTTGAACTTGCCGTCGTCGGTGCCGGAACCGGAGGCCGAGGCGGACGCGGAGGCTTCCCCGTCGGCCGTCGCATCGCCCGACTCGCAGGCGGTGGCGGTCAGGGCGAGCGCCGATACGAGGGCCATGGCAGCCAGGACGGGGGAGTTCCTGCGGCGCGCCCTCCCCCCTCGGGCGGCATCGGACGACGGTCGTCGTATGGGTCGCATGAGCTGACTCTCCCCCTGGATGGAACGAACGTGGACGAACCGGTGGTTTCCTCCCCAACTTCTTTAATTGGACGGGAAGTTCGGGGTGGCTTCGCGGTGTCCGGGAACGGCATCACACACTATGCGGTGGCTGTGGGGGCCATCCGACGGATCCGCAACAGTTCCGTCACGGAAAGGATCTTGAGGCAACCCGTAACCCGGTGAGTGATCCGGGGTTGGTAGCGGTGGGGGGCCTGCTGTCCGTGCGCGGTCCTCTGTGCCCGTGCGCGGTGGGAGGTCAGGGACGTCGTGACGGAAACCACCCCTGGGGGTTGTGTGTCGGAGGAGGCCGCTGTGGGGCGTACGCAGGCGACAGCCCCTCCCGGCGGAGCCCTTGACGACGCCGCCCGTGCCCAGCGCCAGGCGCACGAGGGAATCCTCCGTCGCCAAGCCGCGCGCGAACCGGCCGCCCGGACGTACGCCCGTGCCCTGCCGATCGTTCCGGTGCGGGCCCGGGGACTCACCATCGAGGGCGCGGACGGCCGCCGCTACCTGGACTGCCTCTCCGGGGCCGGCACTCTGGCCCTCGGCCACAACCACCCGGTCGTCCTGGAGTCCATCCGCAAGGTCCTCGACTCCGGGGCACCGTTGAGCACCCTCGACCTGGCGACACCCGTCAAGGACGCCTTCCTCACCGAACTGTTCCGCACGCTGCCCCCGGGCCTCGCCGAGCGGGCGCACGTACGGTTCTGCGGGCCGGCCGGCATCGACGCCGTCGAGACGGCCCGCGCACTGGTCCGTGGAGCGACCGGCAGGAACGGTCTCCTGGCATTCACCGGAGCCGACCGTACGGGAACCGCCGGGTCCCTCGACTACGCCTCCGCCGATATCCACGCCCCACGGATCCACCGCCTGCCCTGTCCACAGGACTACCGCGCCGCTTTCCGTGCCGGGGCAGAGGATGGAGCCGCCCTGGCCACCCGTTCGACCGAGTCCTTCCTCGGTGACGCCCGGGACGAGACGCCACTGCCCGCCGGGGTGATCGTCGAGCCCGTCCAGAGCGACGGCGGCGTCATCCCCGCCCCGGACGCCTGGCTGCGCCGCATCCGACAGCTCACCGCCGACCGGTCCATCCCTCTGATCGCCGACGAGACCCGGACCGGCGTCGGCCGGACCGGCACCTTCTGGGCGGTCGAGCACAGCGGCGTCACCCCCGACGTGATGGTGCTCTCCCACGCCATCGGCGGCAGCCTGCCCCTGGCCGTCGTGGTCCACCGCGACGACCTCGACACCGGGCAACCCGGCGCCCCCGCCGAAACCTTCCCCGGCAACCAGCTCGCCATGGCCGCCGGCACGGCGACCCTCGCCCACGTCCGAGAGAACGCCCTCGCCGAGCGCGCGGCGACGCTTGGGGCGCGGATGCTGGGGCAACTCCGCTCCCTCGCATCCGAGTTCGCCTGCGTGGAGGAGGTGCGGGGGCGGGGGCTGATGATCGGCGTCACATTGGTGGATCCGCAGGGCGCCGACCTCCGAGGGGCGAGAGCCACAGCCGCTGTCCCGGGGGTCGCAGAGGGTGCTCCGGAGGCGCCGGTGATGCCGGGCAGCGGGCCGCACGGACCCAGACCGCTCCCCGCCGCGTCCGAACTCGCGGCCGCGGTCCAGCGGGAGTGCCTGCGACGCGGCCTCATCGTCGGACTCGCTGGCGGGTCGGCGAGCGTCGTGCAGCTGCTGCCGCCCCTGACCATCACGGACGAGCAAGCGGCCGCCGTACTGGACCGCTTGGCCGACGCGGTCCGGGCGGCGGCCCGGTGCCGTGGGGGTGACACGGCAGCCGCACCGTGAACGCGGTGCACGCAGGCGGCCGCGTGCGTAGCGGTCCGTCTCGTACCTGCGCGTCACGGCGACCTCTGGCCGACGGCCCCCGTTCGCCGTGAGCTCCGCAACGCGCGGCACGCCCCGTACGCCGTCGCCCCGAGCTCCGAGGGTCAGGAGCCCCGCCGGCCCACACGCCCGCAGCCCGCACGCCCCCGGGCCCGTAGGCCGGAACGTCCCCGAGCCCGTAGGTCCGTACATTCCCGGGGTCGTAGGTCCGTACGGCCCCGGGCCCGTAGGTCCGTACATCCCCGGGGCCGTGGGTCCGCACGTCCCCGGGCCCGTAAGCCCGCACGCCGCGGGACCTCGCGTCCCGCATGTCGCGCCGAGTGAAGCCGCTCGGCACGCCTCCCTCGCCCGCTCGATCCGGAACCACCCCACGAGGTACCTGCCGTGAACGCCACCCCGCACCCCGACGACCAAGCCCCGGACTGGACCCCGACCTCGGCCCCGGGCCCGGTTGCCTCGGCCCTGGTCCCGGCCTCTGCTTCGGCCCCAGGACAACACCCCGCCGAAGCCATGCCGACACCGGCATCGCCGGACCGGAGGGTTCCTCACCAACGGCCGGCGGCTGACCTCACCCCGGGATCGAGCGAAGGACAAGCCACGACGGACCCACTGGAGCATCCCGATCCGCACATCGTGGCCCAGGCCGCCGCCGTGGAGAACCTTCTCCGCTGCTGGGCGCGCGAGACCGATCAGCCGGCCCCGACCGACGGCGTCCTGCGCATCCCCCTCCCGGCCAGTGGCACGGTCCTCCTCGCCCCGGTGCGCTACTGGTCCCCAACGGGCTGGCACCGCTTCGGCCCTCCTCGTCTCGCCGATGCTCCCGAAACCGGCCCCCCGGCCGACGCCGTCACGATCGCCGCCCTGCTCATGAGAGAGACGTCGGCAGCGGCCTCCGTCCCCCAGAACTCCACTGTCAGTACATCCGTTTCGATCGACGGCTTCGCTCTCGTCGCCGGCGTCGCCGACTCCCTCCGACGCGTCACCACCTTCATCACCGAACGCCGGGAACACCCCGCCGACGGCCCCGACCTCTTCCTCTCCGCGGAACAGGCACTCGTCCTCGGACACCCTCTGCACCCCACCCCGAAGAGCCGCGAAGGCCTCGCGGAGTCCGAAGCACCCCTGTACGCGCCCGAGACGCGCGGCGCCTTCCCCTTGCACTGGATGGCTGTCGCTCCCTCCGTCCTCGCCACCGACTCCTCCTGGACCGAACGAGGCCGCCCCGTCCCCGCACCCCGGCTCATCGCGCGACTCGCCGGGACCGTGACGAACCTGCCCGAGGGGTACGCCCTTCTGCCCCTGCACCCCTGGCAGGCACACGAGGTCCGGCATCGCCCGCGAACCGCCGCCCTGTTGGACGCCGGACTGCTCCAAGACCTCGGCAGCCACGGCCCTGACTGGCACCCCACCTCCTCCCTGCGCACCGTCTACCGAACCCACGCCCCGGCGATGCTCAAGCTCTCGCTGGGCCTGCGCATCACCAACTCCCGCCGCGAGAACCTCCGCAAGGAACTCCACCGCGGCGTCGAGGTCCACCGCCTGCTCCGCAGCGGTCTGGGGCAGGAATGGCGCTCCACGCACCCGGGATTCGACGTCGTCCGGGATCCGGCCTGGCTCGCCGTGGACACCGCTGATGGCACTCCCGTGCCCGGACTGGACGTGGTGATCCGCCACAACCCGTTCGGCCCCACCGACGACGTCTCCTGCGTCGCGGGGCTCCTCTCGCCGCGCCCATACCCCAGGGCCCCGCTGGAGAGGACTCCCGGGAACCGCGACAAGCACGGCCCTGCTCTGCGGTCCCGGCTGGCCGAACTGGTCACGCGTCTCGCCCGGCGCACCGGCCGGCCCCGCGGAGCCGTCGCCGCCGAGTGGTTCCTGCGCTACCTCGAACACGTGGTGCGTCCCGTCCTCTGGCTGGACGGTGAGGCAGGCGTCGCGCTGGAAGCGCACCAGCAGAACACCCTGCTCCTGCTGGACGCCGACGGCTGGCCCAGCGGCGGCCGCTACCGGGACAACCAGGGCTACTACTTCCGTGAGTCCCGGCGCCCAGAACTCGACGCCCGGTTGCCCGGCATCGGAGAGCGGAGTGACACCTTCGTCTGCGACCGGGTGACCGACGAGCGGCTCGTCTACTACCTGGTGATCAACAACGTGCTCGGTCTGATCGGCGCGTTCGGCTCCCAAGGGCTCGCCGACGAGCAGCTACTGCTCGCCGCCTTCCGACGATTCCTGCGGACTCTCGCCTCCGGCCCCGCCCGGCTGCGCACCTCGCTGCCCTCCCTGTTGCTCGACTCGCCCGTCCTGCGGTGCAAGGCCAACCTGCTGACCCGGCTGCACGGGCTCGATGAACTGGTCGGCCCCGTCGACACCCAGTCCGTCTACGTCACCATCGCCAACCCCTTGCATCCCTGACCGCTGCGACCGACCCCGACCACCGCTGACCTACCTCCTTCATCTCTGAGGACTCGCCACCCCCTTTCCTGAGAGGAGCGTCCGGTGTCTCCCCCCGACCCGATCGCCGAGACGTGTATCGCCGTCTCCGTCCCCGCCCACATCGTTGCCAAGACCGCCACGGCCTCTGGCGCCGACAGCGCGGGCGCCTCCGGTCCCGATGACGATGTCCGTGTTCCGGGCGCTGCCGAGGGCGGGGACTTCGCCGGTGAGGATCCTCTCGACGACTTCGCCTCATGGGGTCCGGCAGACACGCCCGCAGGCCGGTTCCACCTCGTCCCGGCGCGCCCCGAACGCGACCTCCCGCGGATCAGCCGCTGGATGAACGAGCCCGCCGCCGCGGCGTTCTGGGAGCTCTCAGGACCGCAGCGCGTGACGGAAGACCACCTGCGAGCTCAGCTCACCGGCGACGGGCGCAGCGTGCCGTCAATGGGCCTCCTGGACGGGGTGCCGATGAGCTACTGGGAGATCTACCGGGCCGATCTCGACCCGCTGGCGCGGCACTATGCCGCCCGCCCTCATGACACGGGTATCCATCTCCTGATCGGCGGAGTCGCCGATCGAGGGCGTGGCCTGGGAGGTGTGCTGCTCCGGGCCGTGGCCGAGCTCGTTCTCACGCGGCGGCCCTCCTGCGCCCGTGTCATCGCGGAACCCGACATCCGCAACACCCCCTCCATCGCCGCTTTCCTGACCGCCGGCTTCCGGTTCTCCGCCGAGGTCGACCTGCCCGCCAAGCGAGCCGCTCTCATGGTCCGAGAGCGGTCACTCCGGCACGTGTTGTAGCGCTGTGTCATCGCGCCGTCACTCATGGAACGCGGCTCGTGCCGCGACAGTTCCCGCCCGCCACGGTCCCACCGTTCACCTTCCGCCGCCCGCCCCGAGGAGCCCACGCCCTTGATCCCGTACCCGGCACCCGCCTTGCTCGCCCGTTTGTCAGTGCGGGGTCGTAGGGTGGTCGCGCTATGACGAAGCCCTCACTCCCCGAACTCCTGCATGCTGCCGTCGCTGCCGTCGGCGGTACGGAGCGCCCCGGTCAGGTGGCCATGGCCGAAGCTGTCGAGGAAGCGATCGACGACGGCTCCCACCTGCTGGTCCAGGCCGGCACCGGTACCGGTAAGTCGCTGGGCTACCTGGTGCCCGCGCTCGCCCACGGGGAGCGTGTGGTCGTCGCGACCGCCACCCTCGCCCTGCAGCGCCAGCTGGTGGAGCGCGACCTGCCGAGAACGGTCGAGTCGCTGCACCCCCTGCTGCGCCGCCGCCCGGAGTTCGCGATGCTCAAGGGCCGGTCGAACTACCTGTGTCTGCACCGACTGCACGAGGGCGTCCCGCAGGACGAGGAGGAGGGCCTCTTCGATCAGTTCGAGGCCGCCGCGCCCACCAGCAAGCTGGGCCAGGACCTGCTGAGGGTGCGCGACTGGGCCGACGAGACGGAGACGGGCGACCGTGACGACCTGACGCCCGGCATCTCGGACCGGGCCTGGTCCCAGGTGTCGGTCTCGTCGAGGGAGTGCCTGGGCGCGTCGAAGTGCGCGTACGGCGCCGAGTGCTTCGCCGAGATGGCCCGTGAGCGGGCGAAGCTCGCCGAGGTCGTCGTCACCAATCACGCGCTGCTCGCGATCGATGCCATCGAGGGTGCCCCGGTCCTTCCGCAGCACGAGGTGCTGATCGTCGACGAGGCGCACGAGCTGGTCTCCCGGGTCACCGGGGTCGCCACCGGTGAGCTCACCCCCGGCCAGGTCAACCGGGCGGTGCGGCGCGCCGCGAAACTCGTGAACGAGAAGGCCGCCGACCAGCTCCAGACCGCCGCCGAGGGTTTCGAACGGCTGATGGAGCTGGCGCTGCCGGGCCGCCTGGAGGAGATCCCCGAGGATCTCGGGTACGCCCTCATGGCGCTGCGCGACGCGTGCCGCACGGTCATCTCCGCGATCGGCACGACCCGCGACAAGTCCGTCCAGGACGAGGACGCGGTCCGCAAGCAGGCCCTGGCCTCCGTGGAGAACGTGCACGACGTGGCGGAGCGCATCACGAACGGCTCCGAGTGGGACGTGGTCTGGTACGAGCGCCACGATCGTTTCGGTGCCTCCCTGCGTGTCGCCCCCATGTCCGTCTCCGGGCTGCTGCGCGAGAAGCTGTTCGCGGACCGCTCCGTGGTCCTGACGTCCGCGACGCTGAAGCTGGGCGGCGACTTCAACGGTGTGGGCGCCTCCCTGGGCCTCGCCCCCGAGGGCACCGAGGGCGACGACCTCCCGAAGTGGAAGGGCATCGACGTCGGCTCGCCCTTCGACTACCGCAAGCAGGGCATCCTGTATGTCGCCAAGCACTTGGCACGCCCCGCGCGGGACGGTGACCGCGCCGACATGCTGGACGAGCTCACGGAGCTGATCCAGGCGGCGGGGGGCCGGACCCTCGGGCTGTTCTCCTCGATGCGAGGCGCCCAGCTCGCCGCCGAGGAACTGCGCTCCCGGATCCCCGAGTATCCGATCCTGCTCCAGGGCGAGGAGACGCTCGGAGAGCTCATCAAGAACTTCGCCGCCGACCCGAAGACCTGTCTCTTCGGCACGCTGTCGCTCTGGCAGGGCGTGGATGTCCCGGGTCCCAGTTGTCAGCTGGTCGTCATGGACAAGATTCCGTTCCCCCGCCCGGACGATCCGCTGATGAGCGCCCGCCAGAAGGCCGTGGAAGACGCCGGGGGAAACGGCTTCATGGCAGTCGCCGCCACGCACGCCGCTCTGCTCATGGCCCAGGGTGCCGGCCGGCTGGTAAGGGCGTCGGGGGACCGGGGCGTGGTCGCCGTCCTCGACCAGCGGCTGGCGACGGCCCGCTACGGCAGCTACCTGAAGGCCTCGCTGCCCGACTTCTGGTTCACGACGGACCGGAACCAGGTGCGGAAGTCGCTCGCGGCGATCGACGCGACAGCGCAGCAGGCCGAAGCGGCAGCTCAGCAGACCGAAGGGGCGTGAGCCACGGGCCGGCCACGGCACACCGAAGGGGAGTGGGCCACGGCCCTGCCACGGCACACCGAGGGGGAGTGGGCCTCGGGCCGGCCGGCGGCTCGGCCGCTGACCCGCTCCCGCAGGGACGGGCAGTCGGCCCTGCGGTTCGGCGGTCGCCGCACGTTCTGGACAGCGCAGGGCCCCGGAACCGGCGCAGGGGTTCCGGGGCCCGGTCAGAGGGCGGGCCTGTCGGCCCTGCCCAGCGCGGGGTGCGCTGTCAGACGCGCCGCAGTACGGCCACCACCTTGCCGAGGATGGTCGCGTCGTCGCCGGGGATCGGCTCGTAGGACGCGTTGTGCGGCAGGAGCCAGACATGGCCGTCCTCGCGCTTGAAGCGCTTGACGGTGGCCTCGCCGTCGAGCATCGCGGCCACGATGTCGCCGTTCTCGGCGACCGGCTGACGGCGCACGGTGACCCAGTCGCCGTCACAGATCGCGGCCTCGATCATCGAGTCACCCACGACCTTCAGGACGAACAGCTCACCGTCGCCGACGAGCTGGCGGGGGAGGGGGAAAACGTCCTCGACGGACTCCTCGGCGAGGATCGGGCCACCGGCGGCGATCCGGCCCACCAGCGGCACATAGGACGCGGCGGGCTTGCCCGCGGTGTCCGTCGGCTGCACCGAGGCGGCCTGGTCGGAGCCGCGCACCTCGTAGGCGCGCGGGCGGTGCGGGTCACGGCGCAGGAAGCCCTTGCGCTCCAGTGCCATCAGCTGGTGTGCCACGGAGGACGTGCTGGAAAGGCCGACGGCCTGGCCGATCTCCCGCATCGACGGCGGGTAGCCCCGTCGCTGCACGGAGTCCCGGATGACCTCGATCACCCGGCGCTGGCGGTCGGTGAGTCCGGAACTGTCCGCCCGGATGCCGGGAGGTCGGCCCGGCAGGGAGCGCTTGTGCCCCTCAGGGTTCGTGGCTTCGTTCATCGCATGCACCGGCTCCAGTCGGCCCTGGGAGCGGTCCTGGGCAGCGATGGCGGCACTGTCTGCGGTGGTGGTCACGTCGGCCCCTCTCGATGGTCTCCCTGCTGGACAACGGTAGTTGCTTTCGAAAGGTTGCGCCAAACACACGTTCGAGTGAAAAAACGCGAATCGGCGGACGCGATCATGTGTCCGGGTGTATTGGCGGACGCGCCACCTGGCGGGCAAAAGGGCCCATTGCTGTACTCTTCACCGCCGGGGTGATCGCCTGGTGGACTGTGCCCCAGTCTGCCATCCGGCATTCCCGTGCTTCGGGGCCAGCCCTCATCTGTGCGGGAGTCCCACCTCCCCTCCTCGCGGCGCCCACGGTATCTCCGCATGCACCGCGGCGATACGCCCGTGCATGAATGGATGCGGACGCGCCCCCGGGTGAGGTCGTCAACAGGCGGCGCATGTGAGGCGAACGGGCGGGCGTGGCGGGGGTGGTCACTCGTCACCTGCGCCTATGCGCGCGACACGCGGGACGGGCCTGCATGTATGAGCCAATCCCCACATCTAGTGGTTGGATTGCAACAGCAGCCCAGAAGTTGTGGTCCCCCGGGTCTCGGGGCTCATGGTCATCGCCTATGCTTGGGGCTGCTTCGTGGGGCGCAGGATGCCCGGCGAGGCTATTGAGTCTGCTGTGAGGAGGGTTGTTTTTCCATGCACTGCCCCTTCTGCAGGCACCCCGACAGCCGGGTCGTGGACAGTCGTACGACCGACGACGGCACGTCGATCCGCAGGCGCCGCCAGTGCCCTGACTGCTCCCGTCGTTTCACGACCGTGGAGACGTGCTCGCTCATGGTGGTGAAGCGGTCCGGAGTCACCGAGCCCTTCAGTCGTACGAAGATCATCAATGGCGTGCGCAAGGCGTGCCAGGGACGGCCCGTCACCGAGGACGCGCTCGCCCAGCTCGGCCAGCGGGTCGAGGAGGCGGTGCGAGCGACCGGCAGTGCCGAGCTGACCACCCACGACGTGGGGCTGGCCATACTCGGCCCGTTGCAGGAACTCGATCTCGTGGCCTACCTGCGGTTCGCCTCGGTCTACCGGGCGTTCGACTCGCTGGACGACTTCGAGGCGGCCATCACGGAACTGAGGGCGCAGACGGGACCCCCCGAGACGGATGACCCGGACCGCGAGGGCGCGGCCGCGGGGAGCCGGCAGGACGAGCGCGGGCCCGGAGGGACCAAGCAGGTCCCCGAGCCCGCAGGCGCCGCCGACTGACCGGCGGGCCGGACCCGGAAGGCAGCTCCGGGACCCGGCCGGGCGGCGGCGTGAGAGGACCCGTTGCGGGCGTATGAGTGGGCGTTCGCAACATCAGACAGAACAACGTGCACCGGGAACAACGGGGCACTTCAGGGCGTTTTCGCCCGTACAGGGAGGCGGCATGACAGAGACGGCGAGCGGTCCGGCACGGAGTTCCCGCGCCAAGAGCGCCAAGGCGAGCAAGGGCCTGCGTGTCGAGCGCATCCACACCACCCCTGGGGTCCACCCCTATGACGAGGTGGCCTGGGAGAGCCGTGACGTCGTCATGACCAACTGGCGCGACGGCTCGGTCAACTTCGAGCAGCGCGGCGTGGAGTTCCCCGACTTCTGGTCGGTGAACGCGGTCAACATCGTCACCAGCAAGTACTTCCGCGGTGCCGTGGGCACCCCGCAGCGCGAGACCAGCCTCAAGCAGCTGATCGACCGCATCGTGAAGACGTACCGGAAGGCCGGTGAGGACTACAAGTACTTCGCCTCGCCCGCCGACGCCGAGATCTTCGAGCACGAGCTGGCCTACGCTCTCCTGCACCAGATCTTCAGCTTCAACAGCCCCGTGTGGTTCAACGTGGGCACGCCGCAGCCCCAGCAGGTCTCCGCCTGCTTCATCCTGTCCGTCGACGACTCCATGGAGTCGATCCTCGACTGGTACAAGGAAGAGGGCATGATCTTCAAGGGCGGCTCCGGCGCCGGCCTGAACCTCTCCCGCATCCGCTCCTCCAAGGAGCTGCTGTCCTCCGGTGGCAACGCCTCCGGCCCGGTCTCCTTCATGCGCGGCGCCGACGCCTCCGCAGGAACGATCAAGTCCGGTGGCGCCACCCGCCGCGCCGCCAAGATGGTCGTCCTCGACGTGGACCACCCGGACATCGAGGACTTCATCGAGACCAAGGTCAAGGAAGAAGAGAAGATCCGCGTCCTGCGCGACGCCGGCTTCGACATGGACCTGGGCGGCGACGACATCACGTCCGTCCAGTACCAGAACGCCAACAACTCGGTCCGCGTGAACGACGAGTTCATGAAGGCGGTCGACCAGGGCGGCCGGTTCGGGCTGCGCGGCCGGATGACCGGCGAGGTCATCGAGGAGGTCGACGCCAAGGCGCTCTTCCGCAAGATCGCCGAGGCCGCCTGGGCCTGTGCCGACCCCGGCATCCAGTACGACGACACCATCAACACCTGGCACACCTGCCCCGAGTCCGGCCGGATCACCGCGTCGAACCCGTGCAGCGAGTACATGCACCTGGACAACACGTCCTGCAACCTGGCCTCGCTGAACCTGATGAAGTTCCTGAAGGACGACGGCAAGGGCAACCAGTCCTTCCAGGCCGAGCGCTTCCAGAAGGTCGTCGAGCTGGTCATCACCGCGATGGACATCTCCATCTGCTTCGCGGACTTCCCGACCCAGAAGATCGGCGAGAACACGCGCGCGTTCCGCCAGCTCGGCATCGGCTACGCCAACCTCGGCGCCCTGCTGATGGCCACCGGTCACGCCTACGACTCCGACGGCGGCCGCGCCCTCGCCGGTGCCATCACCTCCCTGATGACCGGTACGGCGTACCGGCGCTCCGCCGAACTCGCCGCGGTCGTCGGCCCCTACGACGGCTACGCCCGTAACGCCGACGCCCACAAGCGCGTCATGAAGCAGCACTCCGACGCCAACGACAAGGCCGTCCGCATGGACGACCTGGACACCCCGGTGTGGGCCGCCGCCAGCGAGGCCTGGGGCGACGTGCTCCGCATCGGTGAGAAGAACGGTTTCCGTAACTCGCAGGCGTCCGTGCTCGCCCCGACCGGCACCATCGGCCTGGCGATGTCCTGCGACACCACCGGTGTCGAGCCCGACCTCGCGCTGGTCAAGTTCAAGAAGCTGGTCGGCGGCGGCTCGATGCAGATCGTCAACGGCACCGTCCCGCAGGCCCTGCGCCGCCTGGGCTACCTGGAAGAGCAGATCGAGGCGATCGTCGCCCACATCGCCGACCACGGCAACGTGATCGACGCCCCCGGTCTCAAGCCCGAGCACTACGAGGTGTTCGACTGCGCCATGGGCGAGCGGGCCATCTCCCCGATGGGCCACGTCCGCATGATGGCCGCGATCCAGCCGTGGATCTCCGGCGCGATCTCCAAGACGGTCAACATGCCGGAGACGGCGACCGTCGAGGAGGTCGAGGAGATCTACTTCGAGGCCTGGAAGCTCGGCGTCAAGGCGCTCGCGATCTACCGCGACAACTGCAAGGTCGGCCAGCCGCTCTCCGCCAAGACCAAGGAGAAGGAGAAGGCGGAGATCACCGAGAAGGCCGAGGAGACGATCCGTACCGCGGTCGAGAAGGTGGTCGAGTACCGCCCGGTCCGCAAGCGCCTGCCGAAGGGACGCCCCGGCATCACCACGTCCTTCACCGTCGGCGGTGCCGAGGGCTACATGACCGCCAACTCCTACCCGGACGACGGTCTCGGTGAGGTCTTCCTCAAGATGTCCAAGCAGGGTTCGACCCTCGCGGGCATGATGGACGCCTTCTCCATCGCGGTCTCCGTCGGCCTGCAGTACGGCGTGCCGCTGGAGACGTACGTCTCGAAGTTCACCAACATGCGCTTCGAGCCGGCCGGTATGACGGACGACCCGGACGTGCGGATGGCGCAGTCGATCGTCGACTACATCTTCCGCCGCCTGGCGCTGGACTTCCTGCCCTTCGAGACGCGCTCCGCGCTCGGCATCCACTCCGCCGAGGAGCGTCAGCGTCACCTCGAGACCGGTTCGTACGAGCCGTCGGAGGACGAGGTCGACGTCGAGGGTCTGGCCCAGTCCGCGCCGCGCGCCCAGGAGCTGAAGGCCGTGTCCGCCCCGAAGGCGGAGGAGGCGGTCAAGCCCGCCCCGCAGCAGGCCCACACCAGCGCCGAACTGGTGGAGATGCAGCTGGGCATCCAGGCCGACGCCCCGCTGTGCTTCTCGTGCGGTACGAAGATGCAGCGCGCCGGTTCGTGCTACATCTGCGAGGGCTGCGGCTCGACCAGCGGCTGCAGCTGACGCCGGGAACCTGAGCCGATGACAGAGGGGCACCGCCTGCGGGCGGTGCCCCTCTCGTCGTGCGTGTCCGTTCCGCGGCGGGTCAGGAACGGCGGACCGCACCCATCGTCCTGGTGAAGTCCACCGGGTCGCCCTCGAAACCCCTGATCCCGGCGCGGAAGGTCCATGGCCCGGAGCCCTCCCGGGTGAACTCCGCCACCGTCGCCGCCGTGGCTCCGAGGACCCCGCCGAAGTCGTCCTCCGCCAGGACGCTGTACCCCTCCCGGATGCGCAGTCCAGGGCTGCGCACACTGACGAAGGTGCGCTCCGCCGGGTGCTGCTGGATGACGACACCGACGACCACGCGCGCGTAGCGCTCGTCGAGCCGGTCGAGTTCCAGTGTCATGACTTCGTCGTATCCGAAGCCCTGGCCGTCCTTGCTGTCCCTGTTGAGGGTGATGGTGCCGTCCGGGGAGCGGCTGTCGAAGTGCACCACGTACGCCGGATCGCCGTGTGGATCGTCCGCCAGGTAGGTCGCGGCGATCAGGTCCAGGTCGGTGGACGGCTGCCCCGCCGGGCTGGGATCCCACCGCACCGCGACCTCGACCTTGCGCAGTCCCTTGTTGAGCCCGTCCACCAGAGTCCCCTTCCCCGTACCGACCGGTCCGCCGGCCCCAACTGCCGGGCGGGCACGACTGTTTGTCCATCCTGCCACGCGCGCGGGTGCGAGCGGGAAGGAGCGGTCCGGTCGACAGTGACCGACGCCACGCTCGGTGGCCTTACCATGGCGCGGTGCTGGTCAAGTGGATTCGCTGCACCGTGGTGGACCGCCGTGGTTTCGAGCGGGGGCAGCGGAAGTGGGCGGGGCTTCTGGGGGAGCCGGGGTTTCGCGGACAGGGGGGTGGCTGGAGCCGGGGGCGACCGGACGTGGCGCACATTTTCGCGTTCTGGGAGAGCCGCGCGTTCTACGACTCCTTCATGGCGCGCTCCCACGACCGGCTCGCATCGGCCCAGGCGGGGACGTTCAAGCACGCCCAGGTCAGGTTGTTCGACTACCGCTTCGACGTGAAGACCGGCTTCGAACCGCGCTTCACGGACGCCGACCTGCTCAGGGTCGCGCTCTGCCGTGTCCACGAGGAGCGGGCCGAGCACTTCGTGCTGATGCAGGAGAAGGTCTGGAATCCGGCGATGGCCGGTTCGCCCGGCATGGTCCGCGGGCTGTTCGGCGAGGCGCCAGGCAGCGAGTTCCTCGTGCTGTCGATGTGGCGCTCGGCCGCCGAGCACGGCAAGTACCGCACGGAGCGCGTGGAGCGCCTCGCCCTGAGGGCTCAGACGGAGGCGGACGTGGCGGCGCTGACCGGTGACGTCGTGGACATGGAGTCGAGCTGGACGGTGTGATGCGCATGGCGCGCACCGGGGCATCACGACTTCCGCTGGGGAGAACCGCGACAGTCGGGGGGAGTCGTCTCGGTTGGACAAACGTGCGATCAGAGTGATCTGTGGTGCAGGATTGATGTGACCTACGCTCTATGGGGGCGGTGGGAGTGCTCCCGCGGCCCTCACCCGATCTAGGGTCTTGGCATGGCACGACCACGGCGCATCGTCCTTGTCCGGCACGGCGAGTCAACGGGCAATGTTGATGACTCCGTCTACGAGCGCGAACCCGACCACGCACTGGCACTCACCGCGCGCGGCCGCCGGCAGGCGGAGGCGACGGGAAAGCAGCTGCGCGAGCTGTTCGGAGACGAGCGCGTCAGCGTCTACGTCTCCCCGTATCGCCGCACGCACGAGACCCTGCGCGCGTTCCACCTGGACCCCGGTCGCATACGGGTGCGCGAGGAGCCCAGGCTGCGTGAGCAGGACTGGGGCAACTGGCAGGACCGGGACGAGGTCCGCCTCCAGAAGACCTACCGCGACGCGTACGGCCACTTCTTCTACCGTTTCGCCCAGGGCGAGTCCGGCGCCGACGTCTATGACCGGGTCGGAGGCTTCCTGGAGAGCCTCTTCCGCAGCTTCGAGGACCCGGACCACCCGCCGAACGTCCTGATCGTCACCCACGGCCTGGCCATGCGGCTGTTCTGCATGCGGTGGTTCCACTGGACGGTCGCGGAGTTCGAGTCCCTGTCGAACCCGGGGAACGGCGAAGTGCGGATGCTCGTTCTGGGGGACGACGGCAAGTACACGCTCGACCGGCCCTTCGACCGCTGGCGAGATCCCGAGCCGTACGAGATCACCGGATAGAGTGGCAGGGCGATGACCGCTGATTCCTCCCCCGACACGCGCCTGCACCGCGCCCTGGCCTGCCTGCGCGGACTGTCCGTCGGGGACGCTCTGGGCTCCCAGTACTTCGTGCCGGTGAACTATCCGTTGCTGAAGCGCCGCGAGGTGCCGTCCGGGCTCTGGCAGTGGACGGACGACACGGAGATGGCCGGCTCGGTCGTCGCCGTCCTGGCCGCCCACCACCGCATCGACCAGGACGCCCTGGCCCTCTCCTTCGCCGAGCACCACGACTTCGACCGGGGCTACGGTCCCGCCGTCAACCGCCTCCTGCGTCTGGTCCGGGAGGGCGGCGACTGGCGCGAGCTCGCCGCCGCGCTCTTCAAGGGACAGGGATCGTGGGGCAACGGCGCGGCGATGCGGATCGCTCCGCTGGGCGCCTGGTACGCCGGCGACCCGGAGCAGGCGACTCACCAGGCCGAGATCTCGGCCTACACCACTCATCAGCACCGCGAGGCGGTCGTCGGGGCCATGGCCGTCGCCGCGGCAGCCGCGTTCGCCGGAGCTCCCGACGGACCGCCCAGTGCCGAGGCACTCCTCGACGGGGTCATCGACCTGGTGCCGAAGAGCGCCGTGGGCGCGGGCCTGCGCCGAGCCCGGGACATGCTCGACTACGGCGACCCGGGCACGGTCGCGGCGGTGCTGGGGTGCGGGCGGCGTACGACCGCTCACGACACCGTGCCCTTCGCCCTCTGGTCGGCCGCCAGGAGCCTCGGCGACTACGAGCGGGCGTTCTGGACGACCGCCCAGGTGGGCGGGGACGTCGACACCACGTGCGCCATCGTCGGCGGCGTGATCGCCGCGGGGAAGGCAGGGGCACCACCCGCCGACTGGGTCGAGCGGACGGAGCCCCTCCCTGACTGGGTCCCGACGGCTGCCTGACGGCCCGGACCTTCGCCCGCCGGAACACTCCGTTTCGAGCTGGAAACTCTCCGTACACATCGGGAACTCTCCGTAACGAGCCGCCCGTTGTCCTGACATCCGCCGTGCGCACCGTCGAGGTCCGCACACGCAGGACATCCGTGTGAGCGTGGAGGAGGGGGTGTCATGGAGGTGCTGTTCGCGGTGCTCATCCGCTGGTGGAACGCTGTCGTGTCTCGTGTGCGACGTAGGCGACGTGCGCGGCCAGGGCCGCTGTGCGCCCCAGCCCACGTTCCCCGCATGACACCACTCGTTCTCTGTATGACACCCCTCGTTCTCCGCATGCGGCCCGGCGGTCCACAACCGGTCGTGGACCGACGCGGCGGCCGTCGGCGGGCCGTTGTCGTGCCCGCCGACGTGCCGTCGAAGCCGGTTCGTGACGCCCGGGGGTCAGCCGAGCCCTGGTCCGGCCGAGCCGGACAGCGCCTCCAGATCGCTCTTGCGGACCCGGATCACCAACCAGGCCGTCGCCAGCGCGAGGAGGGCCATCGAGGCGGCCGGGATGAAGGCCGTCGCGATTCCCTGGGCGAGCACTTCGTGTCCCCACGGCGCGGGCAGTTGGTGCGTCCTGGCGAACTCGGCCTTCTGTTCCGCGGATCCCTCGGCCATGAACTTCGGCAGTTGCTTCTCCGCCTCGTCCTTGGTCGCCGTACCGAAGACAGTGGTCAGGATGGAGAGACCGAGCGATCCGCCCACCTGCTGCGTCGTGTTGAGCAGCCCGGACGCCGCGCCCGCCTCGTGCGGGGCGACACCGGAGACGGCGGTCAGGGTCAGCGTCACGAAGTTCAGCCCCATGCCGAAGCCGAAGACCAGCATCGGGCCGAGGATTCCGCCGACGTACGAGCTGTCGGAGCTGATGAGCGCCTGCCAGGCCAGTCCGGTCATGGCGAGCGCGGAGCCCACGAGCATGAAGGGCTTAGGGCCCAGCACCGGCAGGAACCGCTGCGACAGGCCCGCGCCGAGTGCGATCACGAACGTCACGGGCAGGAAGGCGAGACCTGCCTCGATGGGGCTGTACCCGAGCACGTTCTGCACGAACAGCACGATGTAGAAGAACATGCCGAACATGGCCGCGGCCAGGCTCAGCATGATCACGTACGTGCCCGAGCGGTTGCGGTCGGCGAACATCCGCAGCGGAGTGATCGGCTCCTTGGCCCGGGACTCGATGAGTCCGAAGGCCAGCAGCAGGACCACGGCGGCAGCGAAGGACCCGATGGTGAGGCTGTCCCGCCACCCCTCGTCCGCGGCGCGGATGAAGCCGTACACGAGCGACGCCATGCCTGCAGTCGAGGTCACCGCACCCGCTATGTCGAAGCGGCCGGTGTGCCGCTCGGACTCACTGATGTACAGCGGGGTGAGCACGGCGATCAGCACGCCGATCGGCACGTTCACGAACAGCACCCAGCGCCAGTCGAGCCACTCGGTGAGCATGCCGCCGGCGAGCAGACCGATCGCACCGCCGCCCGCGGAGACCGCGGCGAAGACCCCGAAGGCCCGGTTGCGCTCCGGCCCCTCGGGGAACGTGGTGGTGATGAGCGCCAGCGAGGTGGGCGAGGCGATCGCGCCACCTACGCCCTGCAGGACCCGGGCAGCCAGCAACTGCCACGGCTCCTGGGCCAGCCCGCCGAGCAGCGAGGCGAAGGTGAACAGCAGGATGCCGGTCATGAAGACCCGGCGCCGTCCGAGGATGTCTCCTGCGCGGCCGCCGAGGAGCAGCAGGCCGCCGAAGGTGAGCGTGTAGGAGCTGACGACCCAGGTGAGGTCGGTGGTGCTGAACTCGAGCGCTTCTTGAATGTGCGGGAGCGCGATGTTCACAATCGTCGCGTCGAGTACCACCATGAGTTGGCAGGCCGCGATGACGGTGAGCGCGATGCCGGGGCGTCCCTCCCGGCGTGCCGCGCCTGGCTTGCGATCTTGGAGCAATGGAGAGGTTGTCACTATGGGTCCCCCACGAGTGCGTTAGTGAACGCTGGCGTTCACTGCCGCGACAACGGTAGTGAGTCCCCGACAGTGAACGCAAGCGTTCACTTAAGACGTCGTTGCTCGGCACGTCCCCCCATGTGGCCGTCCGGCGCGTCCCCCATCCCCGAAATGCCCGCTTCCGCTGCTCGTTGGAGAGAGTCAGATGGTTACCCCCAGCTGGGCGGACGCTCCCGCTCGGACAGCCGCCCGTCGCCGAGGCGCGGTGCTCGAACGCGCGATCCTCGAAGCCGCCCTCGATCAGCTCAGCACCGTCGGCTGGAACGGTCTGACAATGGAGGGTGTCGCCGCCGGCGCCCAGACCGGCAAAGCCGCGGTCTACCGGCGCTGGCCGTCCAAGGAGGATCTCGTCGCCGACGCCTTGCGTGCCGGGCTGCCGGAGTTCGACGCCGCCCCGGACGAAGGGAATGTGCGCGACGACCTCTTGGCGCTCTGCCTCCGAGCGCGTGACGCGATGTTCTCCCGCCCGGGCTCCGCGCTTCGCTCGGTGATTCACGAGTGCGACACAGCGCAGGCCGAGCGCTTCCACGCCGTGATCTTCGCAGGGGTCGTGGAACCCACGATGAAGATGTTGCGCGAGGTCGTCGACCGAGGTGTCAAGCGAGGTGAGGTGCGCCCGGAAGCTGCGAACGGTTATGTCTACGACGCCGTACCGGCCATGATGATGTACCGCTCCAAGATGTGCTGCTGTGAATGGCAGGATCGTGAAGTCGAGGAGATGATCGACCAGTTGATGGTTCCGCTGCTGCGGCCGCACGCTTCCTGACATCGCGGGCGTGAGGGCTGGGGCTCCCGCCGAACGGTCAGTGCGATCTCCTCGCGGGGGCGCGCGAGGGCGGCGCGCCCGTCGCGGGGGACCGGGGTGTCGCGGAGGCTTCGGGGCGGCGTAATCTAGGGGCGCCATGCCGTACGAACCACCTACTCACACCGTCGAGCGCTCCCTTCGAGCCACGACCGGAGCGAAGATCGTTGCAGGTGTCGACGAGGTGGGGCGCGGCGCCTGGGCCGGTCCCGTCACCGTCTGCGCGGCGATCACCGGGCTGCGCCGTCCGCCCGAGGGGCTCACGGACTCCAAGCTCCTCACCATCAAGCGACGCACGGCCCTCGCCGAGGAGCTGCGGACCTGGGTGACGTCGTACGCCCTGGGGCACGCCTCGCCGGAGGAGATAGACACCCTGGGCATGACGGCCGCACTGCGGCTCGCGGCCGTACGTGCGCTGGACGCACTGCCGGTACGTCCCGACGCGGTCATCCTCGACGGCAAGCACGACTACCTCGGTACGCCCTGGCGGGTCCGTACGGTGATCAAGGGTGACCAGTCCTGCGTGGCCGTCGCCGCGGCCTCGGTGATCGCCAAGGTTCAGCGCGACAAAATGATGGCCGAACTGGGTATCGACCATGCAGACTTCGGTTTTGCGGACAACGCCGGGTATCCCTCACCCGTGCACAAGGCCGCACTGGCGGAGCGGGGCCCCACCCCCTACCACCGGTTGTCGTGGGCGTATCTTGATGCGTTGCCCCAGTGGCGGCACCTCAAGAAGGTCCGCAGTTGGGCGGACGGAAGTGTTCCGGAAATCGAGGGGCAGCTCGGCTTCGATTTCTGACGGTTTCGTTCGCGCGCACGCGCCACCCGCCGACGCGGGCCGTACCAGCGTTTGATAAATATCAACTCATGCCTCTCATTCCCGAGGAGCCTCAGATTCACGAGAGTGCCCAGGGTCCCCGCGCCACTCCGGCCAACAGCCGAACCGCGCCGACCCCCCGTCCCGTACCCGGTCCCCGTCCCGCGGCCCCGTCGCGTCCCGGTCGCCCCGGCCCTCTCCGGCCGGCGCCGCCGGTGCAACGTACGCCGCGCGATGTGGCCGCCCAGCCCGCTCCGTCGGGCCCTGCCGCCGGTGCCACCGCTTCGGTCACCCCGCAGATCCAGCTGATCCCGGCTTCCGCCGAGGGGGCGCTCGACGCCGCCGAGGAGGCCGTGGACCTGCTGCTGGACTCCGGCCGTGCTCCCGGCGACATCCTGCTGATCACGACCGGGGAGCAGCACCCGTGGGCCGCCCACGAGCTGTCCTTCGGTGAGACCTCCTACTGGGCTCAGCACGACGCGGCCGACGACGTCTTCTACACGGACGCCGCCATCGCGGCCCGCGCCTCGTCCCGTCCGGTCGTCGTGGTCGCCGTCAACGGTGGTCCCGAGACCGCAGCCGTGAGTGCCCTGTCGCTGGCCCACTCCCGGGCCGGTGCCCTGCTGATCGTCTGCGGCGACCCGCAGCGGATCAACTCGGTGCTGGGCACGGGCGTCTGAGCCGGTGCCGTGGCGCCCGCCAGGGCGCCGGGGCCGACTCCGAGCGCCGCCGCGGCGGCGCTGCACGGTGGGCTTTCCTGCATGCCCGCGGGGCGAGAGGCCGCGTTGAGTGACGGCCCCGCCCGGCGACGGGCGCGCTCGTCGCCGCTGTGGCGGACGGCTGTGCTCGCGTCTCGGGCGGAGCGGCGCTCAGGAGGCTTGTTCCTGGGAACCGTTTCCTGACCGCAGTCGTGGGAACCGTGGGGAGCCGCCCTCAGTACGGTGCGGTCGGTCCCGGGCCGCGCCGAGTGGCTCGTCCGGGACTCAGCGTGCCGCCGCCGCGCGGCGCAGGATCTCCGAGGCGCCGCCGGTGCGCGGTATCGGGGGCGGTGCCTCCGACGTGGCGAAAGGCTCCGGCGCCGAAGCCGAGTGGGGGCGGCGTCCGCCGCGGCCCTCGCCGAGAACCTGCCAGCCGTCACGGGTCAGCGTGATGTAGGCCCCGCAGCGCAGCCCGTGCAAGGTGCACGCGTCACGCAGCCCCCACATCCACGCTCCGTCCTCCTCCGTCCAACGCCCGTCGCCCTCACGGCAGTAGAGCAGCACAGCGGTGCGTACCGGCGTGCGACGGCGCAGGTCGTGCGGGATCACCCGGCGCAGTTGCGCGAGCAGTGCGTTGCGGAACATCCAGCCGTCCGCCGAAGCCGAACGGCGCGCGAACGACGCGCTCGCCCGCAGCCGCTCGTCCGGGTCGAGCACGGCGACCACAGCGGTCGCCGGCTGCGGGTGGTGCCGGGCGTGCAGTCCGCTGACGATCTCGCGGGGGTTGCGCAGGAGTGGGATCCCGGCGGCGGCCCATTCCGCGGGTTCGAGCAAGCGGTTGGCGGCAGCGACGGACGTCGACGCCGCTGCCGAGGCCGGAGCGAATCCGAAGGTCACGGTCCTCCCTTCGGCTACGCGCCCACACTGCGGGCGGGGTCGGGTTCTGGGAGCGCGCACCGCGGCAAAGCCCTACCGGAGCGGCGGACGAGCCGTGCGGGAGCGGACCTCAATTCTTCCTGTCGAACTTGATTGCGGCAACGAGCAATTGAGGCAGCCGACCGTTATCAGATGATGCGCGGCTAATATCCCCACGGCGTGGGTCAGCGGACCACCCGCGGGGCGTTCGAGCACGACACGTTCGTACGTCTCTCCGGGGTCCCGCGCCCCATGGGGTGCCGGGCGACGGCCCCTGCCCGGGGTCCGCCGTCAGCCTTGCACGGCCAGCACCAGCGGCAACACCCCCTGTGCGCCGGAGCGTCGGAGCATGCGGGCCGCGACGGCCAGGGTCCAGCCGGTTTCGGTGAAGTCGTCCACCAGGAGGACCGGGCCTTGGGCCCCGGCGAGAGCGGACGCCAGGGCGGGCGGCACGGTCAGCGCCCCGTCGAGCGCCTTCAGCCGCTGTGCGCTGTTGCTCCGTGAGCCGGGGTGGGCATCGCCGGTGTACTCGACGGCGCCCAGCAGTGGCAGCCGGCCGACCTCGGCGATGTGCGCCGCAAGGGAGTTGATCAACTGAGGTCGCGTGCGTGAGGCGACGGTGACGACGCCGACCGGGCGCGATCGACCGTCCGGTGCGCCCGCGGCCCAGCCGTCCGGGCCCTTGGCCCAGTCGGCCAGTACGTCCACCACTGCCCTGGCCACATCGTCGGGGACGGGGAGGTCGGGCGCCTGGGGCGCGAGCATGGGCCGTAGCCGGTTGCCCCACCCGATGTCCGCCAGGCGTCCCAGCGCGCGGCCCGGCGCGGCCTGTTCGCCGACGGGGATGCGTCCCTTGAGGTCCACTCCGATCGCCGGCAGCCCGGTGGGCCACATGCGCCGGGGCTCCACTTCGACGCCTGCCCGCCCCAGGTCGACGCGCGCGGCGTCGAGCGCGTCCTCGGACGTGTCGGCCGTGAAGCGCTGCCCGGCGCAGTTGTCACAGCGACCGCACGGCTTGGCCGCCTCGTCGTCCAGCTGGCGTTGCAGGAACTCCATGCGGCACTCCGTCGTGGACGCGTAGGCGCGCATGGCCTGCTGCTCGGCCTCGCGCTGCCGCGCCACCCAGGCATACCGCTCGGCGTCGTACGCCCATGGTTGACCGGTCGCGATCCAACCGCCCTTGACCCGCTTGACCGCTCCGTCCACGTCCAGGACCTTGAGCATGGTCTCGAGGCGGGATCGGCGCAGCTCCACCAGAGGTTCCAGGGCGGGCAGCGACAACGGCTTCTCCGCGTGCGCCAGCAGGTCGAGCGTGCGGCGTACCAGCTCCTCCGGGGGAAAGGCGAGCGACGCGAAGTACTTCCAGATCGCCTCGTCCTCCGTGCCCGGGAGGAGGAGCACCTCGGCATGCTCCACACCACGTCCCGCGCGGCCCACCTGCTGGTAGTACGCGATGGGGGAGGAGGGTGAGCCCAGGTGCACCACGAAGCCCAGGTCGGGCTTGTCGAAGCCCATGCCGAGCGCCGAGGTGGCGACCAGCGCTTTCACCTTGTTGCCGAGCAGATCCTCTTCGGCCTGCTGACGGTCGGCGTTCTCCGTCTTGCCCGTGTACGACGCGACCGACTGGCCACGCTGCCGGAGGAAGGCGGTGACCTCTTCGGCGGCGGCCACGGTGAGGGTGTAGATGATTCCGGACCCCGGCAGTTCGTCGAGGTGCTCGGCGAGCCACGCCATCCTGTGTGCCGCGTCGGGCAGGCGCAGGACGCTCAGGCTCAGACTGTCCCGGTGCAGGGGTCCCCGGAGCACGAGGGCGTCCGAGCTGCCGCCGGTGCCGAGCTGCTCCGCGACGTCGGCCGTCACGCGGGCATTGGCCGTGGCGGTGGTGGCGAGCACCGGCACACCGGGTGGGAGATCGGCGAGCATGGTGCGCAGCCTGCGGTAGTCCGGCCGGAAGTCATGGCCCCAGTCGGAGATGCAATGGGCCTCGTCGACGACCAGGAGTCCGGTGGCGGCCGCGAGCCGGGGGAGCACCTGATCCCGGAAGTCCGGGTTGTTGAGCCGCTCTGGACTGACCAGCAGGACGTCCACGTCGCCCGCGGCGATCTCGTCCTGGACGCTGTCCCACTCCTCGGTGTTGGAGGAGTTGATGGTCCGGGCGTGGATGCCGGCCCGGGCCGCCGCCTCGACCTGGTTCCGCATGAGCGCGAGCAGCGGGGACACGATCACGGTGGGGCCGCTGCCCCGCGCCCGCAGCAGCGAGGTCGCCACGAAGTACACCGCGGACTTGCCCCAGCCCGTGCGCTGGACGACAAGGGCCCGGCGTCTGTCGGCGACGAGCGCCTCGATCGCCAGCCACTGGTCCTCGCGCAGCCGTGCCTCTCCCGAGACGTCCCCGACGAGTCGGGTGAGGACCGCGTCGGCGTCCGCCCGGAGTTCCGCGTTGCTCGTGTGCTCCATGCGTTCCATACAACAGGACGGCACCGACATCCGGAGCCGCGAGGCAGGGACCTGTGGACTGAGCGGAGGCGGATGGCGTGTCGGGTGACGTGTCCCTGATGGGACTTATCCACAGGCTCAAGCGGAGGTTTGCGATCCGCGAGATCGTCTTCGCATGACGAACCACAGCGAAACGACCGGATCCTCCGAGAACGGTGACATCACCGGGCCCGAGACGCAGGGCGGGCAGAAGCACGATGAACAGGAGAACAAGGGGAGTGACACATCCGGAGTGCACACCCCCGGCCCGCCGTACGACAGCCACGGCGGAGCGCACCAGGTCACTCTGCGCACGCCGGCCGAGCTGGCGGACGCCCTGCCCTACCTGCTCGGATATCGTCCCGAGGACAGCATCGTCCTGGTGGCGCTGCACGACAGCGACGGACGTGGGCGGTTCGGCGGCCGGGCCCGGCTCGGCATCCCGGCGAGCGCGGACGACTGGCCCTCGGCAGCCCGGCAACTGTCCCACGGTCTCGTGACGGGCAGCGAGCGCCGAGGGGCCCGGCCGGATTCGATGGTCGCCTTCCTGTGCCAGGAGCCGGAAAAGGGAGAGACCGGCCGACAGGTGATGGAGCGGCTGAGGCCCCTGGCCCATAGGCTGCGCGTCGAGTGCGGTTCCCTGGACGTGGTGGTCGTCGAGGCCCTGTGCATCTCGGAGGGCCGCTACTGGTCGTACTGCTGCGACAACCAGGTCTGTTGCTCCCCCGAGGGAGCCCCCATGGGCCTGCCCGGGACCTCCGTGCTCGCGGCGGCGGCCACCTACGCCGGTATCCAGGTGCGCGGCTCGCTGCGGGAGCTCAGGGCCCGCTTGCTCCCCTGGGAGAACGCCGCTGCTCTCGGACAGGAAGCCGCTCTGGACACCGCCAGCATGGCGCTGGTGCCGAAGATCCTGGACGACACGGGCCGCGCCGCCGTGGCAGACGAGACGATGGAACTGGCCGGAAGGATCCTGGACCGCTTCGCCGAGGCCCAGCCGGTCTCCGGTGTGCTCCTTGCGGATCTCCGCGACGACGAACTGCTCGGGTGCGACGAGGCCGCCCGGCTGATCCTCGGTCTCCAGGACCGCGCGACCCGCGACCGCGCGGCCGCGTGGATGGAGGGTGAGGAAGCCGGACGAGCCCTTCGCCTCTGGCGGTCCCTGGCCCGCCGCTGCGTCGGGCCCTACGGTGAACATGCCGCGGCGCCGCTCACTCTCGCCGGGTGGGTCGCCTGGTCCACGGGAGACGAGCTGGAGGCACGCGAGGCCCTCGCCATGGCCTTGGGCGCCGATCCCGACTATCTCTTCGCCCGACTCCTGCACCAGGCCTGTAATGAGGGTCTCGACCCGGAGTCGATCCGCAGGTGCCTGCGCACGGAACAGGCGGGGCGCGCGGCTGCTCCCTCGTCGGCCGCCGTGGTGCCTGAGGCCGAGTCGCACGGCACATCCTCGCCGCCGGTGGCGCCCGCGTTGCCCCGCCGTCGTCGCCGCACCCGCGGCCCTGTGGGCACCGCCCACCCTGCCGGCACGGCCCGCCCCGCCGGTACCACTCACCCCGGTGGTCCAACGAAGTCGGCAGGCGTTCCCGAGGCCGGGTCGCGCTCAGGCCGTCCATCGTCGGCCGGTACCGCACGGCCGGGCGGCGGACGCACCACCGGCGCGCGCTCGCGTACATCGAAGAAGACAGCCACGCCCTGCCGGGGTAGGAACGACGGTGGTGTGCCGCCCGGTCAGCGGGTGAGCGCTGAGGAGTGAGTGAGGCCGGAGGGCGCGGCGCTGGCGGCCTCGAGGTGTACAGGCCCGGGGGTCTCGGGGTGCACAGGCCCGAGTCTGGGGGTGCACAGGCCCCGGGTCGCAAGGGGCACAGCCCCCGCACAGGCCGGGGGTATTGGGGCGTGACCCGGAGGCCGCTCACAGCGTTCACCTGAGTGGCGGAACGGCTGGACGGGCCGTGAGGCCGCACTGCCCGGGCTCCGTCGGAGCCCTCCGGCACCAGGGCAGTACCCGATCTTGGCGCTCCGAGCGCAGAGGAAGCCCTCCCATGCAACAGCCGACTCCGCCCGCCGCCGACGACCGCCGCTCACCAGGTGGGCCTCCACTGCCCTTCGTGTCGGGGGTCGGCCCGCCCGGGGCCAGGGCATCACGCCCAGGGGGCCAGGTTGTGCCTGCCCAGCCGGTGTCACGTCTCGACGGCTTCGAGTCGAGGTTCTCCGGCCGCACGCCGCCCCCGTCCCCCGCTGCGCCCATCGGCACCGGCTCGCGCGCGCCCTCGTCGTCGAGTCAGGGCCGGCCGTCTCCCCCAGGGCCGGCCCCGAGCCGCCGCCCTGACGCGGGCCCGGAGTGCGGCCCACCCTCACCGTCCTTCGCGCACGGCCGGACACCGCCACCCCTGCGCCACTCGTCCGCACCCCTGACCGGGGGCCCGACACCCCCCGGGCTGCGCCGGCCCGCCGACCTGCCGTCCGTCCACACGGCGATGATCTGTGTCGCCCTCCCCGGCCTCGCCATCTCGACCGAGGAGGGGCAGCTGACCGGCCGCGGACTGGAGGGCTACTACCGGGCCGGTCGGCGCGTACTCTCCCGGTGCGAGATCCGCGTGGCCGGGCGAGAACCCCTCGCGGTGCAGGCCCGCATGGTCTCGGCCGACCGCGCCCGGTTCGTGGGCACACTCCGCACCTCACCGCAGACGGGCCCGGACCCGGACGTGATCGTGGAACGCAACCGCTTCGCCGACGGCACGGAACGGATCACCCTGCACAGCGCGGCCCCCCGCCCCCTGCGCCTGCCGGTCGAGATCGTCCTGGGCACTGACCTGGCCGACCTCGGTGCGATCGCCTCCGGCACCGTGGGACCCGAACTCACCGCAAGCGTGCACGGCTCTGGCCTGCGTTGGTCCTGCCCTGCCGGCACCGCCTCCGTCACGACCGAACCGCCGCCCTCGGACGCCCTGGCCTCGGCCGGGCTGCTGCGGTGGGAAGCAGATCTGCCGCCCGGTGGCAGCAGGACCATCGAACTGCGGGTGCGGCCGGATGGGGCTGGGCCGCTCCGGGCCGTCGGACGCACGGCGACCAGCCCGCTCACCACCGCGCGCGCCGAGGGCGACGACCCGAGAATCACCGCTTGGCTCAGGACGAGCATCGAGGACCTCCAGGCCCTCCTCCTGCGTGACCCCGCGAACCCCGCCGACACGCACCTGGCGGCCGGGGCGCCCTGGCGCTGCGGTCTGGCTCCCGCCGACGCCCTCGTCGCCGCCCGGATGGCGCTGCCGCTGGGCACCGGCCTTGCCGCGGGAACGCTGAGGATCCTCGCCCGGACTCAACTCACCGGTGCGGGACCGCAGTCCGGAATGATCCCCGGCCCCAGACGAGACGCCGGGCCGCACCTCCCGCCGCAGTGCACCGGCACCGAGGCCACGCTGCTCTTCCCGGTCCTGCTCGCCGAGGCCCGCCGCTGGGGGCTCCCCGACCAGGAGACGGAGGAGCTGCTGCCCGCCGCCGAACGCTGCCTGGCCTGGCTGGGCACCACCGTGGGTGACGGGACCTACCTGCACGACCCGAACCCGGGCGGTCCCGTCCGCTGCGAGACGCAGGCTCATGCCCACCGTGCCGCGCTGCTGGGCGCCGACCTGCTCGAAGCCTGTGGCCGGGAAGGGGGAGTGGCCCTCAGAGAGTGGGCGCAGGCCTTGCGGGCCGCTTTCCGTCAGCGGTTCTGGGTCGAGGACCGTGGGGGTGGCCGGCCCGCGGCGGCACGTGCGCCGGACGGCAGCCTGGTGCCGCACCTCGGAGCGGCGGCCGCGCACCTTCTCGACACGGGCCTGCTGGGCGGGGGCGAGCAGGCGCCAGGCCTGCTCGACAAGGTCCGGACCGGGCACCTCGCCCGGCTGCTCGGCAGCCCGGCCATGGATTCGGGGTGGGGCCTGCGCGGACTGGGGGCGAAGGAGACCGGATTCAACCCGTTCGGCCATCGCGCGGGTGCAGTACGGACCCAGGAGACGGCGCTCGCCGTCGCCGGACTGGCCGCCGCGGGCTATGAGAAAGAAGCCTGCTCACTGCTGCGCGGCCTGCTGGCGGCGGCCGAGACCTTCGCCTACCGGCTGCCCGAGATGTACGCGGGGGAGCAGCGAACGGAAGGGAGTGCTCCGCTCCCGCACCCGGCGGCCTGCCGTCCCGCGGCCACAGCGGCGGCTGCGGGAGTCCTCTTGCTGACCACCCTTGCCGGTATCCGCCCCGACGTCCCGGCGGGCACCGTCACCCTGTGCCCCGTGCGCAGTGCGCCACTCGGGGAGATCGGACTCCTGGGACTGCGCGTGGCGGGTGCCCCCTTCTCGGTACGGGTCGGCCGCCTGGGCCTCGCGATGGTCGAGGAGGCGGCCGACGGACTGCAACTGGGGGTGTGACGTGCGGCGACGTGCCAAGTCAGGACCATTCGGCAGCCAACGGAGTCCATAACCGGACCGAAGTGGATCACTGGGTGGACGGGCCGGCGAAGGGAGTGTTTATCGTCAGGCAGACGACTATGATCGCCGCATGCCCTACGACCCGTCAGCGTTTCCGCCCTTCGCCGTCACCGTGGATCTGGTCGTGCTGACCGTGCGCCGCCATGCCCTGTGTGCGCTGGCGGTACGCAGGGGCGAACCGCCGTTCCAGGGGCGCTGGGCGCTGCCCGGCGGTTTCGTACGGGCCGACGAAGACCTGGCGCAGGCCGCGGCGCGCGAGCTGGCCGAGGAGACAGGGCTGCGCGTGCATGATCCGTCCGCCCCGGCTCAGGACAACGGTGCACACCTGGAGCAGCTCGCCACCTACGGGGACCCCAAGCGGGACCCCAGGATGCGAGTGGTGAGCGTCGCCCACCTCGCTCTCGCGCCCGACCTGCCCGCGCCCCGGGCGGGTGGGGACGCCAGCAACGCGCGCTGGGCCCCGGTCGAGGAGCTGCTGCAGCAGGGCGGTTACGGACGTGATGCCGAGCCGGTCGCGCCACTCGCCTTCGACCACGCACAGATCCTGGCGGACGGAGTGGAGCGCGCGCGCTCCAAGATCGAGTACTCCTCCCTGGCCACCGCCTTCTGCCCGCCCGAGTTCACCGTCGGGGAACTGCGCCGTGTCTATGAGGCGGTGTGGGGCGTAGCGCTCGACCCGCGGAACTTCCATCGCAAGGTCACGGGCACGCCGGGCTTCCTCGTGCCCACCGGTGGGACGACCACCCGCCAGGGAGGGCGTCCTGCCCAGCTCTTCCGCGCCGGCGGTGCGACCCTGCTCAACCCCCCGATGCTGCGTCCCGAAGTGTGAGGGGCCGACCGGGCGGGGCCGGGTGCCGCAGGGAAGGACCCGACCCGTCCGCGGTCCGGTCGCGAGCGCTGGTCACTTCCCGCGGCGGACCCCTGGCAAGGACCCGTGATGTCCAACAAAACGGACATAGCGCGCTATCTTGCTGTGGGTGATCCAGGCCTTCGGATTGACCAGCAACCCCCGCAAAGAGCTTCCGCCCGCAGTCGACGACGTCTCGTTCGAGGCACGGGCGGGCCGCATCACCGCGCTGCTCGGAGCGCCGGGCGCCGGCAAGACGACGGTCCTCAGACTGATGCTCGAACTCCAACAGGGGCGCGGCATCACTCACTTCCGCGGTCGTCCGCTGCACCGCATCGCTCATCCCTCGCGTGAAGTCGGTGCGTTGCTGGGCGATGTCCCCGGGCATCCCGCACGCACGGTCAGAGGCCATCTGCGCATGCTGTGCGCAGCCGCGGGAGTTCCGGTTCGCCGCGCCGACGAAGTCCTCGAGGCGGTCGGCCTCGTGAGCCTGCGAGAGGAACGTCTCGGCACCCTCTCCCGCGGCATGGACCGGCGACTCGGTCTGGCCTGCGTCCTCCTGGCCGACCCCCACACCCTCCTCCTCGACGACCCGGACAACGGCCTCTCCACTCGCGAGAGCACATGGCTGCACGGCATGTTGCGCGCCCACGCCGCACAGGGCGGCACAGTTCTGTTCACCACGTCCGACCCCAAGGGGGCGGCGCGCACCGCCGACCACGTCGTCACCCTGGAGCAGGGCAGACTCGTGGCCGACCAGGAGGTCGCGGAGTTCGCGCGCACCCGCCTGCGCCCCCGTGTCGCGGTACGCAGTCCGCACGCGACCCGCCTGGCGGTACTCCTGGCCAAGCAGGCCCGCACCTCACAGCGCTCCGTCGAAGTCGTCCGGGAGGGCGGCAACCGCCTTTCGGTGTACGGCGGTACCTGCGCGGACATCGGCGAGATCGCCTTCCGCAACGGCATCGTGGTGCACCAATTGGCGGACGAGATCGGTGACATGGGGCCCGGTGCGGCCGGGCGTTCTCATGGCGCGGACCTCAGGCCCCCTGTGGCTGAGCTCCCTGCCGAGCTCGAATCAGGGCCTGCAGAGGCCGCGGACGCACCGGCGGAGGCCGTTGAGACCTCGTCGTGCTCCGAAGCCCGTGCGGTCACCTCGCCCGACTTGCGCACCGCCTCCGAGCCGACACCCTTCCCTGGCACAGGAGAGCCCGCCGCGAACAAGCCGTCGCTCTCCTTCGGACAACCGCAGCTGCCCGACGCGGAGCCGCGTGAGCGCCCGGACACTTCGCAGGCCGACGGAACGAGCGAGGGTTCGACCGCGGGGGCCGGACCGTCCTTGCCGACGGCGCCGCACCCGAGAGGGTCCCGTGCCGCTCGCGCGCTCGACGAGCTGCCTCCGCTGCCGCCCCCCATTTCCGTCCGGTCCGCCCCCAGCCCACTCCGCCCCCTCCGTTACGAGATCCGTCGTGCCGCCGGGATCGGCACCGGATTCCTGACCGGGGCCGTCGTGCTGGCCGCGTCCGCCGTGACCGCCGTCGTGCTCGCCCGCATCGGGCACACCCCGCAACCGCGTCTGCTGGCCGCCTGGCCCCAAGAGCTGCCCCTGCCTCCCGCTGCGCTCGGCGCGGGGCTGCTCGGCGCGCTCGCCTTCGGCGACGAGTTCCGCCACCCCGCCCTGGCCGCGGACCGCGGCACCGTGCCCCGTCGGCTGGGGCTGCTGGCCGCCAAACTGCTCGTCTCCTCGATCACCGCGCTGCTGCTGGCCGTCCTGACCGTCGGCTGCGACGCAGAGGTGCTCTATCTCGTCTACGGACGGGAGCTCGCTCAGGTTCCCGTCGACTGGCTTCCACTGAGTGCGAGTTGGATCGGGCTCGTGGTCGGCTGCGCCTGGGCCGGCGTGCTCGCCGCGGGTGTCTTCCGCTCCACCACGGCCGGGCTCGCCGCCGTGGCCGCCGTCCCCATCCTCGTCGTCCCGGTCGTGCACACGCTCGTGACCGGTCCGTCCGTGCGAACAGCGGCCGGACTCCCCGAGCGGCTGCGCGAGACTCTCCTGCCGCGGTGGCCCTTCGGGGGAGAGCGCTACCTGGAGGCCGTACTCAAGCTGATTTCCCAACCCGTCGGCGGCGCACTGACGTTGTCGCTGACCGCGCTGCTCTGCGCGTATCTGCTCACCACCCTGCGCGGCAGGCTCCGGTGACGACTGTCCGTAACCCTTGGTCCGGCCATGCCCACAACTCCCCGCAGAACGCCCATTTCTTTCCGATAAGGCGTCAATTGCGACGGGGTGAGCGATCACCCTTTCGTGTGCTTTTCACCAAAGACCTCAAGGGAGTTGGAGACGGCGCCGACAAATGATGCGTGAGTACCCTTGCGCACACCATGATGACCGCCGCCCGCTCCGCTGACTCCGGCCTCACGAGCCCGGGCGAACTCGACCGCTACCCGTACGCCGAGGCGCCCGCCGTCGACCGTGTCGGGATTCCTGCCTGGGACGGCGGGGAGCCCGAGCTGGGCCGCGTGGGCCGCCGCGCCGCGGGAAGCCGCGGGCGCGGGCTGCACGGCCAACTTGTTCAACAGCTGGGTCAGATGATCGTCTCCGGCGACCTGGGCGCAGACCGTCCGCTGGTGCCCGAGGAGATCGGGCAGCGATTCGAGGTCTCCCGCACCGTCGTCCGCGAGTCGCTCCGCGTCCTGGAGGCCAAGGGCCTGGTGAGCGCCCGTCCGAACGTCGGCACGCGCGTGCGCCCCGTGAGCGACTGGAACCTCCTCGACCCGGACATCATCGAGTGGCGGGCCTTCGGGCCCCAGCGCGACGACCAGCGTCGTGAGCTGAGCGAGCTGCGGTGGACGATCGAGCCGCTGGCGGCCCGCCTCGCCGCCGGGCACGGGCGCGAGGACGTGCAGCAGCGCCTGGTGGACATGGTCGAGATCATGGGGCACGCGATGGCTCAGGGTGACGCGCTCACGTTCTCCCGTGCCGACTCCGAGTTCCACTCGCTGCTCATCCAGGTCGCGGGCAACCGCATGCTGGAACACCTGTCCGGGATCGTGTCCGCTGCCCTCCAGGTGTCGGGCGGTCCGGTCACGGGCTGTGACCGGCCGAACGAGACGTCCCTGGCGCACCACGGCCGCATCTGCGACGCCCTCGCCGCCGGCGACGGGGCGGCGGCCGAGACGGCCATGCGTCAACTCCTCACGGTCCATCCCGAGGTGGAACGGGTCGTGCCCGCCCCGCGCGAGCACTGATCGCGTTCCGCGGGCGGCGCGGCCGGGTGTGCCACCCCCCTCCTGTGGCAGTGCCTGATCGGTGATCCGCCTCCCGTCGGACCCCGTGGGATCCTGGTGATCCCGCGGGGTCCGACGGCGCGAAGGGGCTCATGTCCCCGAGGCTGGACAGGCCCGCGGTGAATGTGACCACCTATGCCCGCGTCTGACCGTTTTTGTTCGCTTACGGGGTGTGACTCGGGCCACGCAGATTGGGCGTAACGCTCGCGGGAAGAACGCGATGACCTAAGAGGTGACAGCCGCGGAGGGAATACGGACGCCGTTCACGGCGCTGTGCATCTTCCCGGCCCCCGCCCGCGCCGTCGGCCCATCCCCAAGCCGGCGGTCGGCTCCTGTCCTCATCGGACGGGGCCGGAAGCCGTTTTCCAACGTTCCGAGAGGTTGTTCGTGTCGGCCAGCACATCCCGTACGCTCCCGCCGGAGATCGCCGAGTCCGTCTCTGTCATGGCGCTCATTGAGCGGGGAAAGGCTGAGGGGCAGATCGCCGGCGATGACGTGCGTCGGGCCTTCGAAGCTGACCAGATTCCGGCCACTCAGTGGAAGAACGTACTGCGCAGCCTCAACCAGATCCTCGAGGAAGAGGGTGTGACGCTGATGGTCAGTGCCGCAGAGCCCAAGCGCACCCGAAAGAGCGTCGCAGCGAAGAGTCCCGCCAAGCGCACCGCCACCAAGACGGTCGCGGCCAAGGCGGTGACCACCCGGAAGGCCACCGCCACCGCCACGCCGGCGCCCGCCGCCGAGCCCGCCGTCGAGGAGGAGGCGCCCGCCAAGAAGGCGGCCGCCAAGAAGACGACCGCCAAGAAGGCGGCCGCGAAGAAGACCGTCGCCAAGAAGACGGCGGCCAAGAAGACCAGCGCGAAGAAGGACGACGCCGAGGTCCTCGAGGAAGAGGTGCTCGAGGAGGCGGCCCCCGGCAAGCCCGGTGAGGAGCCCGAGGGCACCACCGCCGAGAACGCCGGTTTCGTACTCTCCGACGAGGACGAGGACGACGCGCCCGCCCAGCAGGTCGCGGCCGCCGGCGCCACCGCCGACCCGGTCAAGGACTACCTCAAGCAGATCGGCAAGGTCCCCCTGCTCAACGCCGAGCAGGAGGTCGAGCTCGCCAAGCGCATCGAGGCCGGTCTGTTCGCCGAGGACAAGCTGTCCAACGCCGACAAGCTCGCCCCCAAGCTCAAGCGCGAGCTGGAGATCATCGCTGAGGACGGCCGCCGCGCCAAGAACCACCTGCTGGAGGCCAACCTCCGTCTGGTGGTCTCCCTGGCCAAGCGATACACCGGCCGCGGCATGCTCTTCCTGGACCTCATCCAGGAGGGCAACCTCGGTCTGATCCGCGCGGTCGAGAAGTTCGACTACACCAAGGGCTACAAGTTCTCCACGTACGCCACCTGGTGGATCCGTCAGGCGATCACCCGCGCCATGGCCGACCAGGCCCGCACCATCCGTATCCCGGTGCACATGGTCGAGGTCATCAACAAGCTCGCGCGCGTGCAGCGCCAGATGCTCCAGGACCTGGGCCGCGAGCCCACCCCGGAGGAGCTGGCCAAGGAGCTCGACATGACCCCGGAGAAGGTCATCGAGGTCCAGAAGTACGGCCGCGAGCCGATCTCGCTGCACACGCCGCTGGGCGAGGACGGCGACAGTGAGTTCGGTGACCTCATCGAGGACTCCGAGGCGGTCGTCCCGGCCGACGCGGTCAGCTTCACGCTCCTGCAGGAGCAGCTGCACTCCGTCCTGGACACCCTGTCCGAGCGTGAGGCGGGCGTGGTCTCCATGCGCTTCGGCCTCACCGACGGTCAGCCCAAGACCCTCGACGAGATCGGCAAGGTCTACGGCGTCACGCGTGAGCGGATCCGGCAGATCGAGTCCAAGACCATGTCGAAGCTGCGCCACCCGTCCCGTTCGCAGGTGCTGCGCGACTACCTCGACTGAGTCAGGTCGTACGGCGTACAAGGCCCGGTTCCCCGAGGGGAGCCGGGCCTTCGCCATGCTGTACCGCCGCGGGTGCGGGGTCACGCACGGTGGATCACTCTGGGTTCCCCACGGACACCACGGAGTGAGGAGTGCGTATGCGTCACCGTCTGCCACGAGCTCTGTTCCCGCCCTTGGCCCTGGCCGTCGCGATACCGGCCCTGACCATGGGCTCCAGTGCCCCTGTGGCCGCCGACAGCGTGGTCATAGGCGGCTTCCCCGTCGAGGTGTCCCAGAGCCCGTGGACGGTCGCCCTGTCCAGTCGTGACCGGTTCGGGGGTACGCGCGCCGGTCAGTTCTGCGGGGGCGCGGCGGTCGGCCGCACGACCGTCCTCACCGCGGCCCACTGCCTGGACGAGAACGTCCTGGGCGGGCCGCCCGAGCGCGTGCGGGACCTCAAGGTCATAGCCGGGCGCACGGATCTCCCGGCGAGCCGCGACGGCCAGGAGATCGACGTGCGCCGCGCGTGGGTGAACCCGGCCTACGACGGGATCAGCAAGGCCGGGGACTTCGCGGTACTCACTCTCACCGAACCGCTTCCGGCCGAGTCGGTCATCGGCATGGCGGCCGTCGGTGATCCGGCGTACACGGCCGGTCAGACCGCGACGGTGTACGGGTGGGGCGACATCACGGGGGCCGGGGAGTACCCGGACAGTCTGCGGGCGGCACGGGTGCGTGTACTGCCCGATGCGCTGTGCGAGGAGGCGTATCCAGGCGGTGCGGAAGGCGCCTACGACGCCACGAGCATGCTCTGCGCCGGTGAGGCCGAAGGGGGCCGGGACGCCTGTCAGGGCGACAGCGGAGGGCCGCTGGTGGCCCAGGGGCGTCTGATCGGGCTCGTGTCCTGGGGGAACGGCTGCGGCCGGGCCAGCAGCCCCGGCGTGTACACGAGGGTGTCCGAGATGATGCGGGCGCTCGGCTGGACAAAGGCGCCGGCCGAAGGCAAGTGAGGCGTCGGCGTCCGGCCGAAGGTGAGTGAGGCGTCGGCGTCCGGCCGAGGGCGAGTGAGGCGTCCGGGGCGGGCCGGGGCCCGGTAGGCGGACGAAGACGGGCGGTTACCCCTGGTGATCAGAGGCAACCGCCCGTTCACCGGCCTGTGCCGGGCTGGCTCGTCGTCGGACGCGAGGTGTCAGCGCTCTTCTTCGGCGGCGTTCGCGGGAGCGGACGTGAGCCGCTCCGTCTCGTCCTGTATCTCAGCGGCGATCTTCTTGAGTTCCGGCTCGAACTTGCGCCCGTGGTGGGCGCAGAAGAGCAGCTCTCCGCCGCTGAGCAGGACGACGCGCAGGTACGCCTGGGCGCCGCAGCGGTCGCAGCGATCAGCGGCCGTCAGCGGGCTCGCGGGGGTCAGAACAGTAGTCACGTCGCCTCTTCTCTAGCTCGACGAGCTGTCGTACCAGGGTCAACATCCAACCAGCCCCAAAACGTTCCCGCTCGTGGCTTTTCCTCGAAAGAATCTTTGCGAGGCGGCTGTCTGCTGCCGGTTGGCGGCGAATGTGCCGTATTGCGTGTCTATGTGTCTTACGGGGCTTCGCGTTGTATCGGTGGTCGGTCCTCCCGGCTGGGTTGCCGGTTGTTCATGAGGACGTGCCCGGAGCCTAAATGGTTCATGCCTCGAAGGGAACGTGATGTGTACTTCACTCCATCGAGGGATCGAACACTCATGCGAGTGTGGACTAGTGTGAGTTCTTGACGAGGGTGGCGTTACAACGGCTCTACCAGGCCTCGGTACCCTCTCACCGGTGACTGAAGCCGCGCCCTTACCCACGAGGGCCCCATCCGAAATTCAGCGAGGAGCGAACCGCGTGACCGCCGAGACGTCCGTGCCGTCCACAGCTCTGCTGGCAGGAGCAGACCGGGACGGATCCAACTACACCGCGCGGCACCTGCTCGTCCTCGAGGGGCTCGAGGCCGTGCGCAAGCGCCCGGGCATGTACATCGGGTCGACCGACAGCCGCGGTCTGATGCACTGCGTCTGGGAGATCATCGACAACTCCGTCGACGAGGCCCTGGGCGGGTACTGCGACCACATCGAGGTGATCCTCCACGACGACGGCTCGGTCGAGGTCCGGGACAACGGCCGGGGCATCCCGATCGACGTCGAGCCCAAGACCGGCCTCTCCGGCGTCGAGGTCGTCATGACCAAGCTGCACGCCGGCGGCAAGTTCGGAGGCGGTTCCTACGCCGCCTCCGGCGGTCTGCACGGCGTCGGAGCCTCCGTGGTGAACGCCCTGTCCGCCCGGCTCGACGTCGAGGTGGACCGTGGTGGCCACACCCACGCGATCAGCTTCCGGCGCGGTGTGCCCGGCGTCTTCGCGGGGAAGGGGGCGGATGCCAAGTTCGAGGCCAAGAGCGGCCTGCGCAAGGCCAAGAAGATCCCGAAGACCCGCACCGGCACGCGCGTGCGGTACTGGGCCGACCGCCAGATCTTCCTCAAGGACGCCAAGCTCAACCTGGAGACGCTGCACCAGCGCGCCCGCCAGACCGCGTTCCTGGTGCCCGGTCTGACCATCGTCGTGCGCGACGAGTACGGGCTCGGCGAGGGCGGCAGCAAGGGCGAGGAGTCCTTCCGCTTCGATGGCGGGATCAGCGAGTTCTGCGAGTACCTGGCCAACGACAAGCCGGTCTGCGACGTGCTCCGCTTCTCCGGGCAGGGCACCTTCAGGGAGACCGTCCCCGTTCTGGACGAGCACGGCCAGATGACCCCTACCCAGGTCACCCGTGAGCTCGATGTCGACGTGGCGATGCGCTGGGGCACCGGGTACGACACGACCCTGAAGTCGTTCGTGAACATCATCGCCACGCCCAAGGGCGGCACCCATGTCGCCGGCTTCGAGCAGGCCGTGGCCGCCACGATGAACGAGGTGCTCCGCGCCAAGAAGCTGCTGCGCGTCGCCGAGGACGACATCGTCAAGGACGACGCCCTGGAGGGCCTGACGGCGGTTGTGACCGTGCGCCTGGCCGAGCCGCAGTTCGAAGGGCAGACCAAGGAGGTCCTCGGGACCTCGGCGGCCCGTCGCATCGTGAACACGGTGATCTCCAGGGAGCTCAAGGCGTTCCTGACGTCCACGAAGCGGGACGCCGCCCAGCAGGCGCGGGTCGTGATGGAGAAGGCCGTCGCCGCGGCCCGGACGCGCATCGCGGCCCGGCAGCACAAGGACGCGCAGCGCCGCAAGACGGCCCTGGAGTCCTCCTCACTGCCGGCCAAGCTCGCCGACTGCCGCAGCGACGACGTGGACCGCAGCGAGCTCTTCATCGTCGAGGGAGACTCCGCGCTCGGCACGGCGAAGCTCGCCCGGAACTCCGAGTTCCAGGCGCTGCTGCCGATCCGCGGCAAGATCCTCAACGTCCAGAAGTCGTCCGTGACGGACATGCTGAAGAACGTCGAGTGCGGCGCGATCATCCAGGTCATAGGAGCCGGCTCGGGCCGGACCTTCGACATCGACACCGCCCGCTACGGCAAGATCATCATGATGACCGACGCCGACGTCGACGGCTCGCACATCCGCACCCTGCTGCTGACGCTGTTCCACCGCTACATGCGGCCCATGGTCGAGGCCGGCCGGGTCTTCGCGGCGGTGCCACCGCTGCACCGCGTCGAGATCGTCCAGCCGAAGAAGGGCCAGGACAAGTACGTCTACACGTACTCCGACCGCGAACTGCGCGACAAGCTCATGGAGTTCCAGAGCAAGGGCATCCGCTACAAGGACTCGATCCAGCGTTACAAGGGCCTCGGTGAGATGGACGCCGACCAGCTGGCCGAGACGACGATGGACCCGCGCCACCGCACCCTGCGCCGGATCAACCTCTCCGACCTGGAGGCCGCCGAGCAGGTCTTCGACCTGTTGATGGGCAACGACGTGGCACCGCGCAAGGAGTTCATCTCCAACTCGGCGGCGACGCTGGACCGCTCGCGGATCGACGCGTAGCCGCTGCGCTGCGCCGGTTTCCGGCAGGGCGCCGCGCTGTATCCGGGCCGGGCAGCGGTCGAGTCGTCCCGGTCGGCAGCGGCCCCGCGGGGGCGGCATCACGGCCGGTCGCTCTCCGCGGCGATGCAGTGTGCAGGACGCGCCCGGTTGCCGGCCGAGGCGCCGCAGCTCCGCCGACGTCAGGGCGAGCGTCGGCACCCGGGCGTCCATGTCCCGCGTGCACGCCCGCCATCTGACCGGAACGGCGTCTCTCCACCCCCGGGTGGAGAGACGCCCGGCCGGGGATCAACCCGTGATCCACCCGGGCTCCGATCCCATGGCCTGGCGACTTCCGTAGCGTCGTAGGCATCGGCGGCACTCGCTGCCGACACCCCTTCTGCCGCTCACGGAGGCTGTGATGTCCGGGCTCGTCGACGCGTTGGTGATCGTGCTCGTCTCCGTCGTGGTGATCGCCAGACAGTTCCGTGCGCGCCGGATCGACAGCGACCGCCGCTGGTGGCTCGTGCCTGCGATCCTGGTCGTCCTCGCGCTGCGCGAGCCCGGCCTCCTCAACCCTCAACACCCCACGGCTTCGGCGCTCCTCCTCGACGCGCAACACCCCACGGCCTCGGCGCTCCTGCTCGGCGCGTGAGGAAGGAAGCCTGGACGCGGTGGCCCTCCCGGGAGGCGTTGAGCCGAGAAGGCCTTTCCCGCTCCCGCTGCCTGCTGGCCTGGACGGTGCGGACACTGGTCATCGGGCTGCTGTTGTGGGGTGCCTTCTCCGACAGCCACGCGAGCGGCTGGAAAGCGGCGGCCGGTGCCGCAGGGGTCCTCGTCACGGCCGTACTCGCCTGGACGTTCTTCCGGACCACACTCCAGCACCGGCTGTGGCCGTCCCTGGCCTCACTCGGCCTGCTGGTCGTCATCGCCCTCGCCGCTCAGCTGTCCGGGTTCGGCGTCGCCGCCCTGGTCCTGCTCTGCGGCTGCGCCGTCTCGGCGCTGGAGCGACTGCCGTCGGCCGTCGCCCTGAGCGCCGCGGGAGTGGCACTCAGCGCCTACGGAGGCGTCAGCAACGACGACGTACTGACGACCGTGGTCACCGGCATCGGCATCGTCCTCGCCGGCGCCACCCTGCGCCTGGACGCCGAGGCCCGTGCCGGGGCCCTGCGGCTCCTCACCCAGGAGCGGGCGGCCCGGGCGGCCGAGGCGGAGACGGCGGCGCTCGCGGAGCGGGCCCGCATAGCGAGGGAGATCCACGACGTACTGGCGCACAGCCTCTCGGCCCAGCTCGTGCACCTGGAGGCGGCGCGACTCTTGATCGAGCGAGGAGGGAAACCGGAGCAGATCCATGAACGGGTGGTCGCGGCGCGGGAGATGGCTCGGGACGGCCTCGAGGAGATCCGGCAGGCGCTCTCCGCTCTGCGTGGCGAGATGACGCCGCTGGAGGACTATCTGGGCCGGCTGGTGGGCACGGGCGGCGGCGCCGGGATCACCATCACGGGTGAACGGAGACCCTTGCCGGCCGAGGTCTCCCAGGCGGTGCGCCGAGCGGCCCAGGAGGCTCTGACGAACGTCAGGAAGCACGCGCCGGGCGCCAAGGTCCACCTCAGGCTCGACTACCGTCCGCACGAAGTGACGCTCGACGTGCGGGACTCGGGAGGCTCGCCGGGTGAACTGACCGGGACGGGTGCCGGGTACGGTCTGCTGGGCATGCGGGAGCGCGCCGAGTTGCTGGGCGGTTCTCTCGAGGCGGGGCCCGGCGAGGAGGGGTTCGTGGTGACGTTGAAGGTGCCGGTGTGACGCAGGAGGCTGGGGCGAAGCCGGCTCGGGTGGTGGTAGCGGACGACCAGACCGTCGTGCGGGAAGGCATCGTGATGCTGCTCGGTCTGCTGCCCGGGATCGAGGTCGTCGGCGCCGCGGGAGACGGGGAGGAAGCGGTGTCGCTCGTCGCCCGGCTCGCTCCGGACGTGGTGCTCATGGACCTGCGCATGCCCCGCTGCGACGGAGTGGAGGCGACCCGCAGGATCCGCGCGGAGCACCCCGGGACGCAGGTCGTGGTGCTCACGACGTTCGCGGACGACGAGTCGCTGTTCCCTGCGCTGGCTGCGGGGGCACGCGGCTACCTCACCAAGGACGCGGGCGGGGACGAGATCGTGCGGGCCGTGCACAGCGTGCTGTCGGGCGACGCGGGTCTCTCACCGGGCATTCAGAGGCGTCTGCTGGAGCGCCTCACCGAGCCGGAGCCCGAGCCGGTCGCGCCTCCCGAGCCGCCGGACGGGCTCACCGCCCGGGAGACGGAGGTGCTGCTCCTCATCGCCGAGGGCCTCAGCAACCCGGAGATCGCCCGCAGGCTGCACGTCTCCACGGCGACCGTGAAGACCCACATCAACAACCTCTTCACCAAGACCGGGCTCAAGGACCGTGCGCAGGCGGTGCGTTACGCCTACGGGAAGGGACTTGTGCGGCCACCAGCGGTTTAGTCACCTGATGGGGTGAAGTGCTCAGGGAAGAAGAGTCGGGGATCTTCCCGTTCTGTCCATCCTTGGGCATGCAGCAGAGCAAGGGCCGTCCCCGCGGCGGCGGAACGGACCAGGAGAGTCCGGCCGAAACCCTCGACGGTCAGGCCCCGGTCCTGGCCGAGGAGACCGGTCAGTTCGGGTACGACGACCCCTGGTACGACGCGCTCGCCTCCGGCTGGGGCGAGTCGGCCGACGACGGGGAGCACGCCCAGGCGCCGGTCCCGCCCGCGCGTGGGGAGGACGGAGCGGGGCCCGCGGCGGCCGACGTGTATCTGGAAGTGCAGCGCAGCGCGGCCTTTCAGGAGGTGCGGCGGCGCTACCGGAAGTTCGTGGTGCCGGCGTTCGTGGCCTTCTTCACCTGGTACGTGGGCTACGTCGTGGCTGCCACGACCGTGCCGGAGCTGATGGCCCGGCCCGTCGCGGGTGCGGTGAACGTGGCGATGCTGGCAGGGCTGGGGCAGTTCCTGTCGACGTTTGTCCTCACCTGGGCGTACGCGCGGCACGCGCGGCTGCGCAGGGACCGGGCCGCGCTCGAACTGCGGTGGGACACGCAGGAGCTGACGCGTGGGGTGGGCGGTGGCAGGCCGTGACCGGAGAACACCAGACACTGGCGTTGCTGCTCTTCAGCGCGTTCGTCGCGGTCACGCTGGGGATCACCACGTGGGTCAGCCGCAACAGGCGTGGTTCGGCTGAGGAGTTCTACGCCGGAGGGCGGCTCTTCTCACCGATGGAGAATGGTTTTGCCATCGCGGGTGACTACATGTCGGCCGCGTCCTTCCTGGGCGTCACCGGACTGATCGCGCTGTTCGGCTACGACGGGCTGCTGTATGTCGTGGGATTCCTCGTGGCCTGGCTGGTGGTGCTGTTCCTGGTCGCCGAACTGGTGCGCAACTGCGGCCGGTTCACCCTCGCCGACGTCGTGGCGTCACGGATGAGGGAGCGGCCGGTGCGGATCGCGGTGGGATCCGCCTCGGTCACGGTGTCCGTTCTGTACCTGGTGGCGCAGATGGTCGGCGCCGGCAGCCTGGTGGCGCTGCTGCTCGGCGGTACGAGCGCCGCGGCGCGGTCCTGGACGGTCATCGGCGTGGGGGCGCTCATGGTGATCTACGTGTCGCTGGGCGGGATGCGGGCGACCACATGGATCCAGATCGTCAAGGCGGTTCTGCTGCTCGGGGGGACCGTCGCGCTGACGGTGCTCGTCCTGATGCGGTTCCACGGCGACGTGGACCGGCTGCTGCTCACGGCGGCCGAGCGCAGCGGGCACGGGGAGGCGTTCCTGGCACCGGGGCTGAAGTACGGCGGGGACTGGACCGCCCGTTTCGACTTCGTCAGTCTGGGCTTGGCGCTGATGCTGGGTACGGCGGGGCTGCCGCACATCCTGTCCCGTTTCTACACCGTGCCCACCGCGCGTGCCGCGCGCCGCTCGGTCGTCTGGGCCGTCGGGCTCATCGGCGGTTTCTATCTCATGACGATCGTGCTCGGGTTCGGTGCGGCCGCCCTCCTGGGGCCGGACGTGGTGCGCGGGTCGAACGCGGCCGGGAACACGGCGGTTCCGCTGCTGGCGCTCGATCTCGGTGGTGGTGCGGGATCCACCGGGGGAACGGTGCTGTTCGCGATCGTCGCCGCGATCGCCTTCGCGACGATCCTCGCGGTGGTCGCCGGCATCACGCTCGCGTCCTCGGCGTCCGTGGCCCATGACCTGCACGCCTCCCTGCGGCGCAGGGGGAGGAAACCGCGCAGCGAGGTGGCGGTGGCCCGGGTCGCGGCCGTCGGCGTCGGCGTGGTGGCGATCGCGCTCGGTCTTCTGGCACAGGACCTCAATGTGGCGTTCCTGGTGGGCCTGGCCTTCGCCGTCGCCGCGTCGGCGAACCTGCCGGTGCTGCTGTACTCCCTGTTCTGGCGCGGCTTCACCACACGGGGCGCCGTGTGGGCCGTCTACGGCGGTCTCGTGCCGACCGTGGTGCTCGTCGTGCTGTCCCCGGTGGTCTCGGGCAGTCCCGACTCGCTCTTCCCCGGTCTCGACTTCCAGTACTTCCCGTTGCAGAACCCGGGCCTGGTCTCGATCCCTTTCGGCTTCCTCGCGGGCTGGCTGGGGACCGTCACCTCGGCGGAGGTCGCGGACGAGGCCAAGCACGCGGAGACAGAGGTGCGGTCGCTGACGGGCGCGGGAGCGGCGTAGGGGCGACGCGGGGTCAGAACGGCTACCAGCCACGCCGGGCTGCCGTCCTAACCGCGGGTCGCCCACACGTAACGGTGTTCCGGGCGGCCCGCGTCGCCGTACTTGAGGGTGAGCCTGGCCCGTCCTGTGCGCTCCAGGAGCTTCAGATAGCGCTGGGCGGTCTGGCGGCTCACCCCGGTCCGCTCGGCGATCTCCAGGGCGGACAGGGGCCCCTCCGCGTGCATCAGGGACTGGCGGACCAGCTCGGCGGTGGTGGGGGAGTGGCCCTTGGGCAGGTCCGGCTCCGAGGGGGCCGACAGCGCGCCGAAGATGCGGTCCACCTCGGCCTGTTCCGCCTCCCCGCCGCCGTCGAGGGTGCGGCGCAGTTCCGCGTAGGCCTCCAGCTTGCCGCGCAGCCCGGCGAAGGCGAACGGCTTGACCAGGTACTGCAGGGCGCCGTGCCGCATCGCCGCCTGCACGGTGGAGACGTCACGGGCCGCCGTCACCATGATCACGTCGGTCTGGTCGCCGCGCCGCCGCATCTCCTGGACGACCTCGAGCCCCGTGGCATCGGGCAGGTAGTGGTCCAGGAGGACCAGGTCCAGTCGCGGCAGTGTCTCCAGCCGATGCAGCGCTTCCGCGGCGCTGTGGGCCTCACCGGCGACATGGAAGCCCGGCACCTTCTCCACGTAGGCGGCGTTGACCCGCGCGACTCTCACGTCGTCGTCCACGACCAGGACCTCGATCATCACGACTCCTTCTCGGCGGTCTGCGGAGCGGGGGGCACGGTCTGCGCGGCCGGTTCGGGGCCTGACTCGGACAGCGCCTCGGGCAGGACGACGGTGAACTCCGCGCCGCCGCCGTGTGCTTCGCCGACGGACGCGCTCCCACCCTGCCGTTCGGCCAGTCGGCGCACCAGGGAGAGTCCGATGCCCCGCTCGCGGTGAGCCGGCGGCTTCTTCGTAGACCATCCCGTCGTGAAGATCAACTCCCGGTGCTCCGGCGGGATCCCCGGGCCCGTGTCGCGCACCCTCAGGATCACCGTGCGCTCCTCGGCGCGCAGTTCGACCTCCACGCGCGCGTGCGGCTCGCCGGCGACGGCGTCGAGGGCGTTGTCCACCAGGTTCCCCACGACCGTGACCAGGCCCTGCGGGTCGATCAGCCGGTCGGGCAGCCGGGTCCGGTCCGACACCCACAGGGCGACGCCGCGCTCGGCCGCGACGGTCGCCTTGCCGACCAGCAGGGCGGCGAGCAACGGGTCCTCGATCCGTTCGGTGACCTGTTCCGCGGTGGCCCGGTGGTCGCCGACCACCTCGCCGACGAACTCGACGGCATCGTCGTACATCTCGAGTTCGAGCAGCCCCAGAAGCGTGTGCATGCGGTTGGCGTGCTCGTGGTCCTGGGCGCGCAGGGCGTCGATCAGACCGCGCGTGGAGTCCAGCTCGCGGCCCAGCTGCTCCAGCTCGGTGCGGTCGCGCAGGGTGGCCACGGCACCGCCGTCGTCGGTGGGCATGCGGTTGGCGACCAGCACCCGCTGGCCGCGCACGGTGAGCAGGTCCGTGCCGGTGACCCGTCCGGCCAGCACATCGGCCGTACGGCCCGTGCCGAGCGCCTCGTCGGGCGAGCGGCCCACCGCCTCTCCGATGCCCAGCAGGCGCTGTGCCTCGTCGTTCACGAGGCGGATGCGGCCGCTGCGGTCCAGGGCGACGACGCCCTCACGGATGCCGTGCAGCATCGCCTCACGTTCGGACAGGAGTGCCGCGATGTCCGAGAAGGCCAGGTCCCTGGTCTGCCGCTGGACCCGCCGTGAGATGACCCAGGCGGCCAGCGCGCCCACGGCCAGGGCACCGCCGGCGTACGCCAGCAGCCCCGGGATGGCGTGGATCAGGCGGGCCCGGACGCTGTCGTAGGCGATGCCGACCGAGACCGCGCCGATGACGCTGCCGTCGCTGTCGCGCAGCGGCACCTTGCCCCGGGCGGAGCGGCCGAGGGTGCCGCTGTCGATCTCCATGACCTGCTTGCCGGCCAGGGCCTGGCCGGGGTCGGTGGAGACGATGCCGCCGATCTGCCTCGGGTCGGTGTGGGACCAGCGCACGCCCCGCCAGTCCATCACCACGACGTACTCGGCCTGGGTGGCCTTGCGGATCCGCTCGGCTTCCCGCTGGACCGGGCCGTTCGGCGAGGGCGGGGTGTCGCGGAGGTCCTTCGCGAGGTCGGGCAGTTGCGCGGTCGTCTGCGCGATCGCGAGCGCGCGGCGCATGGCCTGGTCGTCCAGCTGGTTGCTCAGAGGCGCGAGGAACAGCCCGGTGGCCAGCACCGCGACTCCCGCGGCGATCGCCACCTGCATCAGCAGCACCTGTGAGAAGACCCTCCGGGGCAGGCCGAGGCGCAGGCGGCGTGCGGGGGGAGTGCGGCTCATACCCACGACCGTACGTGCGGACGGCTGCCCACCCCAGACGGGTGTGGCGTGGATCTCCAGATCGATACGGTCGTCAGCCGGCCAGTGCCGTCGCGAGTCGCAGCTCGCGCACGGCCACCACGTCCATCCGGGCGGGCGAGCCGAGGACGGACGCCCCGCAGCTCTCCGGGCGGGGCGGCAGGCCCGCGTTCTGCGCGACGTCGACCTGCCAGCGGCGTCCGTCGGTGTGGGCGACGGTCACCTCCCAGCGCGGGGCCGCGCCGGCCGTCCGGACGACGCTCAGCGCCTCCGCGGTGCATTCGCCGGTCCTGGTGCGTACGGCGAGTTCGGCGGCCTGGCCGGGCCGGTCCCAGGCCGAGCTGCCCCGGCACCCCTCCACGACGATCCGTCCCTCCCGGGCGGCGTGCAGGGCGTCCTTGAGGGTGTGGGCCTCGGCACGGCCGTACGCGTATCCGTACGGCAGCACGAGAGCCGTGGGGGAGAAGCGGTGACCACCCAGGTGGGTGACCTCCCAGACGCCCTCGACGCCGGACGCCGCCAGTTCGGCCGCGAGGGGGCGGCCGAGGAGGGCGCAGCAGCGGTCACGCTTGCCGTTGGTGCAGACGAGGGCCAGCGGGCCGCCGTCGTGGGGCCGGCCGCCGAGCAGCGCGTCGAACGTGCGGTGGTCGCCCCGGCCGAGCGCCGCGAAGTCGAGATCGAGCAGCTGCCCGGGGTCCGCGGTCGAGGCGCTGCGCAGCCACACGTTCCCCGGGACCACGTGTGCCACGTACACCCGGCGGGTGGCGGGCATGCGGCGGTCCGCATGGCGCCCGGGGCGGCGGATGAGCGCGATCCGCACGCCGGTGTCCTTGGCGGCCGCCTCCAGGGCACGCCCCAGGGCGGGGTCCAGGTGGCTCGAGGTGAGCGCCTTGGCACCCCACGGACCGGGCTGTTCCAGCAACAGCCAGGTCCTCGCGGTGGCCGCGGTTCCCGGAACGGGCTCGTCGAAGTCCCGGGAGACGCTTGAGCACGTACTCACAGAGGTGAGCCTAACCTGACTTGCGCCGTGACGACCGCCGACCCCGGCCCGTTCTACTCCGGCAGTGGCTGAGGAGGCCTCCGACCTGCGTGAAGACCACCCGGCGGCCTCCGCGGCGAGTGCTCGCCGGGTCGCGCTGCCGAGGGTCCTTCACTTCGGTGTGGATCTCCCGGCTCGTATTCTGGGGCGGCATCCCCATCCCCCACGTGTGCCGGGAACGCGAGCCGGTGCACGCGTCGGCGCGAGAAAGGTCGCACGGTGAGCCAGCCGAGCCCGCACCCGCAGCAGATCCCGGTCGTCGTCCTGGCGGGATTCCTCGGTTCGGGGAAGACCACCCTGCTCAATCACCTCCTGCACCGCAGCGGGGGCAGCCGTATCGGTGCCCTCGTCAACGACTTCGGGGCGATCGAGATCGACGCGATGGCCGTGGCGGGTGCGCTCGGCGACTCGACGGTCTCCCTCGGCAACGGCTGTCTGTGCTGTGCCGTCGACGCGAGCGAACTGGACCGGTACCTGGAGCGGCTGGCGGAGCCCTCCCTCGGCATCGACGTCATCGTCATCGAGGCCAGCGGTCTCGCCGAGCCGCAGGAGCTCGTGCGGATGCTGCTGGCCAGCGAGCATCCGGGGGTCGTCTACGGCGGGCTCGTCGAGGTCGTCGACGCCGCCGAGTTCGACGAGGTCCGCAGCCGGCACCCCGAGATCGACCGGCACCTGGCGCTGGCCGACCTGGTCGTGGTCAACAAGCTCGACCGCGCGCGGGACGGCGAGCGCGTCCTCGGGCTGGTCCGGTCCCTCGTCGACCGCGCCGCCGTCGTCCCGGCCACCTACGGCCGGATCGACCCCGAGTTCCTCTTCGACTGCCGGCCGAGCGAGGAACGCATCGGTCAGCTGTCCTTCGACGACCTGCACGAACACGGCCCTGACGGGAGCGAGGACCACCCGGGCGAGGACCACACCGGCCACCTGCACACCGCCTACGACAGCCTGTCGTTCGTCTCGCCCGAGCCCCTCGACCCGCGCCGGCTGATGACCTTCCTCGACAGCCGGCCCGAGGGGCTGTACCGGATCAAGGGCTACGTCGACTTCGGGCCGCACGACCTGCGCAACCGCTACGCCGTCCACGCGGTCGGGCGCTTCCTGCGCTTCTACCCCGAGCCCTGGCCGGCCGGCGACGAGCGCCTCACCCAGCTCGTCCTCATCGGCTCCGGCATCGACACCACCGCTCTCGGCAAGGAACTGGAGGCGTGCAGGAACGACGCCCCACACGCCGACGAGCACGGCATGTGGGGCGTCCTGCGGTACGTGCGCCATCCCGAGGACGACGGCGCGGACCCGGCCTGGACCGACCCGGCCTGGACCGACCCGGCCTGGACCGACCCGGCCTGGACCGACCCGGCCTAGACGGGCCCGGCCACGACCGCCACCGTCTTCGCCAGGGACACCCCCGAGCCGTCGCGGCGCGGGTCGATCTCCGGGAGCTCGGCCGGTGTGCCGTTCTTCTGCGCCGCCAGGGCCGGGGCGGGCCCCGCCCAGGCCAGGGACAGGCAGTCCTCGCCCTTCAGGAACCGCTGGCAGCGGACACCGCCGGTGGCGCGGCCCTTGCGCGGGTACTGGTCGAAGGGGGTCAGCTTGGCCGTCGTCTGGACGGAGTCGTCCAGCGTGCCCCGCGAGCCCGCGACGGTGAAGACCACGGCGTCCACGGCCGGGTCCACCGCCGTGAACGAGATGACCTTCGCGCCCTCGGCGAGCTTGACGCCCGCCACACCACCGGCCGGACGGCCCTGCGGGCGGACCTGCGCCGCCTGGAAACGCAGCAGCTGTGCGTCGTCGGTGATGAAGACCAGGTCCTCCTCGCCGGTGCGCAGCTCGACCGCGCCGACGATCCGGTCGCCCTCCTTGAGGGTGATCACCTCGAGCTCTTCCTTGTTGGCCGGGTAGTCCGGCACCACGCGCTTGACGACGCCCTGGGCCGTGCCCAGTGCCAGGCCCGGCGACGATTCGTCGAGCGTGGTCAGGCAGACCACCGTCTCGTCGTCCTCCAGGGAGACGAACTCCGCCAGCGGGGCGCCGCCCGCGAGGTTCGGTGAGGGCAGCGACTCGGGCAGCTGGGGCAGGTCGATCACGTTCAGCCGCAGCAGCCTGCCCGCGGAGGTGACCGCGCCCACCTCGCCGCGGGCCGTGGCGGGCACCGCCGAGACGATCACGTCGTGCTTCACGCGCTTGGCGCCGGCCTCCTTCGCGAACGGCTCGCCGTTCGCCGTGCGGGCCAGCAGGCCCGTGGAGGACAGCAGCACCCGGCACGGGTCGTCGGCCACCTGCAGCGGCACGGCCGCCACCGGGGCACCGCCCGACTCCAGCAGGACCGTACGCCGGTCGGTGCCGAACTTCTTGGCGACCGTGGCCAGTTCGGAGGAGACCAGCTTGCGCAGCTCCGCGTCCGAGTCGAGGATCCGGGTCAGCTCCTCGATCTCCGCCGTGAGCCGGTCCTTCTCGGCCTCCAGCTCGATGCGGTCGTACTTGGTGAGACGGCGCAGCGGCGTGTCCAGGATGTACTGCGTCTGCACCTCGCTCAGCGAGAACTGCTCGATCAGGCGCTGCTTGGCCTGCGCGGAGTTCTCACTGGAGCGGATCAGGCGGATGACCTCGTCGATGTCGAGCAGGGCCGTCAGCAGACCCTCGACCAGGTGCAGCCGGTCCCGCTTCTTGCCGCGGCGGAACTCCGAGCGCCGCCGTACGACGTTGAAGCGGTGGTCGAGGTAGACCTCCAGGAGCTCCTTGAGCCCCAGGGTGAGCGGCTGGCCGTCCACCAGCGCCACGTTGTTGATGCCGAAGGACTCCTCCATCGGCGTCAGCTTGTAGAGCTGCTCCAGGACCGCCTCCGGCACGAAACCGTTCTTGATCTCGATCACCAGACGCAGGCCGTGCTCGCGGTCGGTGAGGTCCTTGACGTCGGCGATGCCCTGGAGCTTCTTCGACCCGACCAGGTCCTTGATCTTGGCGATGACCTTCTCGGGGCCGACCGTGAACGGCAGCTCCGTCACGACGAGACCCTTGCGACGGGCCGTCACCGGCTCCACCGACACCGTCGCCCGGATCTTGAACGTGCCGCGGCCGGACTCGTAGGCGTCCCGGATCCCGGACAGGCCGACGATGCGGCCGCCCGTGGGCAGGTCGGGGCCCGGGACGTGCTTCATCAGGGCGTCGAGATCGGCGTTGGGGTGCCTGATCAGGTGGCGGGCGGCGGCGATGACCTCGCGCAGGTTGTGCGGCGCCATGTTCGTGGCCATGCCGACCGCGATGCCCGAGGCGCCGTTGACCAGGAGGTTCGGGAAGGCGGCGGGCAGGGCCACCGGCTCCTGCTCCTGGCCGTCGTAGTTGGGGTTGAAGTCGACGGTGTCCTCGTCGATGGACTCCGTCATCAGGCTCGTGGCCTCGGCCATCCGGCACTCGGTGTACCGCATGGCGGCCGGCGGGTCGTCGTTGCCCAGCGAGCCGAAGTTGCCGTGGCCGTCGACCAGCGGGACCCGCATCGAGAAGGGCTGGGCCATGCGCACGAGGGCGTCGTAGATCGACGCGTCGCCGTGCGGGTGCAGCTTGCCCATCACCTCGCCGACCACGCGGGCGCACTTGACGTACCCCCGCTCGGGGCGCAGGCCCATCTCGCTCATCTGGTAGACGATGCGGCGGTGCACCGGCTTGAGGCCGTCGCGTGCGTCCGGCAGGGCGCGGGAGTAGATGACCGAGTACGCGTACTCGAGGAAGGAGCCCTGCATCTCGTCGACGACGTCGATGTCGAGGATCCGCTCCTCGTACGAGTCGTCGGGCGGCGGGGTCTTCGTGCTGCGGCGGGCCATCGCTGCCGGCTCCTTCTGTTTCCTGGTCGCTCGCCTACGGGCACTGATGCCGGTGATGAGAGGCCGATCGTGCTCGGACTTCGGGCCTCCGCGCGCGCTCGCCGTTCATCACCGGCGCGCCCTTCGGCTCGCTCATGCTGAAGCGTGAACGAGAACTGACGCCGACCATTGTGGACCGCCGCACTGACAACCGGGACCGCGACCCGGTCCGGGGCGCATCCCGTGCTGCGGGGCGAGGTCGCCGCCGGGAACTTCACCAGGGCTCCGCACGCTTGCATACAGTGGCAGGACCGGCAGAAATCCGCGGTCCGAACAACCGCTCAGCGATCGAGGGGACGTACATGCCCATGGGTCACACGGCCACAGCCCAGGCAGGCTCCGGAGGCCTGACAGCGACCGAGCACCGCCTGGCCAACGGCCTGCGCGTGGTGCTCTCCGAGGACCACCTGACCCCCGTCGCGGCGGTGTGCCTCTGGTACGACGTCGGTTCACGCCATGAAGTCAAGGGGCGTACCGGCCTGGCTCACCTTTTCGAGCACCTCATGTTCCAGGGCTCCGCGCAGGTCAAGGGCAATGGTCATTTCGAGCTCGTCCAGGGCGCGGGCGGCTCGCTGAACGGCACGACCAGCTTCGAGCGGACCAACTACTTCGAGACCATGCCCGCCCACGAGCTGGAGCTCGCCCTCTGGCTCGAGGCCGACCGCATGGGCTCGCTGCTGACCGCGCTCGACGACGAGTCGATGGAGAACCAGCGCGACGTCGTCAAGAACGAGCGCCGCCAGCGCTACGACAACGTCCCGTACGGCACCGCCTTCGAGAAGCTGACCGCCCTCATGTACCCGGAGGGCCACCCGTACCACCACACGCCGATCGGCTCGATGGCCGACCTGGACGCGGCGACGCTGGAGGACGCGCGCGCCTTCTTCCGCACCTACTACGCGCCGAACAACGCCGTGCTGTCCGTGGTCGGCGACATCGACCCGGAGCAGACCCTCGCCTGGGTCGAGAAGTACTTCGGCTCCATCCCCGGCCACAACGGCAAGCCCGCCCCCCGCGACGGCTCGCTGCCGGAGATCATCGGCGAGCAGCTGCGCGAGGTCGTCGAGGAGGAGGTCCCGGCCCGTGCCCTGATGGCCGCCTACCGCCTGCCGCACGACGGCACGCGGGAGTGCGACGCGGTCGACCTGGCCCTCACCGTCCTCGGCGGCGGCGAGTCCTCCCGCCTCTACAACCGCCTCGTGCGCCGCGACCGCACGGCCGTGGCGGCCGGCTTCGGCCTGCTGCGGCTCGCCGGGGCGCCCTCCCTGGGGTGGCTGGACGTGAAGACCTCCGGTGACGTGGAGGTTCCGGTCATCGAGACCGCCATCGACGAGGAGCTCGCCCGGTTCGCCGAGGAGGGCCCCACGGCCGAGGAGATGGAGCGCGCCCAGGCCCAGTTGGAGCGCGAGTGGCTGGACCGGCTCGGCACGGTCGCGGGCCGCGCCGACGAACTGTGCCGGTACGCCGTGCTGTTCGGCGACCCGCAGCTGGCCCTGACCGCGGTCCAGCGCGTGCTGGAGATCACGCCGGAGGAGGTCCAGGAGGTCGCCAAGGCCCGCCTGCGGCCCGACAACCGTGCGGTCCTCGTCTACGAGCCGACCGCCCCCGCAACCCCCGCCGACCAGGACGAGAACGAGGAGGCGGCCCGGTGACCGAGCTCGCCACGATGGACTTCCACCCCCGGCCGCAGGCGGGCGACGCCAAGCCGTGGGCCTTCCCCGCCCCCGAGCGCGGCGCGCTCGGCAACGGCCTGACGGTGCTGCGCTGCCACCGCCCCGGCCAGCAGGTCGTCGCCGTGGAGGTGCTGCTCGACGCCCCCCTGGACGCCGAGCCCGCCGGCCTCGACGGTGTGGCCACGATCATGGCCCGGGCGTTCTCCGAGGGCACCGACAAGCACTCCGCCGAGGACTTCGCGGCCGAGCTGGAGCGTGCCGGCGCCACCCTCGACGCGCACGCCGACCACCCCGGTGTCCGGCTCAGCCTGGAGGTGCCGGCCTCCCGGCTCGCCAAGGGGCTGGGGCTGATCGCCGACGCCCTGAGGGCGCCCGCGTTCGCCGACAGCGAGGTCGAGCGGCTGGTGAACAACCGCCTCGACGAGATCCCGCACGAGCTGGCCAACCCCTCGCGCCGCGGCGCGAAGGAGCTCTCCAAGGAGCTGTTCCCGGCGGACTCCCGCATGTCGCGGCCGCGGCAGGGCACCGAGGAGACCGTCGCCGCGATCGACTCCGCGGCCGTACGCGCCTTCTACGAGAAGCACGTCCGTCCCGCCACCGCCACCGCCGTGGTCGTCGGCGACCTCACGGGCATCGACCTCGACGCCCTGCTCGCGGACACGCTGGGCGCCTGGACGGGCTCCCCGGCGGAGCCGCGGCCGGTGCCGCCGGTGACCGCCGACGACACCGGCCGGGTCGTCATCGTGGACCGCCCCGGCGCCGTCCAGACGCAGCTGCTGATCGGCCGGATCGGTCCCGACCGGCACGACCGCGTGTGGCCGGCGCAGGTGCTCGGCACGTACTGCCTGGGCGGCACCCTCACCTCGCGCCTGGACCGCGTCCTGCGCGAGGAGAAGGGCTACACCTACGGCGTCCGGGCGTTCGGCCAGGTCCTCCGGTCCGCCCCGGACGGCACCGGTGCCGCGCTGCTCGCCATCAGCGGGTCCGTGGACACCCCCAACACCGGCCCCGCCCTGGAGGACCTCTGGACGGTGCTGCGCACCCTGGCCGCGGAGGGCCTGACCGACGCCGAACGGGACGTCGCCGTGCAGAACCTGGTCGGCGTGGCGCCGCTCAAGTACGAGACGGCGGCGGCCGTCGCGAGCACGCTGGCCGACCAGGTCGAGCAGCACCTGCCCGACGACTACCAGGCCACGCTGTACCGGCAGCTCGCTGCGACCGGCACCGTGGAGGCCACCGCGGCGGCCGTCAGCGCCTTCCCGGTGGACCGCCTGGTGACGGTCCTCGTCGGTGACGCGGCGCAGATCAAGGCCCCCGTGGAGGCCCTCGGCATCGGCGAAGTCACCGTCGTCTCCGCCGAGTAGCAGCCGAGGAGCGGCAGGCACGCGCAGGGGCCCTGGATGTCTTTGAAGGCACCAGGGTCCCTTTGTGCCCGAATTGGTATGGGAGTTGCCTGTCTGACCTGTGGGATGCGCTACAAAAGCCGGGATTCGTTTGGGAATTGAAAGCGGCGCCGCTTAGCGTCGTCCGGGCTGTTCGTCAGGCAGTGCGCCGCGCCCGCGGCACCGGACAGTCATCGCCGAGTCCCCGTACGGCGCGAGCCAGGGGAGCCGGGGACCCACCGCAGTCCCTGGGGTGAATCGGACTCCCGCGCGTGCCGCGAGGGAGCCCGTAGGAGACCTTCCTGCTCCGAACCCGTCAGCTAACCCGGTAGGCGAGAGGGAAGGAAAGGATCAGCCACCACATGGCGTTCACTCGCGCCACCGGGAAGCACCGGCGTCCCAGCAGGATCCAGCGCGGCACCGCCCGTGCGGCAGGCGTGGCGGCCCTCGCCACCACCGGCGTGATCGGCACCGTGGCGGCCCCCGCGGCCTTCGCCGCCGAGCCCAGCGCGGAGCAGACGGGTCTCACCCCGGTCGTCACCATGGGCGACACCGTCGCCCAGCAGATCGACGCCCAGGCCGTCGCGCAGCATCAGGCCGCCGAGGAGGCCGCCGCCAAGCAGAAGGCCGAGGAGGCCGCCCGCAAGCGGGCCGCCGAGGTGGCCGAGCGGGCCAAGGAGGCGGCCGAGAAGGCCCGTGCGGCCAAGGAGCGCGCCGCCCGCGAGGCCGAGCGCAAGCGCCTCAACGCCTTCGTGGCCCCGATCTCCGGCTCGTACGTGTCCACCGCCTACAAGGCCAGCAGCGGTCTGTGGTCCTCCGGCAGCCACACCGGCGTGGACTTCCACGCCGCCAGCGGCACCTCCGTCCACGCGGTCGGCATGGGCGAGGTCGTCGAGGCCGGCTGGGGCGGCTCCTACGGCAACAACATCGTGATCAAGATGAACGACGGCACGTACACCCAGTACGGCCACCTGTCGTCCATCGGCGTCTCGGTCGGCCAGAAGGTCACCCCCGGCCAGCAGATCGGCCTGTCCGGCGCGACCGGCAACGTCACCGGCCCGCACCTGCACTTCGAGGCCCGTACGAGCCCCGAGTACGGCTCGGACATCGACCCGGTCGCCTACCTCCGTTCGCACGGCGTCAGCCTCTGACCGGAAGCTCGTCGCCGTTTTCGAAAGCCCCGGCTCCCCGAGCCGGGGCTTTCGGCGTTCGCGCACCGCGTGACGGCACCCCGGTCGCCTCCGGGCGGCTCCTCGGATGTCCGCTGTCCAAAAAATATCCATGGATTCCCGCTGGCCGTCGGAAATTCCGGCTCATTGCAATAGAGTCACGGAACACGCGCCGCTCGCCGGCGTTTCACGGGGATTAAGCGGAGGTCGGTCATGCGTATTCCCGCGCACTCGGTGTGCACCGCCATCCGGGACGACATCGTCGCGGGGGTCCACGCGCGCGGCAGCCGGCTCACCGAGGAACTCCTGGCCCGCCGATACGGCGTCTCGCGGGTACCGGTCCGGGAGGCGCTGCGCACGCTGGAGGCCGAGGGCTTCGTGGTGACCCGCCGGCACGCGGGCGCGTGCGTGGCCGAACCCACCGAGCAGGAGGCGGCCGACCTGCTGGAGATGCGGATGCTCCTGGAGCCGCTCGGTGCGGCCCGAGCCGCCCAGCGCCGCACCGAGGCGCATCTGAAGGTCCTGCGCGGCCTGGTCCGCCTGGGCCAGGACCGGGCCCGTCGCGGCACCAGCGACGACCTGCGCTCCCTGGGCGTGTGGTTCCACGAGACGCTCGCCCAGGCCTCCGGCAGCCCCGCCCTGACCTCGATGCTCACCCAGCTCCGCCACAAGATCACGTGGATGTACGCCGTGGAGGCGCCGCTCAGCCCGGTGGAGTCCTGGACGGAGCACGGCGCGATCGTGGACGCGGTGGCGCGTGGGGACGGCGAGCGCGCGCGGGCGGTCACGGCGCTGCACATCGAGCGCGCGACCGGAGCGCACCGCCTGCGGATCGGCCCCGCGGCGGAACGGGCCGATCGCGTGAGGAAATCGCAACATGCCGTAAACACGGAGAGCCTGCGGCATTAACACGGCGGCCGTATACAAAGAGGGGGAAATTCCCCGAGTTCTTCGACGTGTGTTCTCGTGGGATTAATTTCCGCTGCCTGGCCGCGGAAATCGCTTCTCCCTGACGATCGCCAATGGCGAAGGGCCCGCCCGGTGAATTCGGACGAGCCCTTCACTGTGCGCCGGATCGGGCGCCGGGGAAATCAGACGGTCTCGGGCAGTTCCTCGAGACCCTCGGAGACCAGCTTCGCCAGCCGGTCGAGGGCGGCGTCCGCGCCCTCGGCGTCGGAGGCGAGGACGATCTCCTCGCCCCCCTGGGCGCCGAGGCCCAGGACGGCCAGCATCGAGGCCGCGTTGACGGGGTTGCCGTCAGCCTTGGCGATCGTCACCGGGACGCCTGCGGCCGTGGCGGCTCGGACGAAGATGGAGGCGGGGCGGGCGTGGAGGCCCTCGGCCCAGCCGACGTTGACGCGGCGCTCAGCCATGTGTTGCTGCCCTTCGGTGTTCAGGGTTGTCTAGACCAGTTTCCCATATGGTGAAGCCCACCCGGAGCGGTCCTGTCGTTCCGCTCCGGAAGGTGCCGTCGGATCGCGGCCTCGACCCGACTGACGCCCTCCACAGACTGCCTCGCGCCGTTGTCAGGCGCTAGCCGTACTCTGGGGCCCATGCAGACCTCGCCGGACCGGCACGAGTATCCCGCCCACTGGGAAGCCGACGTGGTGCTGCGCGACGGAGGCACCGCGCGCATCCGGCCCATCACCGTTGATGACGCCGATCGCCTGGTCAGCTTCTACGAGCAGGTCTCCGACGAGTCGAAGTACTACCGCTTCTTCGCGCCGTACCCTCGCCTGTCCGCCAAGGACGTCCACCGCTTCACGCACCACGACTTTGTGGACCGGGTGGGACTCGCGGCCACGGTCGGCGGCGAGTTCATCGCCACCGTACGCTACGACCGGATCGGCGCAGACGGAACGCCCGCGTCCGCACCCGCCGACGAGGCCGAGGTCGCCTTCCTCGTGCAGGACGCCCACCAGGGCCGCGGGGTCGCCTCCGCCCTGCTCGAACACATCGGAGCCGTCGCCCGCGAGCGCGGCATCCGCCGCTTCGCCGCCGAGGTGCTGCCCGCCAACACCAAGATGATCAAGGTGTTCACGGACGCCGGCTACACCCAGAAGCGCAGCTTCGAGGACGGCGTCGTCCGTCTGGAGTTCGACCTCGAACCCACCGACCGCTCCCTCGCCGTGCAGTACGCGCGCGAACACCGCGCCGAGGCACGCTCGGTGCAGCGGCTGCTGGCCCCCGGCTCGGTCGCCGTCATCGGCGCCGGCCGCACACCGGGCGGCGTGGGCCGCAGCGTCCTGGGCAACATCCGGGACGCGGGCTTCACCGGCCGCCTGTACGCGGTGAACAAGGCCCTCCCCGAGGGGCACAAGGAGCTCGACGGCGTACCCGCCCACCGTTCGGTGCGGGACATCGACGGCCCGGTCGACCTCGCGGTCGTCGCCGTCCCCGCCGAGCACGTCCCCGAGGTCGTCACCGAGTGCGGCGAACACGGCGTGCAGGGGCTGGTCGTGGTGTCCGCCGGGTACGCCGAGAGCGGCCCCGAGGGGCGCGAACGCCAGCGCGCCCTGGTGCGGCACGCGCGTACGTACGGCATGCGGATCATCGGCCCCAACGCCTTCGGCATCATCAACACCTCACCCCGGGTACGCCTCAACGCCTCCCTCGCCCCCGAGGTGCCGCGCCCGGGCCGGATCGGCCTGTTCGCCCAGTCCGGCGCCATCGGCGTCGCCCTGCTGTCCCGGCTGCACCGGCGCGGCGGCGGCGTCACGGGCGTCACCGGCGTCTCCACCTTCGTCTCCTCCGGCAACCGCGCCGACGTCTCCGGCAACGATGTCCTGCAGTACTGGTACGAGGACCCCGACACCGACGTCGTCCTCATGTACCTGGAGTCCATCGGCAACCCCCGCAAGTTCACCCGTCTCGCCCGCCGTACGGCCGCCGCCAAGCCCCTGGTCGTCGTCCAGGGCGCACGCCACGGCGCCGCTCCCCAGGGGCACGCCGTGCGGGCGACCCGGCTTCCGCACGCGACCGTGTCGGCGCTGCTGCGGCAGGCCGGTGTCATCCGCGTCGACACCATCACCGAGCTGGTCGACGCGGGCCTGCTCCTCGCCCGCCAGCCCCTGCCCGCCGGGCCCAGGGTGGCGATCCTCGGCAACTCCGAGTCACTCGGCCTGCTGACGTACGACGCGTGCCTGGCCGAGGGCCTCAGGCCGCACCCTCCGCAGGACCTCACCACGGCGGCCTCCGCGGCCGACTTCCACACGGCCCTGTCCCACGCGCTGGCCGACGACCGGTGCGACGCCGTCGTCGTCACCGCCATACCGGCGGTGGGGGAGGGCTCGGTCGGTGACGCGGCTCTCGCCGAGGCCCTGCGCTCGGCATCGGCGGCGGCTCCCGGCAAGCCGGTCCTGGTGGTCCACGTGGAGCTCGGCGGCCTCGCGGAGGCCCTGTCGGCGGCGGCCAGCACCGCACCGCAGGCCGCGGCGGACGCCGCCGACGTCCCACGCCCGGCACACACCGGGCGACGACCCCCGGCCCCCGAGGCGCGGGTCGACACCGAGGGCACCGAGGACACCGGCCGCGTCCCCGCCGCCGAGGCCACCGAGGACACCCGTCTCATCCCCGCCGCCGAGGCCACCGACCACACCCGCCTCATCCCCGCCTACCCCGCCGCCGAGCGCGCCGTCCGGGCCCTCGGCCAGGCCGTCGCCTACGCGCAGTGGCGGCGCGACGCCGCCGACCCCGGCAAGGTGCCCGAGTACGACGACATCAACGAAAGGGGCGCCGCGGCCCTGATCGAAGGCCTGCTCGCGCGCGGGCAGGGCCTCACCCTCGGCGCGGACGAGACCTGCGACCTCCTCGGCCACTACGGCGTGCAGGTCCACCGCGCCCTGCCCGCCCCCACTGCCGACGACGCCGTGGAAGCCGCCCGCACCCTCGGCCACCCCGTCGCCCTCAAGGCCACCGCCCCGCACCTGAGGCACCGGGCCGACCTGGGCGGCGTCCGCCTCGATCTCGCGGACGAGGAACAACTGCGCCGCGCGTACGCCGAGTTGACCGAGCTGTTCGGGGCGCCCGAGGAGCTGCGGCCCGTGGTGCAGCGGATGGCGCCGCGCGGCGTGGACGTCGTCGTACGGGCCGTCATCGACCCCGCGGCCGGAGCGGTGCTCTCCTTCGGGCTGGCCGGAGCCGCCTCGCAACTGCTCGGTGACACGGCTCACCGGCTGATCCCGGTCACCGACCGGGAGGCCACCTCGCTGGTGCGCTCGATCCGCACCGCCCCCCTCCTGTTCGGCTGGCGCGGCTCCGCACCGGCCGACACGCGGGCCCTGGAGGAGCTGCTGCTGCGGGTGTCCCGGCTGGTCGACGACCACCCCGAGGTCGTCGCGGTCACCCTGGAGCCCGTGGTCGTCGCCTCGCACGGCCTGAGCGTGCTCGGCGCCTCGGTCCGCCTCGCGCCGCCTCCCGCCCGCGACGACCTCGGCCCGCGGACGCTCCCCGCGTACTGACAGCAGGCGAGCTGTCCCTCGCAGTCAGTGGTCCCCCGTAGGATGGGCGTCATGGCCAAGACCAGTACGACGACCCAGGGGCTGCGGGCGGCGATCGAGCGCAGCGGCTACTACCCGGCCCTCGTGGCCGAGGCGGTGGAGGCCGCCGTGGGCGGCGAGCCCATGCGGTCGTACCTGGTCCACCAGGAGACGACGTTCGACCAGAACGAGGTGCGGCGGCACGTGACCGTGCTCGTCCTCACGGACACCCGCTTCATCGTCAGCCACACCGACGAACAGGCCGCCGACAGCACCTCCCCGACCCCCTACGCCACCACCTCGACGGAGTCCGTCAAGATCGGCCGCATCTCGTCGGTCGTGGTCAGCCGTGTGGTCGCCAACCCCGAGTCGTACAAGCCGGGGACCCTGCCCCGCGAAGTCGTCCTGACCATCGGCTGGGGTGCCGTCTCCCGCATCGACCTGGAGCCGGCCGCCTGCGGCGACCCCAACTGCGAGGCGGACCACGGCTACACGGGCAACTCCACGGCGGACGACCTCAGCCTGCGCGTCAGCGAGGCCGGGGACGGACCGGAGACCGTGCGTGAGGCGCTCGCCTTCGCGCAGGCCCTTTCCGAGGCGACCGCGGACACGACCCGCTGATGGCACAGCTCCAGACGGCGTGGGACCAGCACCCCGAGCCGCTCACCGTCGCCTCCGCCCCGGCCCCCGAGTACGGCAGCGGATCACTCGCCGACCTCCTGCCCACCCTGGCCGCCGGCCTGGGCGTCCCGGACATGAGCGCCGCGATCACCGAGCTGACCCCCGCCGACCGGAACTGCGTGTTCCTGATCGATGGGCTCGGCTGGGAGCAGCTGAAGGCGCACCCCGAGGACGCCCCCTTCATGACGTCCCTGCTCGCCACCTCCCGCGGCGGCACCGGGCGTCCCCTCACCGCCGGCTACCCGGCGACCACGGCGACCTCCCTCGCCTCCGTCGGCACCGGTCTGCCCCCGGGCGCGCACGGCCTGCCGGGCTACACCGTCCGCAACCCGGACACCGGCGAGCTGATGAACCAGCTGCGCTGGCAGCCGTGGACCCCGCCCGGCCCCTGGCAGCCGTACCCCACGGTCTTCCAGCTGGCGCACGCCGCCGGGGTGCACGCCGCGCAGGTGTCGTCCCCGACCTTCGAGAACACCCCGCTGACCAAGGTCGCGCTCAGTGGAGGAACGTTCCTCGGGCGGCTGTCCGGCGAGGACCGCGTGGACCTGGCGGCCGAGCAACTGGCCGCGGGCGACCGCTCCCTGGTGTACACCTACTTCGCCGAGGTCGACGGCGCCGGCCACCGCTTCGGTGTCGACTCCGACACCTGGCGCGGCCAGCTCATGTACGCCGACCGCCTCGTCCAGCGCCTGGCCGAGCAACTGCCGCCGCGCAGCGCCCTCTACGTCACCGCCGACCACGGCATGATCGACGTGCCCTTCGACGAGCAGCACCGGTTCGACTTCGACGAGGACTGGGAGCTGAGCGCCGGTGTCGCCCTGCTCGGCGGCGAGGGCCGCGCCCGCCACGTCTACGCGGTGCCCGGCGCGGCGAACGACGTGCTGACGTGCTGGCGCGAGGTGCTCGGCGAGCAGTTCTGGGTCGCGTCCCGTGACGAGGCCATCGCCGCGGGCTGGTTCGGCCCGCGGATCGACGAACGGGTGTACGGCAGGATCGGCGACGTGGTCGCGGCCGCGCGGGACGACGTCCTGCTCATCGCCTCCGAGCGGGAGCCGAAGGAGTCGGCGATGGTCGGCAACCACGGTTCGATGACCCCCGCCGAGCAGCTGGTCCCCCTGCTCGAAGTACGCTCCTGACCCGAAGCACGCTCCCGACCCGGCCCCGCCCCGGCCTCTCACGCCGAAAGGTACTCAACTCCACATGCCCGAGCTGGTGTTCTTCAGCGGAACGATGGACTGCGGGAAGTCGACGCTGGCTCTCCAGATCGAGCACAACCGCTCGGCGCGCGGTCTGCAGGGCATGATCTACTCCCGCGACGACCGCGCCGGCGAGGGCAAGCTCTCCTCCCGCCTCGGTCTGGTGACGGACGCGGTCGAGGTCGGGGACGGACAGGACCTCTACGGCCACCTCGTCGACCACCTCTCCCAGGGCGGGCGCGCGGACTACGTGATCGCCGACGAGGCGCAGTTCCTCGCGCCCGAGCAGATCGACCAACTCGCCCGCGTGGTGGACGACCTGGGTCTCGACGTCTACGCCTTCGGCATCACGACCGACTTCCGCTCCAAGCTGTTCCCCGGCTCGCAGCGGCTGGTGGAGCTGGCCGACCGGGTCGAGGTCCTCCAGGTGGAGGCCCTGTGCTGGTGCGGAGCCCGCGCCACGCACAACGCCCGCACGATAGGCGGGGTGATGGTCGTCGAGGGCGCTCAGGTGGTCGTCGGCGATGTCACCCACTCCGCCGACGAGGTCGGCTACGAGGTGCTGTGCCGGCGCCACCACCGCCGTCGGATGACCGCGGCATCGGCGCGGGCGGCGGCCCTGTCCCCGGACGTGCTGCCGGTGACGTCCGCCTGACCCGAGACCGGCTCGCCGTACGTCAGCTCGGCCGTTGCAGCAGTGCGAACCGCGCGCCTTCCGGGTCGGCCACCTTCGCCACCCGCCCGCGGGCCGTGTCGTGCACCGGCTCCAGGACCTGTCCGCCGAGACGGACGAGGTGTTCCGAGGCGTCGTCCACGTCGGCCACCTGGAAGTACGTGACCCAGTGCGGCCCCTGGTCGCGGGGCAGGGCGTGTCCCAGGCCGCGGATGCCGGCGACGGGCTCGCCGTCGAGGTGCAGGGACACGTAGTCGACGTCGGCGCGGACTCCCGGCTCCTCCTCGTAACCGAACACCGTGCGGTAGAACTTGGCGACACCGGCCGACTCGAAGGTCAGCAGCTCGTTCCAGGCGGGGGTGCCGGGGACCCCCGCGACGGCGGTGCCGAGGTGCGCGGCGGCCTGCCAGATGCCGAAGACCGCGCCCGAGGGGTCGGAACCGATGGCCAGACGGCCGGCGTCGGCCACGTCGAGCGGGCCCACCCCGATCGTGCCGCCGCGGCTGCGCACCGTCTCGGCCGTCAGATCGACGTCCCGCGAGGCGAAGTAGGGCGTCCACGCGATGGGCAGGTGGCGGTCCGGGGGCAGTCGTCCGATACCGGCCACCTCACGCTCGTCCAGCAGGGCGCGCACATACGGGCCGAGCTGCTGGGGGCCCGGCCGGAACTCCCAGCCGAACAGCGCGCCGTAGAACTCCTCGGTCGCGTCCGGGCCGTGCACCATCAGACTCACCCAGCAGGGCGCGCCGGGCGCGTGCCGAGCGGGTGTGTCGCCGTTCGGTCCGGCGGACCCCCGTGCGTCGGTCATCGTCACTCTCTTCTCGGCCTCGCGGTGGCCGTGCTCTCCGCAGCCTGGTGGGGCGGCCCTGTGGGGCGTCCCATGTCCGGGAGAATGCCCGATCTGCGGGCACCCGTCCCTCGCGGCGCGCTTGTCGGCAGATGTCGTTCAGCTGTACAGCATGTGCTTGTTCCCGTACGCCGAGTGATCGCCGCGCTCCGGCCGAGCAGAGTAGCCGGACGAGGGCGGCTCGGCCACCCCGTGCGCGAGGATGGGGGCCATGAACGCCATCATCAGCGCATCCGATCTCGCGAAGGACCTGGCGGGTGCCCGGCCGCCCGTCCTGCTCGACGTCCGCTGGCAGCTCACCGCGGCCAAGGCCGCCGGCGAGCCTCCGTTCGACGGCCGCGCCGCGTACGAGGCGGGACACCTGCCCGGGGCCGTGTACGTCGACCTGGACCGGGAGTTGGCCTCCGCGCCGGGGGCAGGCGGCCGGCACCCCTTGCCGGACCTGGCGCACTTCGGTGCCGCGATGCGCCGGGCCGGCGTCTCGGCCGGAACACCGGTCGTCGTCTACGACGGCGGCCAGGGGTGGGCGGCGGCCCGGGCTTGGTGGCTGCTGCGCTGGACGGGTCACCCGGAGGTGCGAGTCCTCGACGGCGGGTTGCCGTCCTGGGAGGGGCCGTTGGAGCAGTCCGTGCCGACGGTGGAGGAGGGCGACTTCGTGCCTGAGCCGGGGGCGACGGGGCTGCTGGACGCGGATGCCGCCGCCGCGCTGGCCCGCTCCGGGGTGCTGCTGGACGCGCGGGCGGGGGAGCGGTACCGGGGTGAGGTGGAGCCGATCGACCCCGTGGCCGGGCACATTCCGGGCGCGGTGTCGGCGCCCACCACGGAGAACGTCGGCGCCGACGGGCGCTTCCTGCCCACCGCGGAACTGCGGGAGCGGTTCAAGGGCCTGGGCGTGACCGAGGGGTCGCGGGTGGGCGTGTACTGCGGTTCGGGTGTCTCCGCCGCGCACCAGGTGCTGGCCCTGGCCGCCGCCGGCATTCCGGCCGAGCTGTACGTGGGGTCGTGGTCGGAGTGGTCCTCGGACCCGGACCGGCCGGTGGCCGTGGGTCCGGACCCGCAGTGACCTGACACGACAGTGACCCGGAGCGACAGTGACTGACACGACGGTGATCTGACACGACAGTGACAGGCACGACAGTGATCCGACACGACAGTGATCCGACACGACGAGGGGCCGCGCCCGGACGGCGCGGCCCCTCGTCGCTCAACGGCCGGTTCGGCTACTCCTGCTTCTTGCGCCGGGTCCCGAACACGATCTCGTCCCAGCTCGGGACGGCCGCCCTGCGCCCGGGGCGCACACCGTCCGCCTCGGCCTGGCGGTCGGTGGCACCGATCAGCCGGTCGCGGTGGCTGCCCACGCTGCGCGGCATGAGGACGTCCGCGTAGGCGGAACCGGCCGAAGCGGCGGGAGCCGGGGGCTCCTCCTCCTCGATCTCGGCGACCACGGGCTCCTCCTCGGGCTCCGCCGGGGGGAGTTCCGGAACGACCAGGTCACCGCGGAAGCTCGGCACCGCCTCGAGCAGGCTGGTCAGCGAGTCGCGCTCGCCCGTGGTCTCCTCGAGGGGCTCGGACGCCTGCGCGGGCAGGCTGGGCCGCTCGGGGCGGTCCAGCGGTCTGTCGCGCGGCAGCCGGGCGATCCTGGGCACGAACGGGAAGCTCGGCTCGGGCGCGGACAGGTCGTCGGACTCGCCGATCAGGGAGCGCGCCTCGTCGTCGACGGCCTGGACGAGCCGCCGGGGCGGGTCGTACGTCCAGCTCGCCGAGTGCGGTTCGCCGGCGACACGGTAGACGAGCAGCACTTCCCAGGTGCCGTCGTCGCGGCGCCACGAGTCCCACTGCACGGAGTCCTTGTCGGCGCCCCGCAGTAGCAGCCGCTCCTGCACGGCCTCGCCCAGGGGCGGGCCGGAGTTCTCGCCGGGGCGGCGGACGGGCGTCTTGCGGGCCCGCTCGGCCATGAAGGCACGCTCGGCGAGCACGGGGCCCTCGAAGCGGCGCACCCGGTCGACGGGGATGCCGGCCATCTGCGCGACCTCTTCAGCGGTCGCGCCGGCACGTATACGCGCCTGGATGTCGCGGGGGCGGAGGTGGCTTTCGACCTCGATCTCGATCTGGCCGAGACGGGGACGGTCGCCGCGCACGGCTGCGCGCAGGCGTTCGTCGATCGGAAGCGTGTACTCCGTAGAGTCGGCAGCCTTCAGCACCAGCCGTGTGCCGTCATTCGAGACGGCCACGACACGCAGTTCGGGCATGGGGACCTCCCGGGTGGTGCCTGCCGACGTCACGTGCGTCGCTGCTTCCGCTAGTCGAGTGTGGCCTGCCCGGGTGCAGCCTGCCACAACCTTGCCGAGTTGCCCGGCGTGTCGGGCGCGGGCCCTGGATCGCCGTTATGGCACGGTTACCTATTCGCAACGCTAAGTGACGAACTCTGTCACCCTGTGCAACTAGCCCCCTCCCGGCGGTCCTTAAAGGCCCTGTACACCCTGACGGGAGACCGGACCCAGGGCTCGCAACAGTACTCCATTCGGGCCACGTGCGTGGATTGGCACGCCGCCCAACTTCTGGCAAGGGGTGAGACTTGGACTCCCCTGCCCCCATCTCTCGATCTTGAACGTGGGGAACTTCACGAAGTCACCAGAATCGGAATCAAGGGTTTCGAGCGCACCTCCCCGCCACCTGTGACGGGCGTCCGGCCGATGGCCGAGGCGGCGGTCAAACTCCTTCTCGGCCGGGCGAGTTCGGTGCTGCGCGGGCCGGGTGCCTCAAGCGGTCCGTTCTCGCGGCGGCCGTCGCCTTCGGTGTGACGATGGCCGGAATCATCGCCTGCGAGGTGGCGTCGGGTCACCGTCTCGGTGGGGGTCGCAGCGCCGCGAACGGCGACGCGTTCTCGGGTGGGAGTGCCACGGTGCCGGATCATTCGGGCGGTTCGGGCGGTTCTGGTTCATTCGGTACGTCCGGCTCCGGCAACTCCGGTGACTCGGGCTCCCGCCACCGTGAGAACGGGGCCCGGCCCGGTCGCCTCCCCGGGTGGCACGGGGAGCGAGGAGGCCGGGAGCGCCACCCCCGGTGCGCCCTCTACGCCCCCAGAACCCGCCGCAAGTAGTCGTTCTGGAACCGCCGATCAGGATCCAGACGATCCCGCAGCGCCGTGAACTCGCCGAAGCGCGGATACACCCGGGAGAAGTACTCGGCGTCCCGGGTGTGGATCTTCCCCCAGTGCGGACGGCCTTCGTGGGCGGTGAAGATGCGCTCGGCGGACGTGAAGTACCGCTGGTAGGGCGTCCCCCGGAACATGTGCACGGCGATGTACGCGCTGTCCCGGCCGGAAGCGGTGGACAGGGTGATGTCGTCGGCGGGGGCGGTGCGCACCTCGACCGGGAAGCTGACCCTGAGGCCGGAGCGGTCGACCATCGCCTTCAGTTCGCGCAGCGTCTCTACGAGGGCCGCGCGCGGAACGGCGTACTCCATCTCCACGAAGCGCACCCGGCGCGGGGAGGTGAACACCTTGTAGGGGATGTCCGTGTACGTCCGCGCGGACAGGGCCTTGCTGGAGACCTGGGCGATCGCGGGGATCGTGGCGGGCACCGCGCGGCCGACCCAGTTGGCCACCTGGAACGCCCCGTTGGAGAGGAGCTCGTCCTCGATCCAGCTCTTGAGCTGCGGCACGGGCTTCTCCGGGCCCGCGCTGCGGTTGTTGCGCTTGGTGTTGGTGTTGCCGGTGTGCGGGAACCAGTAGAACTCGAAGTGCTCGTTCTCGGCCCAGAGTTCCTCGAAGTCCGCCAGGACCCGGTCCAGCGGCATCGGCTCCTCGCGGGCCGTGAGCAGGAACACCGGCTCGACGGCGAAGGTGATGGCGGTGACGAGCCCCAGGGCGCCGAGGCCGATGCGGGCGGCGGCGAAGACCTCCGGGTTCTCCTTCTCGGAGCAGGTGAGAACCGAACCGTCGGCGGTGACCAGCTCCAGGCCCTTGATCTGGGCGGCGATCGAGCCGGAGTCGCGGCCCGTGCCGTGGGTGCCGGTGCTGGTGGCTCCGGAGACCGTCTGCTCCATGATGTCGCCCATGTTCGTGAGCGACAGGCCCTCACGAGCCAGGGCCACATTGAGCCTCTTGAGCGGAGTGCCGGCCTCCACCGTGACCGTCATGTTCTCGCGGTCGATACTGCGGATGCCGGTCAGCAGTTGCGGACGGATCAGCACACCGTCCGTCGCGGCTATGGAGGTGAACGAGTGCCCCGCGCCGACCGCCTTCACCTTCAGCCCGTCCTCGGCGGCCCGCCGCACGGCAGCGGCCAGCTCGTCGACGGAGGCAGGGGTGACCTCCCGCGCGGGACGTGCCGAGACGTTGCCGCCCCAGTTACGCCACGTGCCGTTCTTTCCGTTCGCTGTGCTGCTCAACGGAGCCTCCCCGACCCGGTGCCGGTCGCTTGAGCCGGCGGAACCCGAGGAAACCCACCGCGACCGCGACGGCCCCGGCCACCGCCGGAACCCCGTACCCCGCACGCGCCCCGGCCGCGTCGATCACCCAGCCGGCCGCGGAGGAGCCCAGTGCGACTCCCACCGCGAGCCCGGTGCTCACCCAGGTCATGCCCTCGGTGAGCTGCGCGCGTGGTACGTGCTCTTCGATGAGGGACATGGTCGTGATCATCGTCGGCGCGATGGACAGACCCGCAACGAACAGCGCCACGGCCAGAAACGGCAAGTTCCCGACCAGTAGGAGGGGGATCATACTCACGGCCATGGCGCACACGCCCAGCAGCCACCGTCGTTCCGGCGCCCCGGCGAAGTGCAGCAGCCCGAAGACCATGCCCGCCACGCAGGAGCCCGCCGCGTACACGGCGAGGACGACGCTCGCCGCGGCCTTGTGCCCCTCCTCGTCGGCGAAGGCCACCGTGACCACGTCGACGGCCCCGAAGATCGCGCCCGTGGCGACGAAGGTGGCCACCAGGACCTGGAGCCCCGGTGCCCGCAGCGCGCTGCCGCCGCCCCCTGTCCGCTGCCGGGGGTGCGGTTCGGGTTCGGTGGCGCGCTGCGCGGTCAGCCAGAAGACGCCGGCGGCCAGGAAGCACGCGGCGAGCAGCGGGCCGGCCTCCGGGAACCAGGCGGTGGACAGGCCGATGGAGATGATCGGCCCGAAGACGAAGCACACCTCGTCCACCACGGACTCGAACGAGTAGGCGGTGTGCAGCTGCGGCGTGCCCCGGTACAGCGCCGCCCAGCGGGCCCGGATCATCGCGCCGACACTCGGCACGCAGCCGATGCCGGCGCAGGCCACGAACAGCACCCAGTCCGGCCATCCGTAGTGCGCGGCGAACAGCAGGACCGCGGCGGCCGTGAGCGAGATCAGCGTGGCCGGGCGCAGCACCCGCCGCTGCCCGTGCTGGTCGACCAGGCGGGACACCTGGGGCCCGGCCACCGCGGCGGCCAGCGCGATGGTCGCCGAGAGAGCACCGGCCAGTCCGTACCGGCCGGTGAGCTGGGAGACCATGGTGACGACGCCGATGCCCATCATCGACAGCGGCATCCGGCCGAGGAAGCCCGCAGCGGAGAAGCTCTTGGAGCCGGGGGCTGCGAACAGAGCGCGGTAGGGGCTGGGCAACGGGGTCTCCGGAAAAGCTCAGTAAGCTGCGAACGCAGTCGACACAGCTTACGACCCACGCCGCCCCGACGACACCCGTCCGGCGGCCCCGCACGACATCGCCCGACGCGTCCGCCCGGCTCCGCACAGCAGCGCCGCGAAGCGCCCCCGGCGGGGCCGCGCGCAGTCGTCAGACGTGCCCGTTCGGCCGCGCGGAGTCGTCAGACGTGCCCGCCCGACCGCTCGGAATCGCCCGACGTGACCGTCCGGCCCCGCATCGGCTCACCCCGGCGAGCGCCCGTCCGCCCGGGCCGTGTTTCGCCCCCCACCTCCGCCCCGGCCGTGTTTCGCCCCCGCCTTCGCAGCCGCGCCGGTGGCACCCCGTCGTTTTCCGGCTGTCGGTGCAGGGTGGCAGGATCGACGTATGCCAGACGCGCGTGATGTCAGCCCCTACGACGCCCTGCTCCTGCTCTCGTTCGGTGGCCCGGAAGGCCCGGACGACGTGGTTCCGTTCCTGGAGAACGTGACACGCGGACGCGGCATCCCCAAGGAACGCCTCAAGGAAGTCGGGCAGCACTACTTCCTGTTCGGCGGGGTCAGCCCGATCAACGACCAGAACCGCGCCCTGCTGGACGCCCTGCGCAAGGACTTCGCCGACCACGGCCTGGACCTGCCGGTCTACTGGGGCAACCGCAACTGGGCGCCGTACCTGACGGACACCCTGCGCGAGATGGTCCACGACGGCCGCCGCCGCATCCTGGTCCTCGCCACCAGCGCCTACGCCTCCTACTCGGGCTGCCGCCAGTACCGCGAGAACCTCGCCGACGCGCTCGCGACCCTGGAGGCGGAGGGTCTGGAGCTGCCGAAGGTCGACAAGCTGCGGCACTACTTCAACCACCCGGGCTTCCTGGAGCCCATGATCGACGGCGTGCTCCAGTCCCTCGCCGAGCTCCCCGAGAACGTCCGGGACGGGGCGCACCTCGCCTTCTCGACCCACTCGATCCCCACGGCCTCCGCCGACACCTCCGGCCCCGTCGAGGAGCACGGCGACGGCGGCGCCTACGTGAAGCAGCACCTGGACGTGGCGCAGCAGATCGCCGACGCCGTCCGTGAGCGCACCGGCGTCGACCACCCCTGGCAGCTCGTCTACCAGTCCCGCTCCGGCGCCCCGCACATCCCGTGGCTGGAGCCCGACATCTGCGACCACCTCGACGAGCGGCACGCGGCCGGTGTCCCGGCGGTCGTCATCGCCCCGATCGGCTTCGTCTCCGACCACATGGAGGTCCTCTACGACCTCGACACGGAGGCCAAGGCCAGGGCCGAGGAACTCGGGCTGCCGATGCGGCGCTCGGCCACCGTCGGCGCCGACCCCAGGTTCGCCGCCGCGATCCGCGAGCTCGTCACAGAGCGGGCCGCCGTCGAGCGCGGGCAGGAGGTCACCCCCTGCGCCCTCGGCGCCCTCGGGGCGAGCCACAACCTCTGTCCGGTCGGCTGCTGCCCGGCCCGCGCCCCCCGGCCCGCCGCCGCGGGCGCCGACAGCACCTACGCGTGAGGAGCCCCGTGACCGACCCCCTGCACACGGACCTGCTCGACCTCGCCCAGGAAGCCGCCCGCCGCGCCGGGGCGCTGCTGAGGGACGGACGTCCGGCCGATCTCGCGGTCGCCGCGACCAAGTCCAGCCCCATCGACGTCGTCACCGAGATGGACATCGCGGCGGAGAAGCTGATCACGGGTCTGATCGCCGAGCGCCGCCCGGACGACGGCGTGCTCGGCGAGGAGGGCGCCTCCACCGAGGGCACGAGCGGTGTCCGCTGGGTGATCGACCCGCTCGACGGCACCGTGAACTACCTGTACGGGCTGCCCACCTGGGCCGTCTCCATCGCCGCCGAGCAGGACGGTGAGACCGTCGTCGGAGTCGTCACGGCCCCGATGCGCGGCGAGACGTTCCACGCGGTGCGCGGCCGTGGCGCCTGGGCCACGGGCGCCTGGGACGGCGAGCGCAGGCTGGCCTGCCGCCCCGCGCCGCCTCTGGACCAGGCGCTGGTGTCGACGGGCTTCAACTACGTCGCCGACGTCCGGGCCCACCAGGCCGACGTGGCACAGCGGCTGATCCCGCTGCTGCGCGACATCCGGCGTGGCGGCTCGGCCGCGGTCGACCTGTGCGACGTGGCCGCGGGGCGCCTCGACGGCTACTACGAGCGGGGCCTGCACCCATGGGACCTCGCGGCCGGGGACCTGATCGCCCGGGAGGCGGGCGCGCAGACCGGTGGACGCCCCGGTGAGCGCCCCTCGGGTGATCTGACGGTCGCCGGTACCCCGGGCGTCTTCGAGCCCCTCCAGCGCCTCCTGGAGGATTTCGGAGCCTGGCACGACTGAGTGGACGGAGCGGACGGAGCGGGCGGAGCGGGCGGAGCGGGCGGAGCGGGCGGAGCGGGCGGAGCGGACGGAGCGGACCCAGAAACACCGCACCGCACGACGACGGCGCACTGAACCTCAGGTGAACGAGCCCCTATGACAACGCGACGGGCCCCGGCGCTGGATTCGCCGGGGCCCGTCGCGTACGGCCTGATCAGACGCTCGTGGCGCCGACCTGCACACCATGCTCGGCAGCGAGACGGTGCAGGTCGTCGAGCTCGCCCTGCTCCACGTCGACGAGGAACTCGTCGCCCTCGTCTCGAGCCCGGGACAGATCGGACTCGGTCGCCCTTATGCGCTGCAGAAGTCCTGCGGTGAAAGCGTCCATGCTGCGCCCCCTCGTCCTGGGTCGTGGGTCGATGGCACGGGGGTGTGCCGTTCGGAAGGGACGATCACGCCGCATGTGGATGCCCAGCGCCGCTCGGCCGGGCGGCGACGGTGCCGGACACCCACGCCCGCCCTGCGGCAAGCGGATTGATGCGCACCGCATGGTGGTGCGGCGCCGACAAAGCGTGATCGTGGGATGTAAAGCCGTCCTCCCCAAGCTCCGTTCCGTGGAAACCTAACCGCCGGAGAAAATCTCGTATTCCCCCTCGGGCCACCGCTCCCTCACCCGCCTTACCTCCGACTTATGGCCGAAAAGGGCAGGATGGAGGGCAACACACCAAGGCATCGTCGAAGACCCCTGCCCACGTGTGCCCGGTGCAGGGCCGCGTGGGTGGGACATGAGGAAGGACCACGAACGTGCGCGTACTCGTCGTCGAGGACGAGCAGCTGCTCGCCGATGCGGTGGCCACCGGACTGCGCCGGGAGGCCATGGCCGTCGACGTCGTGTACGACGGCGCGGCCGCCCTGGAGCGCATCGGCGTCAACGACTACGACGTGGTCGTCCTCGACCGCGACCTCCCTGTCGTGCACGGTGACGACGTCTGCCGCAAGATCGTCGAACTGGGCATGCCCACGCGCGTGCTGATGCTGACGGCCTCCGGCGACGTCAGCGACCGGGTCGAGGGGCTGGAGATCGGCGCCGACGACTACCTGCCCAAGCCGTTCGCGTTCAGTGAGCTCATCGCGCGGGTGCGTGCCCTCGGCCGGCGCACCAGCGTGCCCCTGCCGCCCGTCCTGGAGCGCGCCGGGATCAAGCTGGACCCCAACCGCCGCGAGGTCTTCCGCGACGGCCACGAGGTCCAGCTCGCCCCCAAGGAGTTCGCGGTCCTCGAGGTGCTGATGCGCAGCGAGGGCGCCGTCGTCTCCGCGGAGCAGCTCCTGGAGAAGGCCTGGGACGAGAACACCGACCCGTTCACCAACGTCGTGCGCGTGACGGTCATGACCCTGCGCCGCAAGCTGGGCGAGCCGCCGGTGATCGTCACCGTCCCCGGCTCGGGCTACCGGATCTGATCCCCGTGGCCACGACTCCCGCGCCCCCGCAGGCGCCCCCCAAGCCCACCTGGGACCCCAGAAGGCCCGTGCCGCCCTTTCCGTGGCTGCGCCCGACCATCCGCATAAGGCTCACGCTGCTCTACGGCGGCATGTTCCTGATCGCCGGCATCCTGCTGCTGTCGATCATCTATCTGCTGGCCGCGCAGGCACTGCACGTGGGCAGTGACCTGCCCTTCAAGATCGTCGAGGGCAAGGTCACCAGCGACATCTGCAACCTGCCCGACCAGGCGTCACCGAGCGAGTTCAACGACGCGATGAACGCGTGCGTCAACGAGCAGCGCCGGCACGCCCTGGACGACCTCCTCAGCCGCTCCCTGCTGGCCCTGCTGGGCCTCGCGGTCATCGCCTTCGCCTTCGGCTACGCGATGGCCGGACGCGTCCTGTCGCCGCTGGGCCGGATCACCCGTACCGCCCGGGCGGTGGCCGGGTCCGACCTGTCCCGCCGGATCGAGCTGGACGGCCCGGACGACGAGCTGAAGGAGCTGGCCGACACCTTCGACGACATGCTGGAGCGGCTGCAGCGCGCCTTCACGGCCCAGCAGCGCTTCGTCGGCAACGCCTCGCACGAACTGCGCACGCCACTGGCGATCAACCGCACGCTGCTGGAAGTGCACCTGTCCGACCCGAACGCCCCGATGGAGCTGCAGCAGCTCGGCAAGACGCTGCTGGCCACCAACGAGCGCAGCGAGCAGCTCGTCGAGGGGCTGCTGCTGCTCGCCCGCAGCGACAACCAGATCGTCGAGCGGGGACCCGTGGACCTCGCCGAGGTCGCCTCGCAGGCCATCGACCAGGTGCACGGCGAGGCGGAGAGCAGGGGCGTCGCGATCCGCGGCGAGCAGAAACCGGCGGTGGTGCAGGGCAACGGCGTGCTGCTGGAGCGGATCGCGCTCAACCTCGTGCAGAACGCCGTGCGCTACAACGTGGCGGAGGACGGCTGGGTCGAGGTCACGACCGACGTCGAGCACGGCCAGGCGGTCCTGGTCGTCTCCAACACGGGCCCGGTCGTACCGGCCTACGAGATCGACAACCTCTTCGAGCCGTTCCGGCGGCTGCGCACGGAGCGGACGGGCAGCGACAAGGGCGTGGGGCTCGGGCTGTCCATCGTCCGGTCGGTGGCCCGGGCGCACGGCGGGCACATCTATGCCCAGCCGCGTGAGGGGGGTGGACTCGTCATGCGCGTCACGCTGCCGATCTGAGATCATGTCGCCGATCAACTCGGTGGCACTCGGGGATGTTCGCTTTGCGCGGAATTTTTTTATCTTCGCCGCGCGTGCGCCGTGTGTGATCGATCACAGGGGCGCCTTTCCGGTCATCTACTCTCCGTGATCATGCGCGCTGTCGTAAAGCCGGGAAAATCCCGGTTTTCGGGGGTCTTGATCACGGGAAGTACACGGTGAGACGCCTTTGGCGCGCAGCATTCGGACCGTGTACGGTCCCCATCGCCATCCAAGCCGATCACTCGTCAGGAGTCCGGTTGGGTGTCGATTGAGTAACAGACCTTGATGTGAGGCAAAATCTCCGCCTCAGGTCGGGCACAAGTCCGGCCTCTCACGCGTTACGTGCGCTGGAGACACCGCAGACACCCAGAGGGGGAGAGCGACCATGGCAACCGATTACGACACTCCACGCAAGACCGACGACGACGTCGACTCGGACAGCCTCGAAGAGCTGAAGGCCCGGAGGAACGACAAGTCGGCTTCCGCCGTGGACGTCGACGAGTTCGAGGCCGCCGAAGGCCTGGAGCTGCCCGGAGCCGACCTCTCGAACGAGGAACTGGCCGTCCGGGTGCTCCCGAAGCAGCAGGACGAGTTCACGTGCATGAGCTGCTTCCTGGTGCACCACCGCAGCCAGCTGGCCCGCGAGAAGAACGGTCAGCCGATCTGCCGCGACTGCGACTGAGGACGGGTCGGCCGTGACTGGCTCGACCCCTCCCTGGAAGCGCCGCTTCTCCAAACGGAAAGCGGACGAAGGGCCGATCCACGGCCCGCGGTACGGCGCGCGTGACGACGAGCGGGGCTCGACCGGTCCGGAAACGGCCTCGCTCGAACCGGCAGCGGACCGGGGTGACCTCCCGGCGTCCGTGGACGTCCCCGCACCCGTCGCGAGACGGCGGGCGGGGACGATCCGGGAGCGTGCCAGGGAAGGCGCCCGCAAGGGCGGCGACCGGGCGCGTGCCGGACTCGCCTACCTCGCCGACCGCATCATCGAGCTGGCCCCGCGCGTCCCCGTGCGGGACCTTGCGACGCTGCGCAAGCAGTTCCCGGGCCTCGGCCCCGAGGAGCTGGCGGACAAGCTCGTGGCGGGCGCCGCGACGGCGACGGCTACGGTCGGCGCCGGCATCGGCGCGGCCGCGATGCTCCCCGTGCCCCCGGCGATGCCGACGGAACTGGCCGCCGAGGTCACCGGCGTCGCCGCGATCGAGCTGAAGCTCATCGCCGAGCTCCACGAGGTCTACGGCGTACGACCGCCCGGCAACCTCAAGCAGCGCAGCACTGCGTACCTCGACTCCTGGTCGGGGGAGCGGGGCATCGACGCGTCCAAGCCGTCGACCCTCAGCACGGCGCTGAACAGCCGCATGAAACGCGACCTGCGGCAGCGGATCATGAAGCGCACGCTCCGCAACATGCCCAACCTGATGCCCTTCATGGTGGGCGCCGCCGTAGGGGCGGCCATGAACCGCGGCGAGACGAGAAAGCTCGCCGTGCGGATCCGCCGGGACCTGCGCAAGATCCAGGTGCCCTGGGAGGCCCTGGAGGCGCTCCCCACCCTGGAACGTCCCGCCGACGCCCTGGAGATGGGCGAGATCACGCACGACCCACTGGGCCGCCACCAGCCCCGTCGGCGCGGCGACGGCGGCCACGGCAGCCGGCGCGGAGACGGGCACTGAGACGACGCGGGCGCCGGCCGGGGCGGGCCGGGGCCCGTCAACACACTGACCGGGTGACCTCCCGTGCGGGTGTGCTACGGCTTCGCGGTCCGCAGTGCCTCCGCCAGGCGCTCCGGCTCGCGCGTGGACAGGTACAGGTACGGAGTCGGGTCCTGCGGGTCCGTGACCTCCACGCGCAGGGCCGTGGGGATGTACGCGCGCAGCAGGAGGAAGGCGCGCGGGTCGGCCTTGTAGGTGCGCCAGGCGCGGGCCTCCTCCGCGTCCAGCACCTCCGCCTCGCCCAGTGCCGCCAGCGGGATCTTCGCCTCGCCCGCGATCAGGGAGTCGCCGACCACGCGGATGCGCACCGCGCCGTAGGAACTCGCGGCGACGGCCGCGACCGCAGTGCCCCCGGCCAGGCCGCCCAGCATCGGCAGCGTGCCGAAGGGGAGCAGGATCAGGGCCATCGAGACGCCCACCAGGAACGAGATCAGCCACCAGGTCCGCGGGGCGGTCAGGCGTTCTTCGTACGGGGCGGCGGAGAGCTGCATGGAGCCAAGCTTGACACGGTGTCCGGCAGGGGCCGACGCGCGGGTAAGGTCTCCGGCTGTGAGTGGTACTTCCCCAGCTCTTCAGCCTCCCGCCGACGCCGTGCAACCGGTGCGGCACCCGGACGCGCCCGCGCCCGGTGAGCTCCTCGGCGCCCACTACGGCCAGTGTTTCGGCTGTGGTGGCGACCAGCCGCACGGACTGCACCTGGAGGCGCGGGCCGGCGAGGGCGTGTCGCTCACCGCCGAGTTCACCGTCCAGCCCGCCCATCAGGGCGCGCCGGGCCTCGCGCACGGCGGCGTGCTCGCCTCCGCGCTGGACGAGACCCTCGGCTCGCTGAACTGGCTGCTGCGCACCATCGCGGTGACCGGGCGGCTGGAGACCGACTTCGTACGGCCCGTGCCCGTCGGCACGACCCTCCATCTGGAGGCGGAGGTGACGGCCGTGGCGGGGCGGAAGATCTACTCCACCGCGACCGGACGCGTCGGCGGCCCCGACGGGCCTGTCGCCGTGCGCGCCGACGCGCTCTTCATCGAGGTGAAGGTCGACCACTTCGTCGACCACGGCCGCCAGGAGGAGATCCAGGCGGCCATGAACGACCCGGACCAGATCCGGCGCGCCCGTGCCTTCGAGGTGAACCCGTGAGCGCCGAGACCGCAGGCCGGGGCAGCAACCTCCTGGGCACCGCAAGCCCGGACAGCCCCTTGAGCCCCGCGGACCCCGGCAGCCCCGCGGACCCGGGCAGCCCCATGAACACGGGTAGCCCCCTGGCTCCCGCACGTCCCGGGGCCCGGCCGCCGCTGGACGTGCTGATCCGGCGCCTCGATCCGGAGGTGCCGCTTCCGTCGTATGCGCAGCCCGGGGACGCCGGAGCAGATCTGCGCACCACCGAGGCGTGCCGACTGGAGCCGGGCGAACGGGCCGTCCTGCCCACGGGCGTGTCTGTGGCGCTGCCCGAGGGGTACGCGGCCTTCGTGCACCCGCGATCCGGTCTGGCCGCTCGCTGCGGCGTCGCCCTGGTGAATGCCCCGGGGACGGTGGATGCCGGGTACCGTGGGGAGATCAAGGTGATCGTGGTGAATCTCGACCCGCGCGAGGCCGTGCGGTTCGAGCGCTTCGACCGGATTGCCCAACTGGTCGTCCAGCAGGTCGAGAGGGTCCGCTTCCAGGAGGTGGCGGAACTTCCCGGCTCCGCGCGGGCCGAGGGGGGCTTCGGGTCCACCGGAGGCCATGCCGCGGTGGACGGGACGAGCGGCACAAGCGGTCAGGCCGCCCTGGGCGGTCAGGCGGGTGGGAATCGATACGCTTCGGTCGTATCCGACCGGGAAGGACAGTGACGTGTTCGGACGTCGCAAGAAGAGGGATGCCGCCGAGGACGCGGCCGGCGAGACCGAGCAGGTCGTCGACGGTGTCGACACCGAGGCGGACGAAGAGCGCGAGCGCCTGAGGCTGGAGCCCGCGCCGCGCCCCGACGGCCCGTGGGACAGCTCCGAGGTCCGTGACCCGGGCGAAGGCCGGGTCGACCTGGGCGGTCTGTTCGTGCCGGGCGTCGACGGCATGGAGCTCAGGGTCGAGGTCGCGGGCGACGCGATCGTCGCGGCGACGGTTGTGCTGCGCGACAGCGCCATCCAGCTGCAGGGCTTCGCCGCTCCCAAGCGCGAGGGCATCTGGGGCGAGGTGCGCGAGGAGATCGGCACCGGCATCACCCAGCAGGGCGGCATCGTCGACGAGGTCGAAGGGCCACTGGGCTGGGAGTTGCGCGCCCAGGTGCCCGTGCAACTGCCGGACGGCACCGGTGGCTTCCAGGTCGTGCGGTTCGTCGGCGTGGACGGCCCCCGCTGGTTCCTGCGCGGAGTCATCTCGGGCCAGGGCGCGGTGCAGCCGCAGGCCGCCGGGCTGCTCGAGCAGATCTTCCGCGACACGGTCGTGGTCCGCGGCGAGGGCCCGATGGCGCCCCGCGACCCGATCGTCCTGAAGCTGCCGAACGACGCCCAGATGGTCCCCGAGGGCGTCCAGCAGGAGGAGGGCTCCCGTTTCGCCGGCGGAATGGGCCAGCTCCAGCGCGGACCGGAGATCACCGAGGTCCGCTGAGCACACCGGGACACCAGGGCCGTACCCCCGCGGGGGCGCGGCCCTTTCTCATGCGCGGAACCTTGACGGCCCATTGGTCTGTACCTACCGTCTCCGTCCACGCGTCTGTTCATAAAGGCGCTTCACGTTCACATACGAGAACGGAAGGCCCCCACGTATGCGCAGAACCGCTCTCCTCGCGGCCTCGGCCGCCCTCGTCGCCGGTGTCCTCACCCGGCCCGCCGACGCCGCACCCAGCGCTCCCGCCACCTTCGTCCACCCGGGAGTCACCGTCTCCCAGGGCCAACTGGACTTCACCCGGTCCGAAGTCAACGCCGGCGCCCAGCCCTGGAAGGGTGCCTTCGACCAGATGATGGCCGGCACGTACGCGGACCTGAACCGCACGCCCAAGCCCCGGGCGGTCGTGGAATGCGGCTCGTACTCCCACCCCAACCTCGGCTGCACCGACGAGCGCGAGGACGCGATCGCCGCGTACACCCACGCCCTCGCCTGGTACCTCACCCGCGACGAACGCCACGCACGCAAGGCGATCGAGCTGATGGACGCCTGGTCCGCCGTGCTCAAGGACCACACCAACAGCAACGCGCCCCTGCAGACCGGCTGGGCCGGCTCCTCCTGGCCGAAGGCCGCCGAGATCATCAAGCACACCTACACCGGCACCTGGGCGCACTCCGGCCGCTTCGCCACCCTGCTCCGCACCGTCTACCTGCCCGAGATCATCAACGGCTCGAACTCCAACGGCAACTGGGAGCTGTCGATGATGGAGGCCGCCGTCGGCATCTCCGTCTTCCTGGAGGACAAGGCGTCGTACGACAAGGCCATGGCGAAGTTCCGCACGCGCACGGCCGCCTACGTCTACCTGGAGTCCGACGGGGCGCTGCCGAAGACCGTACCGAGCCAGAACCTGAACACCCGGGACAAGATCGTCACGTACTGGCAGGGGCAGTCGACCTTCGTGAACGGTCTCAGCCAGGAGACCTGCCGCGACTTCACCCACACCGGCTACGGCCTCTCGGCCATCTCGCACATCGCCGAGACCAGCCGCATCCAGGGCCAGGACCTCTACGGCACCGACGTCGGCGAGCGGCTGCGGCACGGGCTCGGGTTCCACGCCAAGTACCAGCTCGGCGCCGGTGCCGAGGGCTGGCTGTGCGGCGGCTCGCTGAAACTCGGGCTCGGGCCGGTCACGGAGGTCGGTCACAACGCCCTGGCCAACCGTCTGGGCCATGCCATGACCAACACCGCGACACTGACCCAGCGGGGACGTCCGGCCGGCAGCAACAACCTCTTCGTCGCCTGGGAGACCCTCACCCACGGCGACAACCCCGCCTGACCCCGTCAGGGTTGCGTCAAAGTGTGCCGACGACCCCCCGCCCGGCACGGCACCGGGCGCCGTCCGGCCATAGGGTCGACGCTGCGCAGTCGGCACGGCACCGGCTGCGCAGTCGGCACGGCACCGGAAGACAATGGGGCAATGGCACGCGGCACACTTCGGATCCACCTCGGCGCGGCGCCGGGCGTCGGCAAGACATACGCGATGCTGTCCGAGGCCCACCGCCGCGTCGGGCGGGGCACGGACCGCGTGGTGGCCTTCGCCGGGGCCATGGGCGCCACCTTGAACGCCGAGGACACCCCCGGCGGCGGGCTGACCATGGTCCTCACCCTGCGCGCGGCGGGAATCCGCCCGCGGCCTCACCGCGCGGCAGTACCGGAAAGGCAGGCCTCATGACCCGCGTCCTGGTGGTCGACGACGAGCCGCAGATCGTGCGCGCCCTCGTGATCAACCTCAAGGCACGCACCTACGAGGTCGACGCGGCCCATGACGGGGCCACCGCCCTCCGGCTCGCCGCCGCCCGTCACCCCGACGTGGTCGTCCTCGACCTCGGCCTGCCCGACATGGACGGCGTCGAGGTGATCAGGGGCCTGCGGGGCTGGACCCGGGTGCCGATCCTGGTGCTGTCCGCCCGGCACTCCTCCGACGAGAAGGTCGAGGCGCTGGACGCGGGAGCCGACGACTACGTGACCAAGCCGTTCGGCATGGACGAGCTGCTGGCCCGGCTGCGGGCGGCGGTACGCCGGGCCGAGCCGGCCCACGGTGAGGACGACGTGATCGTCGACACCGGTGAGTTCAGCGTCGACCTGGCCGCGAAGAAGGTCACCCGGGGCGGCAAGGACGTGCGGCTCACCCCCACGGAGTGGCACCTGCTGGAGGTCCTGGTGCGCAACAGCGGCCGCCTGGTCGGACAGAAGCAGCTGCTCCAGGAGGTGTGGGGGCCGTCGTACGGCACGGAGACGAACTATCTGCGCGTGTACATGGCGCAGTTGCGACGGAAGCTGGAGGCGGACCCCTCCCATCCGAAGCACTTCATCACCGAGCCGGGGATGGGGTATCGCTTCGAGAAGTGAGGGGCGTGGCCGACGGCCGGGGGCCCGGGGGGTGGCCCCCGGGGGATGCAGTATCACCGAGCCGGGGATGGGGTATCGCTTCGAGAAGTGACGGGCATCTCGTGGGTTTTCCCTCGGAGAACGGGCTCCTCGCCCTTCGTCAGTACGCCCCGGTACGCTTCAGATATGAGTGCTGCTCCTCGTTCCGAAAAGCCGGTGGGCCGGTTCCGGCGCATGCTCGACCGGCTCTCCTCGTCGCAGGAGGACCTGGAGTCCGAGGAGCTGCGGGAGGACGCCGAGACCGCCGGCTGCACCCGGATCGGAGACTGCCAGGACCGCCAGATAGTGACGGTTACTGGTACCTTGCGCACGGTCACCCTTCGGCCGCGCGCCGGAGTCCCCGCCCTGGAGGCCGAGCTGTTCGACGGCACCGCCGCCCTGGACGTGGTGTGGCTCGGCAGGCGCTCCATCGTGGGGATAGAGCCCGGCCGCAAGCTGATCGCGTCGGGCAGGATCTCGATGAGCCGGGGCCGCCGGGTGCTGTTCAACCCCAAGTACGAACTGAGACCCCTCGGACGGGAGTAGCCGGTGACGTCGCTCGACAAGCCGACCGAAGAGACATCTGCGGACGACGCCCGGGCGGTGACGGAGGCCGCCCTGTTCGAGGCGTTCGGCGGCGTGCGGGGCATGGTGGAGACGGTGGTCCCCGGCCTCCTCTTCGTCACCATCTACACGATCAACAAGGACCTCCACCTGTCGGCGATCGCGGCGCTGGCCGTGTCGCTGGTGCTGGTCGTGGTCCGGCTGGTGATGAAGGACACCGTCAAGCACGCCTTCAGCGGTGTCTTCGGCGTGGCCTTCGGTGTCGTCTTCGCGATGATGACCGGCAACGCCAAGGACTTCTACCTGCCCGGCATGCTCTACACGCTGGGACTGGGTCTCGCCTACATCATCACCACCCTGTGCGGCGTGCCGCTGATCGGGCTGATCCTCGGCCCGGTCTTCAAGGAGAACCTCTCCTGGCGCACCCGGAATCCGGGCCGCAAGAAGGCGTACGCGAAGGCCAGCTACGCGTGGGGCGCCATCCTTCTCGCCAAGTGCGCGATTCTCTTCCCGCTGTACTGGTGGGCCGACACCACGCAGCTCGGCTGGGTCCTGGTCGCCCTGAAGATCCCGCCGTTCCTGCTCGCGGTGTACCTGACGTGGGTGTTCCTGGCCAAGGCGCCCGCACCGATCGACGTGTTCGCGGAGATGGAGGCCGAGGAGAAGGCCGCCGAGGAGCGTGAGCGGCAGGCCGCCGCCCGGTCCGCCGAGCAGTGACCCCACACGGCTGACGAGAAGCCGACGGAAAGGGGCGTCCCGAGCACTCGGGACGCCCCTTTCCGTCAGCTTGGCAACCGTCAGCTTGGCAACCGATGGCTCGGCAACCGATGGCTCCGCAACCGATCGGCCGGCCGATCTACCGGCCGGCTCAGCTCGCCGCGTCGCGCCGTACCGAGAGCAGGTCCTCCAGCTGCTCCTCGCGGGCCTGGGCGGCCACGAAGAGCAGTTCGTCGCCCGCCTCCAGGGAGTCCTCCCGGGACGGGGTCAGGACGCGGTTGCCACGGATGATCGTCACCAGGGACGTGTCCTGCGGCCAGTCGACGTCGCCGACCTGCGTACCGGCCAGGGCCGACTCCTCCGGCAGGGTCAGCTCGACCAGGTTGGCGTCGCCGTGGCTGAAGCGGAGCAGGCGGACCAGGTCGCCCACGCTCACCGCCTCCTCGACCAGGGCGGACATCAGACGCGGGGTGGAGACGGCCACGTCCACGCCCCACGACTCGTTGAACAACCACTCGTTCTTGGGGTTGTTCACCCGGGCGACGACGCGCGGGACGCCGTACTCCGTCTTGGCCAGGAGCGAGACGACCAGGTTCACCTTGTCGTCGCCGGTCGCGGCGATCACGACGTTGCAGCGCTGGAGTGCCGCCTCGTCCAGGGAGGTGATCTCGCAGGCGTCGGCGAGCAGCCACTCGGCCTGGGGAACGCGCTCGACCGAGATGGCGGTCGGCGCCTTGTCGATCAGGAGGACCTCGTGGCCGTTCTCGAGCAGTTCGCCCGCGATCGAGCGGCCGACGGCGCCGGCTCCGGCAATGGCGACCCTCATCAGTGACCGCCCTCCTCTTCGGGACCCTTGGCGAACGCCGCCTCGACCTTGTCGACCTCGTCGCTGCGCATCATCACGTGCACCAGGTCGCCCTCCTGCAGCACCGTCTGGGAGGTGGGCAGGACCGCCTCACCGAGCCGCGTCAGGAACGCCACGCGCACACCGGTCTCCTCCTGGATCCGGCTGATCTTGTGGCCGACCCAGGCGGTGGAGGTGTGCACCTCGGCGAGCTGGACGCCACCGGTGGGGTCGCGCCACAGCGGCTCGGCGCCGGAGGGGAGCAGACGGCGCAGCATCTGGTCCGCCGTCCAGCGGACGGTCGCGACGGTGGGGATGCCCAGGCGCTGGTAGACCTCCGCGCGGCGGGGGTCGTAGATGCGGGCGGCGACGTTCTCGATGCCGAACATCTCGCGGGCCACGCGGGCGGCGATGATGTTGGAGTTGTCACCGCTGGAGACGGCGGCGAAGGCGCCGGCCTCCTCGATGCCCGCCTCGCGCAGGGTGTCCTGGTCGAAGCCGACACCGGTGACCCGGCGGCCGCCGAACGAGGAGCCCAGCCGGCGGAAGGCCGTGGGGTCCTGGTCGACCACGGCGACCGTGTGCCCCTGTTGCTCCAGGTTCTGGGCCAATGCGGAACCCACCCTTCCGCAACCCATGATCACAATATGCATCGCGTCACACCGCGCTTCCTGCCGGCCCTCGGGGCTTCATGACTGTCGTGCTCATGTCTCTCTTTCGGATCGCCCGGCATCACGTCACGGCCCGCGAGCGGACCGCCGGGCAACATCATGCCGGTGGAATCACGCCATGATGCCCTCCGGGGCGGTGCCGCGTTCAACTGCCCGCGTCCAACGTATCCGCAAAGCCGAAGGCGTTGCCGAGGCCCGGCCGGGCGGACGGCCGCCACGAGTCACGAGAGCGGGAACCGCGGACACCGAGCGCGCCCCGAACGCCGAGCGACGCTCAGCACGCCCGGAAACCGCACGCTCCCCGAAATCTCACACGCCCCGAGACCTCACGCTCCCCGAACCCGAGCTCCCCGCCTGCCTAACGCGCCCCGGACGCCCCGGACGCCTGGCGTGCCCCGGGCGGGACGTCCTTGCGGCGGCTGATGCTGCGCACACTCGCCAGAGTCAGGATTCCGAGGGCGACGAGGGTGGCCGCGGCGCCGATCAGCTGGGCGGGGGTGTGCATGGAACCTCCAGGGGCGGCAACGGCCGGAAGACGGGCGGGGCTTAGTCATATAGGCATGGGAAGTAGGTGACCTGCGGAATCCTCAGCCGCACGCGCCTCTGAATTCACTCGGAGAGCAGACGGAACGCCGATGGGGGGTGGCGGGTGGGCACCCTCGCAATCGAACGCCTACGATCCTCTGTTGTGTCCAAACTGACCGACGTGCCCAAACGGATCCTGATCGGGCGCGCACTGCGCAGTGACCGGCTGGGCGAAACGCTCCTGCCGAAGCGCATCGCACTCCCCGTCTTCGCCTCCGACCCGCTCTCCTCCGTCGCGTACGCGCCCGGCGAGGTGCTGCTGGTCCTGTCGATCGCGGGAGTGTCGGCGTACCACTTCAGCCCGTGGATCGCCGTCGCGGTCGTCGTGCTGATGTTCACCGTGGTGGCCTCGTACCGGCAGAACGTGCACGCCTACCCCAGCGGCGGCGGCGACTACGAGGTGGCGACCACCAACCTCGGACCCAAGGCGGGCCTGACCGTCGCGAGCGCGCTGCTCGTCGACTACGTCCTCACCGTCGCGGTGTCGATCTCCTCCGGCATCGAGAACCTCGGCTCCGCGATCCCGTTCGTCGTCGAGCACAAGGTGCTCTGCGCGATCGGCGTGATCGTGCTGCTGACCTTGATGAACCTGCGCGGGGTGAAGGAGTCCGGCTCGCTGTTCGCGATCCCGACGTACGTCTTCGTCTTCGGCGTCTTCACGATGATCGCGTGGGGCGCCTTCCGCGGACTGGTCCTGGACGACACCATGCGGGCACCGACCGCGGACTACGCCATCAAGCCCGAGCACCAGGGGCTGGCCGGTTTCGCGCTGGTCTTCCTGCTGCTGCGCGCCTTCTCCTCCGGCTGCGCCGCCCTGACCGGCGTCGAGGCGATCTCCAACGGCGTCCCGGCCTTCCGCAAGCCCAAGTCGAAGAACGCGGCGACCACCCTCGCCATGATGGGCCTGCTGGCCGTCACCATGTTCTGCGGCATCATCGCGCTGGCCGCCGCCACCGACGTCCGCATGGCGGAGAACCCCGCCAAGGACCTCATCCACAACGGTGTCCCGCTCGGCCCGGACTACGTGCAGAACCCGGTGATCTCCCAGGTCGCCGAGGCCGTCTTCGGCGCGGGCAGCTTCCTGTTCATCGTCCTGGCCGCGGCCACCGCGCTGGTGCTGTTCCTGGCCGCCAACACCGCCTACAACGGCTTCCCGCTGCTCGGCTCGATCCTCGCCCAGGACCGCTACCTGCCGCGCCAGCTGCACACCCGCGGCGACCGCCTGGCCTTCTCCAACGGCATCGTGCTCCTTGCCGGCGCGGCCGCACTGCTGGTGGGGATCTACGGCGCCGACTCCACCCGGCTGATCCAGCTCTACATCGTCGGCGTGTTCGTGTCCTTCACGCTCAGCCAGACCGGCATGGTCCGGCACTGGAACCGCCACCTGGCCACCGAGAAGGACCAGGCCAAGCGCCGCCACATGATCCGCTCCCGCGCGATCAACACGTTCGGCGCGTTCTTCACCGGCCTCGTGCTGGTCGTCGTCCTCCTCACCAAGTTCACCCACGGCGCCTGGGTCGCCCTGCTCGGCATGGTGATCTTCTACGCGACGATGACGGCCATCCGTAAGCACTACGACCGCGTCGCCGCCGAGATCGCCGCCCCCGAGGGCCCCACCGACGACCTCGTACGGCCCTCGCGGGTCCACTCGGTCGTGCTGATCTCCAAGATCCACCGCCCGACGCTGCGCGCCCTGGCCTACGCCAAGCTGATGCGCTCGGACACCCTGGAGGCGCTGAGCGTCAACGTCGACCCGGTGGAGACCAAGGCCCTGCGCGAGGAGTGGGAGCGGCGCGGCATCGACGTACCGCTGAAGGTCCTGGACTCGCCCTACCGCGAGATCACGCGGCCGATCATCGAGTACGTCAAGAGCCTCCGCAAGGAGTCCCCGCGCGACGCGGTGTCCGTGATCATCCCGGAGTACGTGGTCGGCCACTGGTACGAGCACCTGTTGCACAACCAGAGCGCGCTGCGGCTGAAGGGCCGGCTGCTGTTCACGCCCGGCGTCATGGTGACCTCGGTGCCGTACCAGCTGCAGTCCTCCGAGGCGGCCAAGCGGCGGGCCCGCAGGCAGCAGGACTGGAACGCGCCGGGCTCGGTGCGGCGCGGTCCCGCGCAGGTGCGGTCGAAGGAGTCCTCCGAGCACAAGAGCTGAGAACGCCCGAGGCGCGGCTCGTGTGAAACGGCCGGGCGGCAGCCACGTAGACTGGTCGGCTGTTGTCCGGCCGTTCCCGTTCGGCCCTTCCCCTCACGTGTTTTGGAGTCACCCCGCCATGCAGGCAGAACCGAGGAAGTCGCTGGTGGGGGAGGAGTACGAGGTCGAGGTCGGCCCCGTCGCCCACGGCGGCCACTGCATCGCCCGTACGTCCGAGGGCCAGGTGCTGTTCGTACGGCACGCGCTGCCCGGTGAGCGGGTCGTGGCGCGGGTGACGGAGGGCGAGGAGGGCGCGCGGTTCCTGCGCGCCGACGCGGTGACGGTGCTCGACGCCTCCAAGGACCGTATCGACGAGCCCTGCCCGTTCGCCGGCCCCGGCCGCTGCGGCGGCTGCGACTGGCAGCACGCGAAGCCCGGGGCGCAGCGGCGCCTGAAGGCCGACGTCGTCGCCGAGCAGCTCCAGCGTCTCGCCGGGCTCACCCCGGAGGAGGCCGGCTGGGACGGCACGGTGCTGCCCGCCGAGGGCGACAAGGTGCCGGCCGGCCAGGTCCCGGCGTGGCGCACCCGCGTGCAGTACGCCGTCACCGCCGACGGCCGGGCGGGCCTGCGCCGGCACCGCTCGCACGAGGTGGAACCCATCGATCACTGCATGATCGCCGCGGAGGGCGTCAGCGAGCTGGGCATCGAGAAGCGGTCCTGGACGGGCATGGACTCCGTCGAGGCGATCGCGGCGACGGGCTCCCAGGACCGCCAGGTGATCCTCACCCCGAAGCCGGGCGCTCGCCTCCCGCTCGTCGAACTCGACCGCCCCGTCTCCGTGCTGCGGGTGGACGAGCGCTCCGGCGGTGTGCACCGCGTCCACGGCCGCCCCTTCGTCCGCGAACGGGCGGACGGCCGCACGTACCGCGTCGGCAACGGCGGTTTCTGGCAGGTCCACCCGAAGGCCGTGGACACCCTGGTGACCGCGGTCATGCAGGGCCTGCTGCCGCGCAAGGGCGACATGGCGCTCGACCTGTACTGCGGCGTCGGCCTCTTCGCCGGCGCGCTCGCCGACCGGGTCGGCGAGCAGGGCGCGGTCCTCGGCATCGAGTCGGGCAAGCGGGCGGTGGAGGACGCGCGGCACAACCTCGCCGACTTCGAGCGCGTCCGTATCGAACAGGGCAAGGTCGAGAGCGTGCTGCCGCGCACGGGCATCGAGGAAGTCGACCTGATCGTCCTCGACCCGCCGCGGGCGGGCGCGGGCCGCAAGACGGTGGAGCACCTCTCGTCGCTGGGGGCCCGGCGGATCGCGTACGTGGCATGCGATCCGGCCGCGCTGGCGCGGGACCTGGCGTACTTCCGGGACGGGGGGTACCGGGTGCGGACGCTGCGGGCGTTCGATCTGTTCCCGATGACGCATCACGTGGAGTGCGTGGCGATCCTGGAGCCTGCCGAGAAGGGCCGCTGATCTGCGGTTTTGTCGAGTGTCCGTGATGTGCGTCATGTGCGTGACGGGTGCCTGCGGTGTGCGCCGTGCCGGTACGGCGCACCCCTTCTGGGCGTCGCGGCGAGGGTCAGCCGCGGACGGCTGAGGCGAAGAGGGCGGGGAGGTCCTGCCATCGAGGGTGGGCGGCGAACTCGGTGAGGAGCCGGCCGGTCCGGGAACGCGCTGCCTGGCTCCTCGGTCAGGGAGTGCCGGGCGAACCAGCGGGCGACGGGTTTCGCGCTCACTCCGTGCAGGACGACACCGGGCAGGACGGTCGCGGCCGTCACCCTCACGACGAAGCGGTGCGGCCCCCGGCGGGGAGACAGACCTGGAGGCTGCGGTCAGGACCTGGTCGCCGGTCGGCGAGGCTACCGGGCGTCGTCGGGATCCGAGCAGGGGCGGTGGATCGTCTCGAGCAGACCGGCGGCGATGAGCGTCCAAGCGCCGATGCCGAGGCCGTCGTTCAGCCGGTGTGCACCCGTGGGCGGTTCCGCCGAGCGCAGCACCTCGCGGGTGATCGGGGCCACCTCGCCCTGGCCGAACAGGAACAAGCGCAAGAAGTCGGCGAAGGGGTTGCCCTCGGTCCCTCGCAGGAGACGCGCGGGACGGCGCTGGTCGTGTCGCGGACGTGCAGGAGGAGGGCCGCCAGGGCGTTCGGGACGGAGGACTCCAGGGGGAGGACGCGGTAGCGGTTGTGCAGGACCTCGCCGCGTACCGTCAGACCGGCCTCGACGTCGGACGGGTCGGTGACGTGCCCGTGCAGGAAGACGAAGTCCTCCTGCACGGGCACGTCGTTGTCGGCGCGGACCTGCGCGATCTTCTCGCGCTGTTCGGCCGCACCCCGGTGGTCGGGCACGTTGGCGATGAAGCGGATCCTGCGGCTGGCCGTGTCCCGACGAACCGCTGCGCCATGTCGTCGAACGTCACGCCGGTGACGCCGCCCGGCTCGAACTCTGTTCGTGCGGATCCCGGAGACCGAGCCGGAACGGCTGTGGCCGGGGGTGTCCCCCCGCGCGAGCGAAGCCGAGCGTGGGGGAGACCGCTGCAGAACCGGCGGGGCGCGGTGTCGCGCACGCCGTGCGACGGGAGACCAACGCGGTGATCTGCCGCCTCCGCTTCGGTTGCCCTGAAGCGGGACCACCCACCTCTGCGGCGAGGCCTGGTCACCGACGCGGACCAGGTGCCGTCAGGGTTCCGTCAAAGTCGTGGGCCCGGCCGTAAGGGAGGCGTCAACGACCGGCCTGATCCGGTCACCGATGCGCTTTCCTCGAATCGTCCGATCAACCGAACCTCACTCCAGGAGTTCGCGATGGCCGATCTGGCCTTCGTCGTCACCACGATCGCGGTATTCGCGCTGGTGGCCCTTGTCGCCAAGGGGGTGACCAAGCTGTGACCGCCGAGAACGTCGTCGGCCTCGTCGTGGCCGTCTCCCTCCTGGGATATCTCGTCCTCGCCCTGATCTTCCCGGAGAGGTTCTGAGACAAGAGATGGGTCCCGTACTCGCGGGCGTGCTCCAACTGCTCGCACTGATAGCGGCGCTGGCGCTCGCCTACAAGCCCCTCGGCACCTACATGGCCAAGGTCTACACCTCCGACAAGCACGGGCGCGTCGAGAAGTGGATCTACAAGGGCATCGGTGCCAACCCCGACACGGAGATGCGCTGGCCCGCGTACCTGCGCGGCGTGCTCGCCTTCTCCGCCGTCGGTGTCCTGTTCCTCTACCTGCTGCAGCGCCTCCAGGGCCACCTGCCCGGCTCGCTCGGCTTCGCCGCGATCGACCCGGACCAGGCGTTCAACACGGCCGCGTCGTTCGTGAGCAACACCAACTGGCAGTCCTACTACGGCGAGCAGGCCATGGGCCACGTCGTGCAGACCGCCGGTCTCGCCGTGCAGAACTTCGTCTCGGCCGCCGTCGGCATCGCCGTGGCCGTGGCACTCGTGCGCGGGTTCGCCCGATCCCGCACCGGTGAGCTGGGCAACTTCTGGTCCGACCTGGTGCGCGGTGTGGTCCGTGTCCTCGTCCCGATCGCCGTCGTCGGCGCGCTCGTGCTGGTCGCGTGCGGCGCGATCCAGAACTTCTCCGGCATCCATGAGGTCGGCCAGTTCATGGGTGGCACGCAGCAGTGGAACGGCGGCGCGGTCGCCTCCCAGGAGGCCATCAAGGAGCTGGGCACCAACGGCGGCGGCTACTTCAACGCCAACTCCGCCCACCCCTTCGAGAACCCGACCCCGTTCTCCAACCTGTTCGAGATCTTCCTGATCCTCGTCATCCCGTTCTCGCTCACCCGGACCTTCGGCGTCATGGTCGGCTCGGTCAAGCAGGGCTACGCGATCCTCGCCACCATGGCCACCATCTGGGTCGGCTTCGTCGCGCTCATGATGTGGACCGAGTTCTCCCACCACGGCCCGGCCTTCGAACTGGCCAACGGAGCGATGGAGGGCAAGGAAGTCCGCTTCGGCGTGGGCTCGTCGTCGATCTTCGCGACCTCGACCACGCTCACCTCCACCGGTGCGGTGGACTCCTTCCACTCCTCCTTCACCGGCCTCGGCGGCGGCATCACCATGCTCGGCATGATGCTGGGTGAGATCGCGCCCGGCGGTGTCGGCTCCGGCCTCTACGGCATGCTGATCATGGCGATCATCGCGGTGTTCATCGCCGGTCTGATGGTGGGCCGCACACCGGAGTACCTGGGCAAGAAGATCGGCTCCCGCGAGATCAAGCTGGCCGCCTGCTACATCCTGATCACCCCGGCGCTCGTGCTGGTCTTCACCGCCTGCGCGATGGCGCTGCCGACCCCGGCGAACTCCATGACCAACACCGGGGCGCACGGTTTCTCCGAGATCCTCTACGCCTACACGTCCGCCTCGAACAACAACGGCTCGGCCTTCGCCGGTCTGAACGCGGACACACAGTGGTTCAACTCGACCCTGGGCCTGTGCATGCTCCTCGGCCGCTTCCTGCCCATGGTGTTCGTGCTGGCGCTGGCCGGCTCGCTCGCCGAGCAGAAGCCGGTCCCGGCCACCGCGGGCACCCTGCGCACCGACAAGCCCCTGTACACCGGCCTGCTGGTCGGCACGATCATCATCATCACCGGTCTGACGTACTTCCCCGCTCTCGCGCTGGGGCCGCTGGCCGAAGGGCTGGCGTGATGACCACCGACGTAAAGAAGCAGGACTCCATGTCCACTCCCACCCTCGCTCCCCACCAGGACGCCCCCACCGGGCACAAGGCCCCCGAGGGCCGCGTGAGCGCGGGCCTCTTCGACCCCGAGCAGCTGGTCAGGTCGCTGCCGGACGCCTTCCGCAAGCTCGATCCGCGGGTGATGGTCAAGTCCCCCGTGATGTTCGTGGTGTGGATCGGGTCCGTCCTGACCACGGCCTTCTCCTTCACGGACCCGGGCGACTGGTTCGGCTGGACGATCAGCGTCTGGCTGTGGCTGACGGTGATCTTCGCCAACCTGGCGGAGGCCGTCGCCGAGGGCCGCGGCAAGGCACAGGCCGACACCCTGCGCAAGGCCAAGACCGACACGGTGGCGCGCCGGCTCGTGGACGACCGCGAGGAGCGTGTGCCCGGCACCGAGCTGAGGATCGGCGACCTGGTCGTCTGCGAGGCGGGCGACGTCATCCCCGGTGACGGCGACGTCGTCGAGGGTGTCGCCTCGGTCGACGAGTCGGCGATCACCGGCGAGTCCGCGCCCGTCATCCGGGAGTCCGGCGGCGACCGCTCGGCGGTCACCGGCGGCACGAAGGTCCTGTCCGACCGCATCGTCATCAAGATCACGACGAAGCCCGGCGAGACCTTCATCGACCGGATGATCAACCTGGTCGAGGGCGCGGCCCGGCAGAAGACGCCGAACGAGATCGCCCTGAACATCCTGCTGGCCTCGCTGACGATCGTCTTCCTCCTGGCCTGCGCCACGCTGCCGCCGCTGGCGGACTACGCGGGCACGCACCTGACGATGGTCGTGCTGGTCGCCCTGCTGGTCTGCCTCATCCCGACCACCATCGGCGCCCTGCTCTCGGCGATCGGTATCGCGGGCATGGACCGGCTGGTGCAGCGCAACGTGCTGGCCATGTCCGGCCGGGCGGTCGAGGCCGCCGGCGACGTCTCCACCCTCCTGCTGGACAAGACCGGCACCATCACGCTGGGCAACCGGCAGGCCGCCGAGTTCGTGCCCGTGCGCGGTACGACCGAGGCGCAGGTCGCCGACGCGGCGCAGCTGTCGTCGCTGGCCGACGAGACACCCGAGGGCCGCTCGATCGTCGTCCTCGCCAAGGAGAAGTACGGCCTGCGCGAGCGCCACCAGGGCGAACTGGTGGGTGCCGAGTGGATCGCCTTCACCGCCCAGACCCGCATGTCGGGGGTGGACGTCGACGGGCGCAAAATCCGCAAGGGCGCGGCCGGTTCGGTCATCTCCTGGGTCCAGGAGCAGGGCGGCACCATCGCCGAGGACGCCGACGAGATCGCCAACGGCATCTCCGAGGCCGGCGGTACGCCCCTTCTCGTCGCGGTCGAGGACGCGCGCGGGGCCCGTGTCCTGGGCGTGATCCACCTCAAGGACGTCGTCAAGCACGGGATGCGGGAGCGGTTCGAGGAACTGCGCCGCATGGGCATCAAGACCGTCATGATCACGGGCGACAACCCGCTGACGGCCAAGGCGATCGCCGAGGAGGCGGGTGTCGACGACTTCCTCGCCGAGGCCACCCCCGAGGACAAGATGGCGCTCATCAAGCGGGAGCAGGCGGGCGGCAAGCTGGTCGCGATGACCGGTGACGGCACCAACGACGCACCGGCGCTCGCGCAGGCCGACGTCGGCGTGGCCATGAACACCGGCACGTCGGCCGCCAAGGAGGCCGGCAACATGGTCGACCTCGACTCCAACCCGACCAAGCTCATCGAGATCGTGGAGATCGGCAAGCAGCTGCTGATCACGCGTGGTGCGCTGACCACCTTCTCCATCGCCAACGACGTCGCCAAGTACTTCGCGATCATCCCCGCGCTCTTCGCGGCCGTCTACCCGGGCCTGGACAAGCTCAACATCATGGGCCTGTCCTCACCGGACTCCGCGATCCTGTCCGCGGTGATCTTCAACGCTCTCGTCATCATCGCCCTGGTGCCGCTCTCCCTGAAGGGCGTGCAGTACCGGCCGGTCAGCGCCGACAAGCTACTGCGGCGCAATCTGACGATCTACGGCCTGGGCGGACTGGTCGCCCCCTTCATCGGCATCAAGATCATCGACCTGCTCATCTCCCTCATCCCCGGGATCGGCTAAGGCCATGAACAACTCCGTCACGAACACCGCCCGGCTGGTCGGGGCGGGCCTGCGCGCCCTCCTCGTGCTGACCCTGGTGACCGGTGTCCTCTACCCGCTGGTCGTCACCGGCATCGCGCAGGGGCTGTTCCACGACCAGGCGAACGGCTCCGAGATCAAGGCGGACGGCAAGGTCGTCGGCTCCTCCCTGATCGGGCAGGCCTACAACCTGCCGCTGAAGGAGGGCCAGGAGACCCCGGCACCGGACCTGAAGTGGTTCCAGGGCCGCCCGCAGAACGGCCTCGGCACCAACAGCGTCAACACCCAGTACAAGCTCATCCTGTCCGGCGCGACCAACCGCTCCGGTGACAACGAAGAGCTCATCCAGTGGGTGAAGGACGCCAAGGCGGCCGTCGTCAAGGACAACTCCACGGGCACCTACAAGGTGAAGCCGTCCCAGGTTCCCGCGGACGCGGTCACCTCCTCGGGGTCCGGACTGGACCCGGACATCTCCCCGCAGTACGCGGACCTCCAGGTCCACCGGGTCGCCGAGAAGAACGGCCTGTCCACCGCGGAGGTGCGCAAACTCGTCGACGAGCACACCGAGGGCCGCACCCTCGGCTTCATGGGCGAGCCGCGCGTGAACGTCCTCGAGCTCAACATCGCCCTCAAGGAACTCACGGCGACGAGCTGATGACGTCACGCGATGTCCTCGGGAGCCGGGGGGGGCGGGGGCCGGGACCGCCCCCCCGCGGCCCACAACCCCCCCGCCGGCGCGGCCCACGCGGCGCCCCGCCGCCCGCACGACAACAAGAGGGGGCCGCACACACAA
>NZ_JBHWFG010000019.1:0-153499 GCF_042733745.1 Streptomyces sp. NPDC059696
GGTTTCCCGTGGGGCCCGGCGCGTTCGGAAGGCCGATGCGGTCGAGGGCCCGCCGCGGTCGGCGGGGTGACCTCAGCCCTTGCTGGATCGGGTCGTCTTCTTCGCGGCGGCCTTGGTCGTCTTGGTGGCCTTGGCCGCTGTCTTCTTGGTGGCGGCGGAGGTGACGGTCTTGGTGGCGGTCTTGCGTGCCGGTGCCGTCTTGGCCGCGACCGTCTTGCGGGCCGTGGTCTTGCGCGGCGCCTTCACCGAGGACGCGTCGCTGACGCGGTCCGCGCCGAGGACCTCCCGCAGGAACTTGCCCGTGTGGCTGGCCGGGACCCCGGCCACCTGCTCGGGCGTGCCCTCGGCTACCACCAGGCCGCCGCCGGCGCCGCCTTCGGGGCCCATGTCCACGATCCAGTCGGCGGTCTTGATCACGTCGAGGTTGTGCTCGATGACGATGACCGTGTTGCCCTTGTCGACCAGGCCGGACAGGACGGTCAGCAGCTTGCTGATGTCCTCGAAGTGCAGACCGGTGGTCGGCTCGTCCAGGACGTAGACCGTGCGGCCGGTGGAGCGCTTCTGCAGTTCGCTGGCGAGCTTCACGCGCTGCGCCTCGCCGCCGGACAGGGTGGTCGCGGCCTGGCCGAGGCGGACGTAGCCGAGGCCGACGTCTTTGAGCGTGTTGAGGTGCCGGGCGATCGAGGGGACCGCCTCGAAGAAGGCGGTGGCCTCCTCGATCGGCATGTTCAGCACCTCGGCGATGGACTTGCCCTTGTAGTGGACCTCCAGGGTCTCCCGGTTGTACCGGGCGCCGTGGCAGACCTCGCACGGGACGTAGACGTCCGGCAGGAAGTTCATCTCGATCTTGATGGTGCCGTCGCCCGCGCAGTTCTCGCAGCGGCCGCCCTTGACGTTGAACGAGAAGCGGCCCGGCAGGTAGCCGCGGACCTTCGCCTCGGTGGTCTCGGCGAACAGCTTGCGGATGTGGTCGAAGACGCCGGTGTACGTGGCCGGGTTGGAGCGCGGGGTGCGGCCGATGGGCGACTGGTCCACGTGGACGACCTTGTCGACGAGGTCGTCGCCGTCCACGCGCGTGTGCCGCCCGGGCACGCTCCGGGCGCCGTTCAGCTCGCGGGCCAGGTGCGTGTACAGGATGTCGTTGACCAGCGTCGACTTGCCGGAGCCGGAGACGCCGGTGACGGCGGTGAACACGCCCAGGGGGAAGGAGACGTCGATGTCCTGGAGGTTGTTCTCCCGGGCGCCGTGCACGGTGAGCTGCCGGGAGGGGTCCAGCGGGCGGCGGATGTCGGGCAGCGGGATGGCCTTCTTGCCGGACAGGTACTGACCGGTCTGCGACTCCGCGTTGGCGAGGAGCTCCTTCAGGGAGCCGCTGTGCACGACCTTGCCGCCGTGCTCGCCGGCGCCGGGGCCGATGTCGACGATCCAGTCGGCGGTCTTGATGGTGTCCTCGTCGTGCTCGACGACGATCAGGGTGTTGCCCATGTCGCGCAGCCGGACGAGGGTCTCGATCAGCCGGTGGTTGTCGCGCTGGTGCAGGCCGATGGACGGCTCGTCGAGGACGTAGAGGACGCCGACCAGGCCGGAGCCGATCTGGGTGGCCAGGCGGATGCGCTGGGCCTCGCCGCCGGACAGGGTGCCTGCCGCGCGGTTGAGCGAGAGGTAGTCCAGGCCGACGTCGACCAGGAACCGCAGCCGCTCGTTGACCTCCTTCAGCACGCGCTCGGCGATCTTCTTGTCGCGGGCGGTGAGCTTCAGTTCGCCCAGGAAGTCCGCGCAGTCGCTGATCGACATCGCGGAGACCTCGGCGATGGACTTGTCCATGATCGTGACCGCGAGGACGATCGGCTTCAGCCGCGTGCCCTCACAGGTGGGGCAGGGCACCTCGCGCATGTAGCCCTCGAAGCGCTCACGGCTGGAGTCGCTCTCGGCCTCGCTGTGCCGGCGCTTGACGAAGGGGACGGCGCCCTCGAAGGCCGTGGTGTACCGGCGTTCACGTCCGTAGCGGTTGCGGTAGCGGACCTCGACCTGCGTCTTGTGGCCGTACAGCAGGGCCTTCTTGGCGCGCTGCGGCAGGCCGCCGAAGGGGATGTCCGTGCGGAAGCCCAGCGCGTCGGCGAGAGCGCCGATCAGGCGGCCGAAGTAGTCCTTGGTGTGGCCGTGCGACCAGGGGTGGATGGCGCCTTCGTCGAGGCTCTTGTCCGGGTCGGGGACGATCAGCTCCGGGTCGACCTCCATGCGCGTGCCGATGCCGGTGCAGTCCGGGCAGGCGCCGAAGGGCGAGTTGAAGGAGAAGGAGCGGGGCTCGAGCTCCTCGAAGGACAGGTCGTCGTACGGGCAGTACAGGTGCTCCGAGAACATGCGCTCGCGCTCGGGGTCGTCCTCGGGGAGGTCGACGAAGTCGAGCACGACCATGCCGCCGGAAAGACCGAGGGCGGTCTCCACGGAGTCCGTGAGGCGGCGCTTGGCGCCGTCCTTGACGGTGAGGCGGTCGACGACCACCTCGATGGTGTGCTTCTCCTGCTTCTTCAGCGTGGGCGGGTTCGACAGCTGGATGGTCTCGCCGTCCACCCGCGCGCGGGAGTAGCCCTTGGTCTGGAGGTCGGAGAAGAGGTCGACGAACTCGCCCTTGCGCTCGCGCACCAGCGGCGACAGCACCTGGAAGCGGCTGCCCTCGGGGAGCTCCAGGACCCGGTCGACGATGGCCTGCGGCGACTGGCGCGAGATCGGGCGGCGGCACTCCGGGCAGTGCGGCTTGCCGATGCGCGCGAAGAGCAGGCGCAGGTAGTCGTAGACCTCGGTGATCGTGCCCACGGTGGAGCGCGGGTTGCGCGAGGTCGACTTCTGGTCGATGGAGACGGCCGGGGAGAGGCCCTCGATGAAGTCGACGTCCGGCTTGTCCATCTGGCCGAGGAACTGCCGGGCGTAGGAGGAGAGGGACTCCACGTAGCGCCGCTGTCCCTCGGCGAAGATGGTGTCGAAGGCCAGCGAGGACTTGCCCGACCCCGACAGGCCCGTGAAGACGATGAGCGAGTCGCGCGGGAGGTCGAGCGAGACGTTCTTCAGGTTGTGCTCGCGCGCTCCACGAACGATGAGACGGTCGGCCACGCCGGTCCGCACCTTTCTTGAGAGAAGTGACAGGGGCGGGGCCCCCGTCTTTCTCAGACTAGGGGGAGCCACTGACAACGCCGGTCGGATTCACGGGTTGCCAACAACCCCCGGCTCTCCAGCATGCCCGACGCCACGTCCGACCATATAGCACGCGCTTTCGAATTACGGCACTCCTTCACCACCTTCACCCGAAGGAGTGGCGCGGCTAGGGTCAGCACCATGATTGATCACGCTCATGACCTGGCGTCTGTACGTGACGCGACGGAACGGCTGCTGACCGCAGTCGGCAAACTGGACAACGCGGCTGTGACGGAGCCGTCACGGCTGCCCGGCTGGAGCCGCGGCCACGTCCTGGCCCATCTCGCCCGCAACGCGGACGCCCTCGTGAACGTCCTGCGGGGCCGTCCCATGTACGTCTCGGGCGAGGCCCGGGACGCCGACATCGAGCGGGACGCCCCTCGGACCCTCGAGGTCCAGCTCGCCGACCTGCGCGAGAGCGCGGCCCGCTTCCAGGAGGCCGGGGACGCCCCGGCGGACTGGACGCGCACGGTGGAGCTGCGCAACGGGGTCACGGACTCCGCTTCCCGGGTGCCGTTCCGGCGGTGGGTCGAGGTGGAGCTGCACCACGTGGACCTGGGGATCGGCTACGAGCTGGAGGACCTCCCCGCGGACTTCACCGAGCGGGAGATCGACTTCCTGGCCGACCGGTTCACCGGCCACCCCGACGTGCCGGCCACGCGCGTCACGGACGGCACGCGCGCGTGGAGCACCGGACGGAAGCCCGGGGAGCACGGGCCCGAGGTGACGGTCACGGGTGCTCCGGCCGACCTGCTGGGCTGGCTCGCGGGCCGCCGCGACGGGGCCGCGCTGTCGTCGGCCGGCGGACCGCTTCCGGCACTGCCGCCGCTGTAGGCCGGCGGACCGCTTCCGGCACTGCCGCCGCTATAGGCTGGCGGACATGACGTACAGCGGAGAGGTGACGGTCGGCGGACCGGCCGATGTGCACGAGCTCAAGGACCTGATGATCACCAAGATCGCGGTGGGTCCGATGAACAACAACGCCTATCTGCTGCGCTGCCGGGCCACGGACGAGCAGTTGCTGATCGACGCCGCAAACGAGGCGGACACGCTGCTCGGCATGATCGGTGGCGACGGCATCGCGTCCGTCGTCACCACCCACCGGCACGGCGATCACTGGCAGGCGCTCGCCGAGGTCGTGGCGGCGACCGGCGCCCGCACCTACGCCGGCCGGGAGGACGTCGAGGGCATCCCCGTACGGACCGACGTGCCGGTCGACGACGGAGACACCATCCTGGTCGGGCGCGTGGAACTCACCGCGCGCCACCTGGTCGGGCACACGCCCGGTTCGATCGCCCTGGTCTACGACGACCCGCACGGGCATCCCCATGTGTTCACCGGGGACTGCCTGTTCCCGGGCGGTCCTGGCCGGACGACACGTCCGGAAGAGTTCAACTCCCTGATGGACGGCCTGGAAACCAAGCTGTTCGACGTCCTGCCCGATGAGACCTGGGTCTACCCCGGGCACGGCAACGACACCACCATCGGCACGGAGCGGCCCCACCTCGCGGAGTGGCGCGCACGAGGCTGGTAACCGTCACCGACGACTGGTTCCTCACGGCCAGCGGGCACACCCGCGCGGGTGTGCCCCCGCGGTTCATGCCGCTCAGCGTCTTGACGACCCCGGTCTCCGGGAAGGTCCGCTGAATCTGTTCGCCGAGGCTGTCGGTATCGACCGGATTCAGCGAGGGCGGCATGCCGCGGGAGAAGTCCAGCGGGTCGGCGAGGTCCACGAGAACCATCCCCGCAAGGTTCGCGGCCCCCGCAGACTCCAGGGCCTACAGGCTCATGCGCCCGCGATGGTTTGACGACTCTCTCGCTGGAGGCCGCCACGTCGGACCAGGTCTCCCGCCGGACCCTCGGTGCCCGCAGCCATTCCACGAAGGGCGGATTGTTGTAGCCGTGGGGTTCGGTGCGGGCCGGCGTGGTCTTGGGGTCACGGGCTCCCACGACGGCCTCGTGACCGAGGGACACCGATGTGGCGGCAATGGTCCGTCCGACGATGCCGGTTTCGAGAACGGTGTAGCGCATGAGATGGGCCCTTTCGAGAGCAGGAAACGGACTCGCCGCACAAACCGGGCGCGACACCTCCCAACGAACTGACATCCTGTGCAATAATTGTCAGCATGTTGGAGGAAGAACGGGTCACGGTGATCCTGGATGCGGCGTACACGTGCTTCACGCGGCACGGCGTCAAGCGCACGACCATGGACGACATCGCACGTGAGGCGGGCATGTCCCGCCCTGCGGTCTACCAGTACGTCCGCAACAAGGAGGACGCCTTCCGTCGCCTGTCGGTACGCCTGCTCGACGGGGCCCTCGACGGCGCGCGTGAGGCGGTCGACGTCCGCGGAGACTTGTGTGCCCGACTGACCGGGATCCTGGAGGCGAAGCTGGGGCTGGCGCTGCGCCTGTGGCGCGACAGCCCGGCGCACGCGGCCGAACTACTGGGTGTCGACGCCCGGCTGTCGGTGGATGAGATCGAGCGCTACAACACCGCCATGCGCGACCTGATCGCCACTGTCGTCGCCGCCGAGCACCCCGACGTGGATGCCGTCGAGGTGGCCGAACTTCTCTTGGCCTTCACCCGAGGGCTGGAGGCCGACCTCTCCGACCCCGAGGCTCCGACCCGACGTCTGCGTCACGGAGTCACGCTGCTCACTGCCGGCCTGGACCACACGAACGATCGCCCACTGTGAACGGGTCACACCTCAGAAGGAATCCTCATGACCAACGCCGTATTGATCACCGGAACATCGTCCGGTATCGGTCGCGCCACCGCCCTGCGCCTGGCCCGCCGTCCCGAGTTGACCGTCTACGCCACCGCCCGCCGCCCTGAGGCACTGTCCGACCTGGCCGACGCGGGAGCCCGCGTGCTTCCGCTGGACGTCACCGACGAGACGTCCATGGTCGAGGCCGTGGAGGCCGTGGAGGCCGCGCACGGCTCGGTCGGGGTCCTCGTCAACAACGCCGGATACGGGGCGTACGGCACAGTGGAAGAGACCGGCCTGGAGGGCGTGCGGCACCAGTTCGAGACCAATGTCTTCGGCCTCGCCCGGATGACGCAGCTCGTCCTGCCGGGCATGCGGCGTGCGGGCGGGGGCCGGATCGTCAACGTCGGTTCGATGGGCGGGCGTCTCGTCTTCCCCGCGGGTGGCTACTACCACGCCAGCAAGTACGCGGTGGAGGCCCTGAGCGATGCCCTGCGCGTCGAGGCCGCGCCCTTCGGGGTCAAGGTCAGCCTGATCGAGCCGGGTCTGATCCGCACCGCCTTCGGCGACACCGCCGCCCACACCCTCGCCGGTTCCGCCACTCCGACAGGTCCGTACGCCGCGTTGAACACGGCTGCCGAACAGCAAATGGCGCAGTCCTACCGTTCCAAGGCGCTGTCCGCTCCTCCCGAGAGGGTCGCCCTGGCGATAGAGAAGGCCATCACCGCCGCCCGGCCCAAGGCCCGCTATGTGGTCACCCCTGCGGCGAAGGCCCTGATCCACACCCGACGCCTGCTGGGCGCCCGGGTCTTCGACGCCTACGTGCGCATGCAGTTCCGGGCAGCCGCGTAGCAGCGGGCCGGTCTGTTCGCCCCGGCTGTCGCCGTCCGGGCGACGACCACGCGGGTTCCGGGCTCGCGGTGTGCCAACCTGCCCGCATTGGCTACGGGCGCGCCTGGGGCGGGGCCAGGCGGGTGATCTGCTGCAGTCGGCGCCGGACGGGGCGAGGGGTGTCGCCTGCGTCCGAATCGGTCCGGCAGGAGAGGACTCGGCGTGAGCGCTCGCGGAGCGTGCTCGGTGTGAGTGGTGCGCCGCGCACGCGCCCCGTGTGAATCGTTCGCGCACGCCGATGTCGCACATGCGCTCCCCCCACGCGACGTTGCGCAGTCAACTGGTCTCAGCCCCGCGCAGGATGACGGCTCCTGGGCGGATGGGCCGCCGGCCTGTCGTTCCCCGCCCTCGGCCGGCGGCCCCGGCGCACGCTCACGCGACGCAGGTGTAAGGGGCGTTCGCCATGGCCGACGGGGCTTACCGGTGACGGCTCAGGTGTTCGCCGTGCCCGCCCCCGCCAGTGCCGCCACCCGCTCCACGCCGAACACGTACCCCTGCACGCCGCAGCCCGCGATGACCCCGTCGGCACGCAGCGAGACGTAGGAGTGGTGCCGGAACGACTCGCGCTGGTGGATGTTGGAGATGTGGACCTCCAGCACCGGCAGGCCGTCGCAGGTGTTCAGGGCGTCCAGGAGGGCGACAGAGGTGTGCGAGTAGGCACCGGGGTTGATCACGATGCCGCAGTGGTTCAGTCGCGCCTCGTGGATCCAGTCGACCAGTTCACCCTCGTGGTTGGACTGGCGAAAGTCGACCGTACCGCCGTGCGCGGCCGCCGCCTTGGCGCACAGGGCCTCGACGTCGGCGAGGGTGTCGGAACCGTAGATCTCCGGCTGGCGCTGGCCCAGCAGGTTCAGATTGGGGCCGTTGAGGATCATGATCGGGGCGTGGGCCAGGGTGCGGGGCACGGTTCCTCCGGTCCGTTCGTGGTCGCGCGGCCCGTGGGCGGACCGCTGCTCACAGCCGGTCTATCACGGAGCGCCCACCGGTCTCGCCCCGCTGAGCACGCTGACCACCTCTGGTGAGCACGCTGATCACATCGGGGGAGCACACCGCTCGCGTCCCCCTGCGCAAGGCCGGTCATATCTCGGTGCGCGGGGCGCACGCCGGGTCGTAGCCTGCCGGGCATGACGAGCCTGACCAGCCCCGCCTATCCCCCGAAGCCCTCCCCCGGTGACCGCATCGCCGTGATCTCGCCCTCCTCCGGCCTGCCGGGACTCTTCCCGCTGCCCTACGAGCTCGGCCTTCAGCGACTGCGCGAGGAGTTCGGGCTGGAACCGGTGGAGTACCCGGCGACCCGCACCATGGGCTCCACGCCACGGCAACGGGCCGACGACGTCCACGCCGCGTTCGCCGACCCGGAGATCAAGGCCGTCATCGCGTCGATCGGGGGCGACGACCAGATCACCGTGCTGCCGTACCTGGACCGGGAGTTGATCCGGGCCCACCCGAAGCCGTTCTTCGGGATGAGCGACAACACCAACCTGCTCGCGTTCTTACGCACCTGCGGCGTCGTCGCGTTCCACGGCGGCAGCGTCATGTGCGAACTGGGCCGTCCCGGCGCCATGCACCCGCAGACCGCCGAGTCCCTGCGCGCGGCCCTGTTCACCCCCGGACCGTACGAGTTGCGGCCCGCCGAGCGGTGGCGCGACATCGACAGGGACTGGGCGGATCCCGCGACCTTCGACGCGGAGCCGGAGACCCGGCCCGGTACCGGCTGGACCTGGGTGAACCCCGGCCCGGTGGTGGAGGGACGCAGTTGGGGCGGCTGCCTGGAGATCCTCGCGTGGCTTCTGATGGCCGACCGGGAGATCGCCCGGGACCTGTCCGCGTACGACGGCGGCGTGCTGCTCCTGGAGACCTCGGAGGACATGCCGAGCGCCAGGGAGGTCTTCCACACCCTGCGCGGCATGGGCGAACGCGGACTGCTGGAACGCTTCGCCGCCCTGCTGATGGGCCGTCCCAAGACCTGGTCCTTCGATCACCCCACCACCCCGGAGGAGGCGGCGCGTTATGCGGCCGACCAGCGTGAGGCCGTCCTGCGCGCCATGCGGACGTACGCCCCCGACGCCACGATCGTCTTCGACGTGGACTTCGGGCACACCGATCCGCAACTGGTCATCCCGTACGGCGGCACGGTGCGTGTGGACGGCCCCGCCCGGCGCATCACGGTGACCTACTGATGCCCCCGAGACCCTCCACGCGCCCCCGTAACCGGCAGTCACGGTGGGTAGTTGACGCGGCATGCACGACGTACGCACCGTAAGGACACCCTCCATGCCGCGCCTCGCGGCCGCCTCGCTCGCCGGCACCGCCATCGAGTTCTACGACTTCTTCGTCTACGGCACCGCGGCGGCCCTGATCCTGGGGCCGTTGTTCTTCCCGACCTTCTCCCCGATGGCCGGGACACTGGCCGCCTTCGCCACGTTCGGTGTGGGCTTCGTGGCACGGCCGCTCGGCTCGATCCTGTTCGGGCACATCGGGGACCGGCGCGGACGGCGCCCGGTCCTGGTCGCGTCCCTGCTGCTGACCGGGGCCTCCACGGTCGCCGTCGGCTGCGTACCGACGTACGACTCGATCGGCGTGGCCGCTCCCCTGCTCCTCCTGGTCCTGCGCTTCCTCCAGGGACTGGGGCTCGGCGGCGAGTGGGGCGGGGCGGTCCTGCTGGCCGTGGAACACGCGCCGGCCCGGCGGCGTGTGCTGTGGTCGAGCTTCCCGCAGGTCGGGCCCGCGCTGGGGTTCCTGATCGCCAACGGAGTGGTGCTGGGACTGTCCTCGGCGCTGACCGAGGCGCAGTTCGCCGCGTGGGGGTGGCGGGTGCCGTTCTGGGCGGCGGGGGTGCTGGCCGTCGCGGGGCTGTGGCTACGGTCCTCCCTGGCGGAGAGTCCGAGCTTCCTCGAGATCGACGACCACGCGCGCGTGCCGCTCGCCGAGGTCGTCCGCCATCACTGGCGGCTCCTGCTGCTGACCGGCGGCGGACTCGCGATCGGCTACGCGATCTTCTACGCCGTGACGACCTGGTCCCTCGCCTACGGCACGGAGCGGCTCGGGGTGAGCCGCGGCGTCATGCTGACCTGCGTCATGGGCGCGGTGCTGGTGAAGGGGGCTCTCACCCCGGTGGTGGCGCTGCTCGGTGACCACTACGGCCGACGGCCACTGTGCCTGGCCGGGTGCGCGGCCGCCGCCCTGTGGATGTTCCCGATGGTCGCGCTCCTGGCCACCGGTGCTCCGCTGCCGATGTTCCTGGGGTTCCTCGGGGCGATGCTCGCGTTCATCACGATGTTCGCCGTGATCGCCGCGTATCTGCCGGAGCTGTACGAGCCGCGGGTGCGCTGCACCGGCGCCGCCGTCGGCTACAACCTCGGCGGGGTTCTCGGCGGAGCGCTCACACCGATCGTGGCGACCGCCCTCGCCGAGCAGGGCGGGCGGGTGCCGTGGGGGGTGGCCGCGTATCTGACGGCGATCGCGCTCATCAGTCTGGGATGCTTCGCAGCGCTGCCGGAGACGCGCCCGGTGCCGGTGGGCGGCGCTGCCGAGGCCGCGGCGGGGTGAGCCGCACGGAACGGAGCGGATGCGGCCGCAGGCGCAGGGCCTGCGTGTGCCTACGGGTTGATCGCCAGCTCCAGGTACGCCGCGAACAGCACCAGGTGGACACCACCTTGGAGCGGCGTGGCCCGGCCCGGCACCACCGTCAGCGAGGCCACCACGACGGTCAGGGCGAGCAGCACCATGTGCGTGGCGCCGAGACCGAGGACGAGCGGGCCGGAGAGCCACAGGGAGGCGAGGGCGACGGCGGGGATGGTCAGGCCGATGCTGGCCATGGCCGAGCCCAGCGCGAGGTTCAGGCTGGTCTGCACCCGGTCCCGGCGGGCCGAACGCAGCGCGGCGATGGTCTCCGGGAGCAGCACCAGCAGGGCGATGATCACACCGACGACGGCTTGATGGAGCCCGGCCGCCTCCACGCCCGACTCGATGGTGGGCGAGACCCCCTTGGCCAGGCCGACCACGCCGATCAGGGCCAGACCCAGCAGGGCCAGGCTGATCCTGGCGGTGGAGGCGGTCGGCGCCCCGGCGTGCTCCTCGGTGGTGATCACCTCGCCGTGCCGGGTGATCGGCAGGAAGTAGTCCCGGTGCCGCACGGTCTGTGTGGCGACGAACAAGCCGTACAGGACGAGCGAGGACAGCGCCGCGAAGGTCAGCTGCACGGTGGAGAACTCGGGCCCCGGCTTGCTGGTGGTGAACGTGGGCAGGACCAGGCTGAGCGTGGCCAGGGTCGCGACCGTGGCGAGTGCGGCGCCGGTGCCCTCGGGATTGAAGACGGCCGTGCCGTGCCGCAGTGAGGCGACGAGCAGGCACAGTCCGACGATGCCGTTGCACGTGATCATCACGGCCGCGAACACGGTGTCCCGGGCCAGGGTCGAGCTCTTGTCCCCGCCATCGGCCATCAGGGTGACGATCAGGGCGACCTCGATGATCGTGACGGCGACGGCGAGGACGAGGGAGCCGAACGGCTCACCGACACGGTGGGCGACCACTTCGGCGTGGTGCACGGCGGCCAGGACGGCTCCGGCGAGGACCAGGGTCACCACGGCGACGACCGCCGCCGGCAGGTCCCGCCCCCAGGTGAGGACCAGCAGGACGACCGCGAGCAGGGGCACCAGGGTCGTCCACTGCGTCACGAGCCGCCTGCTCCGAGCGATCATGCAGCGATCGTCGCAGACGTGCTCGGGACCGGCATTCCGGTACGCCGGGCTTGGGGGGACGCTCCCCGTGGCTGAGGCGCTACGTGAGGTCCCGCGCGTCCAGGACGTCGCAGTTGGTGTAGACGCGCTCGCCCGTGCTGAGCGCGTCCAGCCGCTGCGCCATCGCGCTGGTCTCGGGGTCGTCGCTGTTGCGCATGGCCTCCTCGTAGGAGTCGAACTCGATCAGCGCCAGGTAGCGGCCGGGCTTGTCCCGGTCCTTCAGCAGCGTGCTGTGGGTGGGGCCGTTCGTGCGGCCGGCGTTGCGCTGTCCCGCCTCTTCGAGCACCTGCTGCATCTCGTCCAGGCGCTCGGTCTCGAACTCGATGATCTGCACGAACTTCATGACGCCTCCAGCCGGCCGCGGCGTTCCCTGGCGGGGGGACGCTCTCAGGGAACAAGCAAGCACCGGGACCGGCGGTCGGCAATTCGCCGAGCACCGGTCCCGGTGAGGGTTGTCGCTACGACCGACGCGGTCAGGCGTCGATGCTGTCCTTCGGAGCGCCTCCGCTCTTGCCCTGCGCCCCCTCGGCCGCCGCCTGCTTCTTGGAAGCTCGCAGGCTGGTGATCGTGGTGACGATCAGGACGGCGCAGATCACGCCCAGCGAGACCGGGATGCTGATCTCGGGGACATGCACCCCGGACTCGTGCAGCGCGTGCAGCACCAGCTTCACGCCGATGAAGCCCAGGATGATCGACAGGCCGTAGCTGAGGTGGACCAGCTTCTTCAGCAGACCGCCGATCAGGAAGTACAGCTGGCGCAGACCCATCAGGGCGAACGCGTTGGCCGTGAAGACGATGTACGGGTCCTGCGTCAGGCCGAAGATCGCGGGGATGGAGTCGAGGGCGAAGAGCACATCGGTGGTGCCGATGGCCAGCATCACGACCAGCATCGGGGTCATGACCCGCTTGCCGTTCTCCCGGATCCAGAGCTTGGTGCCGTGGTAGCGGTCGGCCACACCGAAGCGGCGCTCGGCCGCCTTGAGCAGCTTGTTCTCCTCCCAGTCCTCGTCCTCCTCGTCGGCGCGGGCCTCCTGGATGAGCTTCCAGGCGGTCCAGATGAGGAAGGCGCCGAAGATGTAGAACACCCACGCGAAGCTGGCGAGGATCGCCGCACCCGCGGCGATGAAGATCGCCCGCAGGACCAGGGCGATGAGGACACCGATCAGCAGGACGCGCTGCTGGTACTGCGACGGCACCGCGAACTTCGCCATGATCAGGACGAAGACGAAGAGGTTGTCGACGCTGAGCGACTTCTCGGTGATGAAGCCGGCGAAGAACTCACCGGCGGGCTGGCCGCCGGCGAAGAGGAGCAGACCGAATCCGAAGAGTGCGGCCAGCACGATCCAGACGATCGTCCAGATCCCGGCTTCCTTGATCGACACGTCGTGCGGCTTGCGGCCGATGAAGAAGTCGACCGCGATGAGGGCGGCGAGGCCCACGATCGTCAGGACCCATAGGGTCACGGAAACATCCACTGCGCCTCCGGCAGTCGTCACGGCAAATGTCAGCGTCGTCGCTGCCGGAGGTCTCTTCCACCCAAGGATGGGCCGACGCCCCGGGATCTGGCCTGATCCGTATTGACGGGTACGCCGCAGCAGACAGGGAGTACTCCCCTCCGTGCCGTCCACAGTACCCAATCGCCAAGAACAGGTAAAGCGCTTGGCAAAAGAAAGACCAAAACCCCAGGTCGGAGAGCTTTACGTGAACTTGGTACGGGCGGCGGCCACCTGGTGGAGCACCTGCTGGAGGATCTGGCTGCCGGGCGGCACCAGCGCCGGCTCGTACGTCCACGCATGACCGACCCACGGGTCGGCGAGGTGATCGTCGGCCACCGGCGTCAGTCGCAGCAGCGAACGCCACAGCGGGTCGAGCAAAGGCCCATAACCGGAGGACTGCTCCCGGTCGGCCACCATCATCAGGTGGACGCCGAAGGCGGGGCCCTCGTCGGCGAGGTAGCGCAGCTGGTTCACGGCACGGTCGTCGAAACCGTGCGGGAAGTCGTTGACGATCAGGAGCTGCTGGGAGGTGTCGAAGCCGGGCGGAAGGGAATCGGCGGCGCCGCCCCGGACCGCCATCTGCACCAGGTCGACCCGCTGGGTGAGCCGGCCCAGCACGTCCGCCACCCCGGCGGCGCCGAGTGCGGGCGGGGCCGCGAGCACACCCGACTGCACGAGGGGCACCAGCGCCTGCGCCCCCGAACCGGCCGGGTCGATGACGTGGACGGTGAACTCGCCCGCCGGATAGACGGCCAGCAGCCGGGCCGCGTGCGCGACCGCCGTCTCCATGGCCAGACGGGCCATGGTGGGGGAATCGGTGAACGAACCGTCGGACGATCCGGCCGCCCCGCTGTCGATCCACAGGCCCCGCTCCAGCGGCAGCCGGACCAGCATCGGGATACGGACCCGGTCGGCCTCCGGGAGGTGGAGGTCGCCCAGGCGCAGAGCCATGGGGATCTCCATCGGCACCCGGTAGCCGTGCCACACCGGGTTGTCCCAGCGGGCGTACGCCGGCGGCAGGGCCGGTTCTACGACGTCGGCCTCGGCGGCGAGCTGCGCGAGGTCCCGGTCCAGCGCCTGGCGCGCCTGGGCGACGAGCTCGGCGTGCCGGGCGCGGGCCGCCTCGCGGGCGGCGTCGCCCTGCCCGCCGATCCGGCTGCGCGGGTCGGAGAGGACCTGCTCCAGCTCCTTGTCCATGCGCGACTCGGCGAAGTCGACGGCACTGCGGTAGGCGGCGGTGGTGCGGGCCAGGTCCTCGAACATGCCCCAGACCTGGTTGTAGAGCCGCTCCTCCATGGACCAGCCGGTCGCGTCGCCCGCGACGGGCTGGGCGGGCTGCCCGGGTGCGGCCGGGGGCGCGGCCGGCGGGGGCGGTGGCGGCGCGGCGTTCTGCCGGCGCGGGTGGCTGTAGTCGATCGGGCCGCCGGCCGTCGGCGCGGACGGCTGGGTCACGGCGTCGGGATCCGGCGCGGCGGCGGGGTACGACGGCTGCTGGGGTGCGGGCTGCCCGGGAACACCGGGCTGTCCGGGGCCGCCCGGCGTCTGCCCTCCGTACGGGGACACCGGCGGCGGTACGGGGCCGGTCTGGGGCGTGGTGCCGCCCTGGTCCGGGCCGAGGGCGGGGGCCGCCCCCTGCCGGGAGCGGTCGCCGTCCGCCGTGCGCGGCGGGGGTGCCTGCACCGAGCGGGCCAGGCCCTGTGCCACCGCCTCGTTGATGCTGCCGGCGAGCTGGTGGGCCTGCGCAAGGCCCTGGTCGGTGAGGAGTTCGGCGAGGCCGCCCGCGTAGCCCTGGCCGATGGCGCGTACCTTCCAGGCGCCCTGCCGGCGGTAGAGCTCGAGGGCGACGACGGCCGACTCGGCCTCCAGGCCGGTGATGGTGTAGCTGGCGATCTCCTCGCCGTCGAGGCCGGTGACCGCGACGAAGGGGGCCGCCACCGAGGCGAAGCAGACCGGGCCCGTCCCGCCGACGGGCAGGGCGAGCAGCACGCTGACCCGGTGGACGGTCTCCGGCATGGCGTCCAGGTCCACCGCGAGGCGGTGGTCGGCGGCGGCCTGCCGGGAGACTTCGAGGCCGGGCTGGGTGGGTGCGCCCGGGTGGGCCACCCACTCCACGCCCTGGATCCGGCCGTTCTCGTCACCGAGTGCCGCCGCGGCCACGAGCGGCGTGCCGGCCGAGATCCGGACCTCTAGGCGGACCTGGGAGAGCGGGTGGTTCTGCCCCCGCACCAGCTCGGCCGTCATCGCCTTCGTCCCCCTGTGTCGTTGTGTGGAATCGGGTGCTGCTCGCCGGGCCCGCCGGTCCGGGGCCCGGGTGCGCTCAGAGCACCGGCAGGATGGCCGGCATCAGGTCCTGGAAGGTGCGCCCGTTGGCCGGGTTGCCCAGGGCCGTCATCGTCCAGCCCTGGCCCGCGCGGTGGACCTTGGCCATGATCTGGGCCGTGTACTGGCCGCCGCCGGCGAGCGTGTAGCGGGCGAGCTCCTGGCCGTTGGTCTCGTCGACCAGGCGGCAGAACGCGTTCTGCACTTCCTGGAAGGTCTGGCCCGTGAAGGAGTTCACGGTGAAGACGATCTGGTCGATGTGGACCGGGACCCGTGCGAGGTCGACGAGGATCGCCTCGTCGTCGCCGCCCTGGCCGACACCGCCGACGAGGTTGTCACCGGTGTGGCGCACCGAGCCGTCGTCGCTCACGAGGTGGCGGAAGAAGACGACGTCGACCGGCTGCTTGTCCGCGAACAGGACAGCGGAGGCGTCGAGGTCGATCTCCCGCGTGCGCGAGCCGAACAGGCCGCGCCGGGGAGCCGCCTGCCAGCCGAGACCCATGCGAACCGCAGTCAGGCTGCCGCCGTCGTTCTTCTGCAGACTGATGGCCTGACCCTTGGTCATGTTGACGGTCACGCGCTGATTCCCCTCTCGAAATCCCCTGTTGCCGCGTGGTCGCGGTTGACCAGAACCCTACGCAGGGGCACTGACCGTGACGTACCCCGGTCCGCACTTTGTGTCGGTCTTGCAACACTGCGCGTACGCGGCGGGTTGTCAGGCCAGGCCTGCCTCCTTCATCTGGCGCAGCTCCTTCTTCATCTCGGAGACCTCGTCGCGCAGCCGGGCCGCGATCTCGAACTGGAGCTCGGCGGCGGCGGCCCGCATCCGCGCGGTCAGCTCCTCGATCTGCCCGGCCAGTTCGGCCGCGGGGCGGTCGGTCGGCACGGTCTCGGCGGCCTTGCCCTTGCCCTTGGCGGATGTGGCACCGCCGGCCCCCTTGCCGAGGGAGGGCACGGGCGCCTTGGTGCCCCCGCCGTCCTTCTTCGCCTTGCGGTAACCGGAGCCGAGCAGCTGATCGGTGTCGATGTCCTCGCGGGCGATCTGGGCGACGATGTCGTTGATCTTCTTGCGCAGCGGCTGGGGGTCGATGCCCCGCTCCGTGTTGTACGCGATCTGCTTCTCGCGGCGCCGGTTGGTCTCCTCGATGGCCTTCTCCATCGCCGGGGTGATCTTGTCGGCGTACATGTGGACCTGGCCGGAGACGTTGCGCGCGGCGCGGCCGATGGTCTGGATCAGGGAGGTGCCGGAACGGAGGAAGCCCTCCTTGTCGGCGTCGAGGATCGCCACCAGGGAGACCTCGGGCAGGTCGAGGCCCTCGCGCAGGAGGTTGATGCCGACGAGCACGTCGTACTCACCGGCGCGCAGTTCCCGCAGCAGCTCCACGCGGCGCAGGGTGTCGACGTCGCTGTGCAGGTAGCGCACCTGGATGCCCAGTTCGAGGAAGTAGTCGGTGAGGTCCTCGGCCATCTTCTTGGTGAGCGTGGTGACCAGGACGCGCTCGTCCTTCTCCGTGCGCTGCCGGATCTCGTGCACCAGGTCGTCGATCTGGCCCTCGGTGGGCTTGACGACGACCTCCGGGTCGACGAGGCCGGTGGGGCGGATGATCTGCTCGACGAAGCCGTCCGAGCGGGACATCTCGTAGGTGCCCGGGGTGGCCGAGAGGTAGACCGTCTGGCCGATGCGCTCCTGGAACTCCTCCCACTTCAGGGGGCGGTTGTCCAGGGCGGAGGGCAGCCGGAAGCCGTGCTCGACGAGGGTGCGCTTGCGGGAGGCGTCGCCCTCGTACATCGCGCCGATCTGCGGGACGGTGACGTGGGACTCGTCGATGACGAGGAGGAAGTCGTCCGGGAAGTAGTCCAGCAGGGTGTTGGGCGGGGAGCCGGGCGAGCGGCCGTCGAAGTGCATCGAGTAGTTCTCCACGCCGGAGCAGCTGCCGATCTGGCGCAGCATCTCGATGTCGTAGGTGGTCCGCATGCGCAGGCGCTGGGCCTCCAGCAGCTTGCCCTGCTTCTCCAGCTCGGTCAGGCGCTCGGCCAGTTCCTTCTCGATGTCGTTGACCGCCCGCTCCAGGCGCTCGGGGCCCGCGACGTAGTGGGAGGCCGGGAAGACGTAGAGATGCTGGTCGTCGCTGATGATCTCGCCGGTGACCGGGTGCAGGGTGGACAGCGCCTCGATCTCGTCGCCGAACATCTCGATGCGGACGGCCAGCTCCTCGTAGACCGGGAAGATCTCGATGGTGTCGCCGCGGACACGGAAGGTGCCGCGGGTGAACGCCAGGTCGTTGCGCGTGTACTGGATGTCCACGAAGCGGCGCAGCAGCTCGTCGCGGTCGATCTCCTCGCCCACCTTGAGCGGGACCATGCGGTCCACGTACTCCTGCGGGGTGCCGAGGCCGTAGATGCAGGAGACGGACGCGACCACGACGACGTCCCGGCGGGTGAGCAGCGAGTTGGTCGCGGAGTGGCGCAGCCGCTCGACCTCCTCGTTGATCGAGGAGTCCTTCTCGATGTAGGTGTCCGACTGCGGGACGTACGCCTCGGGCTGGTAGTAGTCGTAGTACGAGACGAAGTACTCGACGGCGTTGTTCGGGAGCAGCTCGCGGAACTCGTTCGCCAGCTGGGCGGCCAGCGTCTTGTTCGGCGCCATGACGAGCGTGGGGCGCTGGAGCTTTTCGATCATCCACGCGGTGGTGGCGGACTTGCCGGTGCCGGTCGCGCCGAGCAGCACGACGTCCTTCTCGCCCGCCTCGATGCGCCGGGCGAGCTCGGCGATGGCCGTCGGCTGGTCGCCGTTCGGCTGGTAGGGGCTGACGACCTCGAAGGGCGCCACCGTGCGTTCGATCTTTGAAACGGGCCGCATGGGTTCCACCGTACGACCCCGCACTGACAATGGGCTCTGATCAGCGGTTCTGCGGGGTGCGGGACCCCCGGTGCTCCACGGTGCGGCGGGGGCGGAACCGCAGGCGGCGGGCGGAGTGGCGGACGTGGGTGTGGGCGGGGATGCCGGGTTTGGGCTCGACGGGGACGACCGTGGGCTTCCCCATGACCATCAGCGGGTCGAACATGACCACCACCGCGGCCAGGAGCAGAAAGGCGAGCGGGCCGATCAGCATGGGCGCCAGCAGGGTCGCGGGGGAGTCCCCGGTGGCGGGTTCGCCCGTGCCGTGCAGATGGACGCTGAGGGCGGCCATGCCGGTGTAGTGCATCCCGCTGACGGCGAGCCCCATGACGAGGCTGGCGCCCACGCTCCACAGGAAGCCCCTGACCTGGCCGGCGGCCCACAGGGCGGCGGTGGCGGCACCCATGGCGATGGCGACGGAGATGCCCACGGTGACGGTGTTGTACTCCAGCTTTCCGTCCAGGCTCATGCTGGCCATGCCGAGGTAGTGCATCGACGCGATGCCCAGGCCGGTGATGGTGCCGCCGGTGAACAGGGCCGTACCGCGCGCACCCTTGTAGCCGACGATGAAGATCCCGACGCCCACCATGATGATCGCGACGGCGAGGCTCGCGAAGGTCATCGCCTTGTCGTAGTGGATCGGGACGCCGCGGACCGTGAACCCCATCATGGCGATGAAGTGCATGGTCCATATGCCGGAGCCGATGGCGGCGGAGCCGAGGGCGAGCCAGCCGGGGCGCCAGGACTGGGCGACGAGCATGGATCTCGTGGTGCAGCGCAGGCCCAGCGCGCCGCCCAGGCAGGCCATGAAGTAGGCCACCAGGGGTGTGACCAGGCCGTAGCTGAATCCGTCGATCGTGCCCTGCATGCGCGGCTGCCCTTTCCGCCCTCGTACGTCCCGGAATCCCCGATGTGCGCCCCCTCCCAGGACCGCACGAGCGGTCAGGGTTGACGCAGAGAGTATGACCCCCACCGGAATGGTCGAACGACTTTCCGGCAAAGAAACACGGCCTTGCCGCAGTTGTGCGGTACCAGTGAGCGGAGTTGGGCGCACTCCGTTCAACGTGTGGCCATCCTGCACCCCTCTCGCGTTGACCCTCTGCTGTCACAGTTGTGCTGTCTGTGATGTCGCCGTTCGTTCGTCGCGAGGAGTACGCATGCACGCGCGCGCTGTTGCCGCCTCGACCACCGCACTCCTGGGGACCGCCGCCCTGTTGTTCCCCCTCTCCCCCGCCCGCGCCGCAGAAGGCAGTACGTCGCCGTTGGTCATCGCGCACCGCGGGGCCTCCGCCCAGGCGCCCGAGAACACCCTGGCCGCCGTGGACAGGGCGGCGGAGCTGGGCATCCGCTGGGTGGAGAACGACGTCCAGCGCACCAGGGACGGCGAGCTGGTCGTCATCCACGACGACAACCTGCGGCGCACCACGAATGCCGAGGAGGTCTTCCCCGGCCGGGCCCCTTGGAAGGTGAAGGACTTCACCGCGGCGGAGATCGCCCGGCTGGACGCGGGCAGCTGGTTCTCACCCGCTTACGCGGGCACGCGCGTGCCGACGCTGGAGCAGTTCGTGCACCGTCTGGACCGCCACCGCCAGAAGCTGCTCCTGGAGATCAAGAACCCGGAGCTGTACCCGGGCATCGAGCGGCAGACGCTGAAGGTCCTCAGCAACGAGGGCTGGCTCGACCGGCCGCACCGGGCGGGCCGGCTGATCGTGCAGAGCTTCAGCGCCGACAGCGTGCGCACGGTGCACGAGCTGAAGCCCGGCGTGAAGACGGGCCTGCTGGGGAAGCCGCCGGTGTCGGACCTGCTCTGGTGCGCGGAGTTCGCCGACCAGATCAACCCCTCGTACAGCTCGCTCTCCCCGGCGTACGTGGCCTCCGTGCAGGCCTTCGACGGGCCGCACGGCAAGCCGATGGAGGTCTTCGCCTGGACGGTCGACGACGCGCGGACGGCCCGGCGGGTCGCCGGGTACGGGGTCGACGGGATCATCACGAACAAGCCGGACGTGGTGCGCAAGGCCGTGGGCGGCTGATCCGGGGTCCGGCTTCGGACGGCGTTGTCAGTGGCGGGTTCTACTGTGGGCGCATGGACAGCCGAGAGCAGGCGGGGCCGCGGGTCGTGTGGGCGGTCGTCGAGAGCGGGATCGGGCCGTTGCTGCTGGCCGCCGGCCGGGACGGCCTGGTCAACGTCGTGTTCCACGCCACGGACGCGGTCCGGGAGCGGGCCGTCGAGCGGCTGGCGTCGCGGCTGGGCTGCGAGCCCGTCGAGGCACCCGGGTCTCCGCTGCTGGCCGAGGCGATACGCCAGTTCGAGGCGTACTTCGCCGGAGAGCGGCGCGACTTCGACCTGCCGCTGGACTGGTCGCTGATCTCCGGCTTCAACCGGGAGGTCCTGCGCGAACTGGCCTCGGGCGTGCCGTACGGCACGGTCGTCGGATACGGCGATTTGGCCGGGCGGGTGGGCCAACCGGGCGCCGCCCAGGCCGTGGGCATGGCGATGGGCTCCAATCCGCTGCCGGTGGTGGTGCCCTGCCACCGGGTCGTCGAGAGCGACGGCGGGATCGGCGGCTTCGGCGGCGGGCTGGAGACCAAGCGGAGGCTGCTCGCCCTCGAAGGCGTGCTCCCGGAGCCGCTCTTCTAGGCGGCGGGCCGGGTCAGTCGTAGTGCCGGGCCTCGAAGACGTTGCCGTCCGGGTCCCGGAAGTAGAAGCTGCGGGTGGCCTGGCCCTGTGCACCGAAGGAGCCGTGCGCGAGGTCCGACACGGGCACGGAGCGCTCCTGGAGACGGCTGAGCAGGGCGTCGAAGTCCCCGCGGGGCAGGGACAGGCAGACGTGGTTGACCGGGTGCCCCGCGCTGTCGGCGGAGCCGGGCAGCATCGTCATGCGCTCCGCGTGGCTCAGCGGCATGAGGTCCAGGATGGTCCCGCCGTTGACACGCACGGAGGGGAACGGCGCCTCACCCGCCGCGAATTCCGCGAGCCGGACCGGCTCCATACCGACGGCCTTCTCGTAGAAGTCGGCGGCGGCGAGCGGGTCGCTCACCCAGAGGACGACGTGGTCGAGACGTGGAGTGTGATCCGTCATGTACCCAGGCTCGTGACGACTCCGGCGGCCCGCAAGGGTTTGGCCCGGTGCGCCGCTCGCCAGAGATGAGGGAAGACGACTGACCGACTGACAGGAGGCAGGCGCGTGGTGCTGGTGGTGTCCGAGGAAGTGCGGGAGGCGATCGACACGGGCCGGCCCGTCGTCGCCCTGGAGTCCACGATCATCGCGCACGGTCTCCCCCGGCCGCGCAACCTCCAGGTGGCCCTGGAGCTGGAGGCGGTCGTCCGGCAGGAGGGCGCGGTGCCCGCCACGATCGCCGTGCTGGACGGGCGTCCTTGTGTGGGCTTGGACAAGGAGCAGCTGGAACGGGTCGCGAACGAGGACGGCATCCGCAAGCTCGGCCACCGTGACCTGCCGCTCGCGGTGGCGGCCGGGGCGAGCGGCGCGACCACGGTGTCGGCGACGGCGTTGCTGGCGGCGCTGGCGGGTGTGCGGGTCTTCGCGACGGGCGGGCTCGGCGGGGTGCACCGGGAGTGGACGGTGACGCAGGACGAGTCGGCCGACCTGGGGCTGCTGGCGCGTACGTGCATCACGGTGGTGTGCGCCGGGGTGAAGTCGATCCTGGACGTGCCGGCGACCTTGCAGCGGCTGGAGACGCTGGGGGTCGCCGTGGCCGGGTACGGCACCGGCCGGTTCCCCGGCTTCTATCTCTCCGACTCCGGGCATCCGGTGGACTGGACGCTGGAGACGCCGGAGCAGGTGGCGGCCGTCATGCGGGCGCAGGACGCACTCGGCGGGCCGGAGTCGGCGCTGATCGTCGCCAACCCCGTCCCCGAGGAGGAGCAGCTCGATCCGCAGCTGCACGCACGCGTGCTGGCGGACGCGCTGCACGCGTGCGAGGAGGAGGGGGTCACCGGCCAGGCCGTCACACCGTTCCTGCTCGACTACCTGGTGCGGCACACGGACGGTGCCTCCCTCAGCGCCAACCTGGCCGCGGTCCGGGGGAACGTACGCCTGGCCGCACGAATCGCGGCGGCCCGGGCCCGGGCCCGGGGATGATTACGCCCCCGGGAGGCGCGGGCGTGGCGGTGCGGCGGGGGCTGCTGGTCGTCGGGGACGTCATCACCGATGTCGTCGCGCGGCACGCCGGGCCGCTCGCGCCCGGTACGGACACCGCCGCCTCGATCCGGACCGTGGCCGGCGGAGGGGGCGCCAACGTGGCGTGCTGGGCGGCCCAGCAGGGAGCGGCGGACGTGCGGCTGCTCGGGCGGGTCGGCACGGATGCGGCGGCCTGGCACGAACGGGAGCTGGTCGCCCAGGGGGTGCGTCCGCAGCTCGTCGTGGACCCGCTGGTGCCGACCGGCACGGTGATCTGCATGGTCGACGGCGGCGCCTCGGCGGAGCGGACGTTCCTCACCGACGGCGGTGCGTCGGTGCGGCTCGGACCCACCGACTGGTCGGACGCGCTGCTCGACGGCGTGGCCCGGCTGCACCTCTCGGGATACCTGCTGTTCTCCGAGCCGAGCCGGGCTCTGGTGACGGTGGCCCTCGACGCCGCACGCGCGCGTGGGGTGCCGGTGAGCATGGACCCCGCTTCGGCCGGCTTCCTCGCGGAGCTGGGTGCAAAGCGGTTCCTGGCGCTCGTCGAGGGAGTGGACGTGCTGCTGCCGAGCCGGGACGAGGCCTGCCTGCTGACGGGTCTGGCGGACCCGGCCGAGGCGGCGGCCGAGCTGAGCCTGCGCGTGCCGCTGGTCGTCGCCAAGCAGGGTCACGAGGGGGCACTCGTGGCTCGTGAGGGGAAGGTGAGCGCCCGCGTTCCGGCCGTGCCCGCGACCCCTCGGGACACCACGGGGGCCGGTGACGCCTTCACCGGCGCGTTCCTCGCCGCGCTGCTCGCGGGTGCCGGGCCGGAGGACGCCGCGGCGGAGGGCTGCCGGGCGGGCGCGCGAGCGGTGGAGCGGGTGGGCGGCAGACCGACCGGGCCGGACCGGCCCGGTCGCCTCACCTGACCGCACCTCAACAGACCGCACCTCACCCGACCGCACGTCACCCGACCGGGCTCGGGCGCCCGCGCCCGGCAGACGGACGCCGCCCCGACCGCCCGGCTCACAGGGACGCCGTCCTGACCGCCCCGCTCGCACGGACGCCGCCCCGACGGCCCCGCCGGCAGGGATGCCGCCCCGTCCGAGCGGCTCACATGCACGCCGCCCCAACTGCCCGGCCTCACGGGGATGCCGCCCCGCACGCAGGCGCGGCCCCTCAGGCCGTCGGGTATCGCGCACCGGCGGCTACTGCCTGCGCCCCCACGCGGAGATCATCGGTGCCGTCGTCAGGTCGAGCGCACCGGACGTGACGTTCTCCAGGTGCCGGTCGATGTCCTGGTCCGTGGCGAGACCGGCGGTCACGAGCTGGTCGCGGATCTGGCGGATCGTGACGGACTCCAGCGCCGCGCAGGCCGGGGAGGCGAGGGGGAAATAGGCGTCGGCGTGCACCCCGGTCAGCCCGGCGTCCCGGAGCAGCCGCGGCAGGGTGCGGCCGCAGGGCAGGTCGGTCCCGTGGTCGGCGAGCAGTCGGCGGAAGCCCTGCCGCAACCGGTTCGCGAGCTGCTGCTCGGGCCCGTACTCGTCGGGGCAGAGAAGGGGCTGCAGGGCGGGATCGGCGTCCTCGACGAGGAGGCGCCCGCCGGGACGCAGTGCCTTGACCATGGATCGCAGCGCCCGTTCCCGGTCGGTCACGTGGACGAGGGCGAGGCGGGCGTGCACCAGGTCGAAGCCCTCCCCCGGCGGCTCCTGCGCGTCGAGGTCGTGGGCCCTCACCTCGACGGGGGGCCGGGCCGCGGCGGCGAGCCGCGAGGGGTCGGTGTCGGTCGCGACGACGCGGCCGGTCGGCCCCACCTTCTTGGCCAGCCAGGACACCACGGTGGTGCCCGCGCCGACCTCCCAGCACCGCCAGCCGGATCCGATGCCGAGCGCTTCGAGGTGCCGGAACGTCGTGGGGTCGAAGAGAGCGGCGAAGGCGCTGAAGTGCTCCGCAGCCCCGGTCTGCCGGTTGTCCAGGAGGTGCCCGTCGGTTCGCGTCATGCCGCGATCATCCCAGTTGTCCGACTTATCCGTGCTCGTCGACGCTCCGGCGCAGCAGCAGGAACAGCGGCGGGCCGGCGGCTGAGTACCGCGGCGGGATGCTTCCGCGGCGGAGAAGCGCCATCCCCGGGCCTGAAGGAGAACCGGCCCGGCCCGGGCGTGCGTCGATAGGGCAGAACGGCGGAGCTGAGGCGTCGGCGCGCGGTTCGTCCACAGCCGGGAACCAAGCGGAACGAGTCGTTTCCACAGGCTTACCCGCAGCTCACGCGGTCCTGGCAGACTGTCGCGCCAAGGCGCAGGAACGGCGCGAGAAGTTCCACGCAAGGAGAGCCGGATGTCCATGGCAGGGAATCTGCGGAAGGTCACGAGCCTCGGCGGGGTCGGTGGCCTGCGCAAGGTGGCCAGGCTGGCCCGGCGGCGCCCGCGCGTCGACCTGAGCCACCCGGCCCGGTCCCCGCTGGGCTCCTCCGTGGTGAACTGCGTGACGTACCGGGAAGGCATCCGCACCCCCGCGGGCGGCGATCTGGTGGACACCGTGCAGCGGGTGCGCAAGAGCGGGGAGGGCTTCGTCTGGCTCGGTCTGCACGAGCCCACCGACCAGGAGTTCGCGGGCATCGCCGAGCTCTTCGACCTGCACCCGCTGGCCGTCGAGGACGCGATCGAGGCCCACCAGCGCCCCAAGCTGGAGCGCTACGGCGAGACGCTCTTCGCCGTGTTCAAGACGGTCTGTTACGTCGAGCACGAGGAGCTGACGGCCACGAGCGAAGTGGTGAACACCGGCGAGATCATGGTGTTCGTCGGCGCGGACTTCGTGATCACGGTGCGGCACGGCCGGCACGGCTCGCTGGGCCCGCTGCGCGAGGAGCTGGAGTCCGACCCCGGCCAGCTCTCCAAGGGCCCGTCGGCGGTCCTGCACGCACTCGCGGACCACGTGGTCGACGACTACCTGACGGTCACGGACTCGGTGCAGGCGGACATCGACCAGGTCGAGACGGACGTCTTCTCGGAGTCCGGCGCGCGGACCGACCCGGGGCGCATCTACCAGCTCAAGCGTGAACTGCTCGAACTGAAGCGGGCGGTGGTGCCGCTCAGCCGGCCGCTGGAGGATCTCGCCACTCGGCCGATCCGGGCGGTCGATCCGGAGATACAGGCGTACTTCCGCGACGTCTCGGACCATCTGCTGCGGGTGAAGGAGCAGATCGCCGCCTTCGACGAACTGCTCAACTCGATCCTCCAGGCGCACCTCGCGCAGGTGACGGTCGCGCAGAACGAGGACATGCGGAAGATCACCGCGTGGGCCGCGATCGTCGCCGTGCCGACGATGGTCTGCGGGGTCTACGGCATGAACTTCGACCACATGCCGGAGCTGCACTGGCGGTACGGCTACGGCATGGTCATCGGCGTCATATCCGTCGCCTGTCTCGCCCTGTATCGGGGGTTCCGGCGCAGCGGCTGGCTGTGACGCGGCCGGGGCCGGTGCGGCACCACGGGCCGCCCGCGGGGTGATCGGCGCGGTCGGCGCGTCGCGGGGCGTTCAGTGCATGGCGGTGGTGGAGTAGACGCTCTCCGCCCAGGAGGCGATCTGGTCCTTCGCGAGATGCCGGGCGAGGTCGGCCTCACTGATCATGCCGACCAGTCGCTTGTCCCGGATCACGGGCAGCCGGCGGATCCGGTGCTCGCGCATCTCGCGGAGCACCTCGCCGACATCGGCGTCCGCGTCGATCCAGCGGGGGGTGCCCTTGGCCATCTCGCCCGCGGTGATCGTGGCGGGGTCGTGCCCCATGGCGACGCAGCCGACCACGATGTCGCGGTCGGTGAGGATGCCGCAGAGCCGCTCGTTCTCGTCGCTGATGGGCAGGGCTCCGACGTTCAGCTCGCGCATGAGCTGGGCGGCGCGGTCGAGTGTCTCGTGGGCGGGGATCCACTGGGCACCGCGGTGCATGATGTCTCCGGCGGTGGTCATGGGGTACCTCCCGGTGCCGGACGGCCGGCGCGGAGCTGGACGCACCGCGAGTCCCGGCGCCCCTCATTCTCGCCGCGCCCCCGGACGCCCGCACACGGAAGTGGCGCCCTTACAGGGCGGTCGGGCACCGGCCCCGCCTCAGCCGCCCCACGCCGGATGGCGCGGATCGTCGGCCCGCACCAGGACGTCCGCCGTCCCCACCGGATCCGTCTCGTGCTGGTAGCGCTCGAAGGCCGTCAGGGTCCAGTGCTCGGCCTCGGGTGTGCGGCGGCGCAGGGCGCCCTGGGAGAGGAGGACGTGGACGCTCAGATCGAAGGGGAACCAGTGCCGAAGGAGGAAGGGCCCGTGCAGCAACAGCACTCCGCCGGGCGGGAGTTCGACGTAGGGGCTGCGCGTCGCGCGGTCGGCGGCCGGGTCCCACAGGTCGGGCAGCACCCGTCCGGTGCCCTCGGCTTCGAGCGGGCCGAACACCTCGCGCCACAGGGCGCCCGTGTCGTACCAGCCGTTGTAATAGGCCTCGACGTCCTGGTGGCCGTACTCCAGTCGCACCGAGGCGGGGCGCAGAAAGCCCTCCGTGCCCACGACGAGCGAGGAGCGGCCGCGTATGCGCAGCGCCTCGGAGACGCGGTGGGCGAGGTCCCCGGGGCGGGCGGCGGGGGCTCCGTCGAAGGCGATGCGCGGCCAGGGGCTGCCGTCGGCGGGTTTCAGATCGAGCAGGCGCTCGGCGAGCCGGTCGCCGAGCCGTTCCCAGGTGATCGCTTCGAGTCGCACACGGCCCATGATGCGTCAAGGCCGCGACCGGAGGTGTTTCGCCAGAGCACCCGGATCCGCCGACACCCCGGATCGCCGGACCACCCGAACCGCCGGACACCTCGGACCGCCGGACCACCCGGATCCGCCGGACACCTCGGATCGCCGGACATGCTGGAGTGCCCGGACGGCACGGATCACTTGGATCGCCTGTGCCACTCGGACCCGCCTGGACCACCCGAAGCGCCGGGATCGCCCGGATCCGTCACCTCCTGCGCACTTCGCGCCGCCGTCACGGGGAATGAACTGGTCATGGTCCCCCGCGCCTCGCTCCCGCCCCGCACCGGGCTTCTCGTCTTCCAGCCCCTCAAGCGGCGGCACTGCGGCGAGTGCCGACGCGGGCCGCTGCCGCTGCTGGTCCTCGAGGACGGCGCCCCGCGCTGCCTCGACTGCGCCGACCTCGCCCATCTGGTGTTCCTGCCGAGCGGCGACACCGCGCTGACGCGCAGATCGCGGGAGGAGAGCGGGCTGTCGGCGGTGGTCGTGCGGTTCAACCGGCGCAAGAGCCGTTACGAACGGCAGGGCGTCCTGGTCGAGGAGGCGGCGCTGGCCCGCGCCGAGCAGCGCTGCCTCGCGGACGCCGAGGCGAGACGGCGGCGCCGGGTGCGGGACGCGCGGCGGCGGGCGGCTCAGGACGCCCTGTTCGCCCGGGCGTTCACCGCGGAGATACTCCGGCTCTTCCCCGGGTGCCCGGCCGACCGGGCGCGGGCCATCGCCCTGCACGCCTCGGAGCGGGGCAGCGGGCGGGTGGGCCGCAGCGCGGCGGGGCGTGCGCTGACCGAGGGCGCGGTGACCTCGGCGGTCGTGGCGTCCGTACGGCACCTGGACACGCCGTACGACCGGCTCCTGATGAGCGGCGTGCCGCGACACGAGGCGCGGCGGCGGATCGCGGCGGCGGTGACGACGGTGCTGCGGGGATGGACCGGGGTGGGCCTCGGCTCCGCGGGGTGACGTGACGTCCCCGGGGCGCGGCGCCGCCACGCGTCCGCCCCAACCGTTCCGGAAAAGGGGCGACAGGCGACAGGCAACAGGCGACGGGCGACGGGCGACGGGTGAGCGGTTCGGCCGACCAGCGGGGGCTGGGCTCCGGACACGGTCGGGTGCCCTGTGGGCCCTGGACGTCCGCTTATGGAGCCGCGCCGCTCGGCCATGGTCACGGTGCTCGTACGGACTTTCCCTTGTGGTGAGGAAGGGCGCCGGGCAAGATCCCGGCTCGACGGGTGGGAGAGGGACATGATCGACGGACCGTACTTCGTGCTGGCGGTGCTGGGTGTGCTCGGGACCGGCCTGGTGGCCGGGGTGTTCTGCGGGTTCTCGACCTTCGTCATGCGGGGCCTCGGCATGCTGCCGCCCGCGCAGGGGGTCGCCGCGATGAAGGCGATCAACGTGGCCGCGGTGACTCCGCCGTTCATGGCCGTGTTCCTCGGGTCGGCCGCGCTGTGCGCGGTGATCGCGGTGGTGACGTTCGTGCTGTGGCCGGACGAGGGGACGGTGGAGCTGCTGGTGGGCAGCGCCCTGTATCTGTTCGGGTCGTTCGGGGTGACCATGGTCGCGAACGTGCCGCGCAACGACGAGCTGGCCCGGCACGATCCGGACACGCCGGAAGCGGCGGCGTACTGGCCGGTCTACCTGCGCGAATGGACGCTGTGGAACCACGTCCGCACGGCCGCCTCGGCCGGGGCGGCACTGGCGTACGTGCTGGCGCTCACCTGACCCCGGCGGCCGGGCCACCGCCCGCCCCGCGCGCGACGGGCACCGGCCGGGAGGCGGACGTATCGTGGCGAAAAGCCACACGCGCACGCAAGGAAGACGGCCATGGCCGATCCCAAGGGTTTCATGACCACGCCGCGCCAGGACTGGCCGCGCAGGCCGGTCGAGGAACGGGCGCGGGACTGGGACGAGGTCTATGTCCCCGGGGCGCTGCTGCCGATCATCAGCAAGCAGGCCGGCCGTTGCATGGACTGCGGCATCCCCTTCTGCCACGAAGCCTGTCCGCTGGGCAATCTGATCCCCGAGTGGAACGACCTGGTCTCCCGGGAGGACTGGCGGGCGGCCTCGGACCGGCTGCACGCCACGAACAACTTCCCGGAGTTCACCGGCCGCCTGTGCCCGGCCCCGTGTGAGGCGGGGTGTGTGCTGGCGATCAACCAGCCGGCCGTCACCATCAAGAACGTCGAGTGCGCGATCGCCGACCGGGCCGTGGAGGAGGGTTTCGCACCACCGAGGCCGCCCGAACGGCTGTCCGGCAAGACGGTCGCGGTGATCGGCTCGGGCCCGACCGGGCTGGCTGCGGCCCAGCAGCTGACGCGGGCCGGGCACACGGTCGCCGTGTACGAGAGGGACGACCGGCTCGGCGGTCTGATGCGGTACGGCATCCCCGCGTTCAAGATGGAGAAGCACCATCTGGAGCGGCGGCTGGAGCAGATGCGGGCCGAGGGGACGAAGTTCAGGACGTCGACCGCGATCGGACGGGACATCGGGGCCGAGGAACTGCGGACCCGGTACGACGCCGTGGTGCTCGCGACCGGGGCGACCGCATGGCGTGAACTGCACGTGCCGGGGCGGGAGCTGACGGGCATCCACCAGGCGATGGAGTACCTGCCCCTGGCCAACCGGGTGCGCGAGGGTGATCTGGAGACGTCTCCGCTGTCGGCCGCGGGGAAGCACGTGGTCATCGTCGGCGGCGGCGACACCGGGGCGGACTGCCTGGGGACGGCGGTCCGGGAGGGTGCCGCGTCGGTGACCCAGCTGGACATCTACGCGCTGCCGGAGGCGGAGCGCGACGAGGACGCCGAGCCCTGGCCGACGTACCCGATGCGGGTCTACCGGCTGTCCGCCGCCCATGAGGAGGCCCGGGACCTGCGGACCGCCCCGGTCGCGCACGCGGACGCGCGGCTGTTCGCGGCGTCCACGCTGCGCTTCGACGGTGACGCGCACGGGCGGGTGCGGTCGCTGCACCTGGTCGAGGTGGACGCGCGGCGCCGCCCGGTGGAAGGTACCGGGCGGACGCTCCCCGCCGACCTCGTGCTGCTCGCCCTCGGCTTCTCCGGGCCCGACCGCGAGGACGGGCTCGTGGACCAGCTGGGGCTGGCCCTGGAGCCCCGTGGGACGATCGCGCGGGACTCCGGATTCGCCACGAACGTGCCCGGGGTGTTCGCCGCGGGGGACGCGGCCCGGGGGCAATCGCTCATCGTGTGGGCGATCGCCGAGGGACGGGCGGTGGCGGCTGCCGTCGACCGCCATCTGACGGGCAGTTCGAGACTGCCGGCACCGATCGGCCCCTACGACCGCCCCATGGCGGTGTGAGACGCCGCGACGCGTGCAGGGCTCCTCACCGCTCGTCCGTCCCCGCCACTTTCGCCGTCGACAGTGCCACCCGGTTCCACGTGTTGATGGTGCAGATCAGGGCGATGACCTGGGCGAGTTCCCGCTCGTCGAACCGTGCGGCCGCCTGCGCGTAGACGTCGTCCGGGACACCGGCGTCGGCGACGAGGGTCAGCGCGTCCGTGAGGGCGAGGGCCGCCTGCTCCCGTTCGCTGAAGAAGTGGCGGGCCTCGCGCCACACGGCGACCATGTGCAGCCGGTCCTCGCTCTCGCCGGCCTTGCGGGCGTCGTCGGTGTGCATGTGGAGGCAGTACGCACAGTGGTTGAGGTGCGAGGAGCGGATCTGGATCAGTTCGACGAGGGCGTGGTCGATTCCCTCGCGCGCGGCGGCGTCGAAGGCGATGAGGGCCCGGAAGGCCTTGGGGGCCGAGGTGCCGAAGTTCAGCCGGTTCGCGGCCGCTCGAGTCCCGCCGGTGCTCGTGTTCGTCGTCATGTCCTTCAACCTACGGCCCGGAAAGACCCGCTGTAGGGTGCATTTCCGTGGTGGATTCGTGGGTCAATGCGGCGGAGCGGATCGGGTCCGACCTGCATCTGGAGCTGACCGGGCCGGGCGGCCGCCGGGCGGCGCTGATCCGGGCCCTGCGCGAGGCCGTCCGCAGCGGGCGGCTCGCTCCGGGCACCCGGCTGCCGCCGTACCGCTCGCTCGCGGCGGACCTCGGTGTCGCCCGCAACACGGTGGCGGACGCCTACGCGGAACTCGTCGCCGAGGGTTGGCTGACGGCACGGCAGGGCTCGGGGACGCGGGTCGCGGAGCGTGCGGAGCCGTTGCGGCCGGCCGCCCGCGTGCCCGTGAAGGCCCCTGCACGCGCGCGTGGCCCCCGGCACGACCTGACGCAGGGCACCCCGGACGCCTCGGCCTTCCCGCGCACCGCCTGGCTGACCTCCTACCGGCGGGCCCTGCAGCAGGCGCCCCACGAGGTGTTCGGGCCGGGCGACCCCGCGGGGCGCCTCGAACTGCGGGAGGCACTCACGGAGTACCTGGCACGCGCCCGGGGCGTGCGGACCGCGCCGGACCGGATCGTGATCTGCTCCGGTTTCGCGCACGCGCTGCGGCTGCTGTTCGGCGGTGGCGTCCTGCGCGGACCGCTGGCGGTGGAGGCGTACGGGCTGGGTTTCCACCGGGAGATCCTGACCGCGGCCGGAGTGCGGACCGTGCCGCTCCCCCTCGACGAACACGGCGCCCGGGTGGACCGGTTGGGGCGCGAGCGGGCGGTCCTGCTCACGCCGGCGCACCAGTTCCCGACCGGTGGTCCGCTGCACCCCGTGCGCCGGGCCGCCGTGATCGACTGGGCACGCGCGCGGGGCGGGCTGGTCCTGGAGGACGACTACGACGGCGAGTTCCGCTACGACCGCAGGCCGGTCGGCGCCGTCCAGGGGCTCGACCCGGAGCACGTGATCCACATCGGCTCGGTGAGCAAGAGCCTGTCGCCGGCGGTGCGGCTGGGCTGGATGGTGCTCCCGGAGCGGTTCGTCGGTGCCGTACTGGACGTCAAGGGCGAGCGCGAGGCGTGGGCGAGCGTCCTCGACCAGGTGAGCCTGGCGGACTTCATCGGCTCGGGGGCGTACGACCGGCATGTGCGGCGGATGCGGCAGCGCTACCGCGGCCGCCGGGACCGGCTCGTCGCGGCGCTCGCCGAGCACGCGCCGCACGTCGTGGCCACCGGCATCGCGGCCGGACTGCACGCGGTGCTGCGGCTGCCGCCCGGCACCGAGGCGTCGGCGGTCAAGGCCGCCGCCTGGCAGGGCGTCGCCCTCGACGGCCTCGCCGCGTTCCGGCATCCGGAGACGGACATGCCGGCGGGCGACGGGCTGGTCGTGGGGTACGCGACCCCCTCCGAGCATGCCTACGGGCCGGCCCTGGAGGCGCTGTGCGGTGCGCTGCCGCCGCCGTGACCGACCCGAGGCGGGGCCCCTGGGAGTCCTCCGCAGCGCCTAGGCCTTGCGCCCGATCGCCCCGTACCCGGGGATGACCCCGTCGTCCTGTCCGGGCACGGGCTCGCCCAGCTCGGGGTGCCAGCGGTGGGGCACCTCGACGCCGGGCTCGACGAGGTCGAGGCCGTCGAAGAAGCGGGTGAACTCCGCACGGGAGCGCAGGGCCAGCGTGACGCCCGCGGCGCGCAGTTTCTCGGTGGCCGCCTCGGACTCCTCGGGGGTGAAGTCGGCGGTCGCGTGGGTCATCACCAGGTAGCTGCCGGAGGGCAGTTCGGCGAGCAGCCGGCGGACCAGGTCGTGGGCGCCCTCCTCGTCGGAGACGAAGTGCAGCAGCGCGATCAGCGACAGGGCGACGGGGTGGCCGAAGTCCAGGATCTTCCTCGCGCCCTCCAGGATGGCGTCCGGGTCGCGCACGTCGGCCTGGAGGTACTCGGTCGCGCCCTCGTCCGCGCCGCGCAGCAGCGCCGCCGCGTGGGCCAGGACGATGGGGTCGTTGTCGCAGTACACGACCCGGGCTCCGGGCGCGGTCTCCTGGGCGACCTGGTGGAGGTTGGGCTGGGTCGGGATGCCGGTGCCGATGTCCAGGAACTGCCGTACGCCGTTGCGCGCCAGCCAGCGTGTGGCGCGGTGCATGAACGCGCGGTTGACCCGCGCCATCACCGGCACCCGGGGGTCGAGGGTGAGCATCTGCCGGCCCATCTCCTCGTCGACCGGGTAGTTGTCCTTGCCGCCGAGGTACCAGTCGTACATCCGCGCGGGATGGGGTCTGGTGGTGTCGATCTGGACGGCCGGCATGGGGTTCTGCCCGGTCATGAGGCACTCCGTAAGGCACAGGGGGCGGTCAATGCAACACCAATGTAAGGAAGTTGAGCGGAATCGACGGCTGGACGGGAACAACGCGACCGCGAGAACAGCGGCGGTCGGTCAGGACAGCAGGAAGTCCGCCTGCCCCGACTTCGCCCCCTCGATGAAGGCCGTCATCTCGTCGGTGGTGTAGATCAGCGCCGGGCCGTCCGGGTCGGTGGACTGACGCAGGGCGATCCGGCCGTCGGCGAGTTTCATCGCCTCCAGGCAGTTGCCTCCGTTCCCGCCGCTCCACGGCTTGTGCCAGCCTTCGCTGCCCAAGTCACGCGCGGGCATGCCGTTGTAGACGTGTTTGCGCGGCTTGATGCGATCCATTCACAGCTCCTTGCGGAGATCCCGGAGGATCTCCTTCGTGCGATGTGCCGTAGCGGCCTGAGCCGCCATGCGGTCCATGACCTCGAGGTGGGTGGCCACTTCGGCGCGCGCGTCGAGATAGACCGCGCCGGTCAGGTACTCGCTGTAGACCATGTCCGGCAGTTCGGGCATGGCGAACCGGAACAGCACGAACGGCCCGTACGTGCCCGGGTGCGGCCCGTTGGCGAAGGGGGCGACCTGGAGTGTCACGTGGGGCAGCTGCGTGGCGTCGAGCAGTTTGTCGATCTGGGCCCGCATCACCTCCGGGCCGCCGGCCGGGCGCCGCAGCGCGGTCTCGTCCATCACGACCCACAGCCGGGGCGCGTCCTCGCGGGTGAGCAGGTCCTGGCGCTGCATGCGCAGGGCGACATGGCGCTCGATGTCGTCGGGCCGGGTCTGGCCGATGGCGCCCGACCGCAGCACCGCGCGCGCGTAGTCCTCGGTCTGCAGCAGCCCGGGGACGAAATGGGGCTCGTAGCTGCGGATGACGCTGGCCGCTCCCTCCAGGCTCACGTACATCGAGAACCAGCCGGGCAGGATGTCGTGGAAACGCTGCCACCAGCCGGGCCGGTTGGCGTCCTCGGCCAGCCGGACGAAGGCCTCGGCCTCCTCGTCCGAGATTCCGTAGGCCTTGAGGAGCAGTTGCAGGTACGGGATTTTGAGCGCGACCTCGGCCATCTCCATACGGCGGACCGTGGCGGGGGCGACGCGGAGAATGCGCGCGGCCTCCTCGCGCTTCATCCCGGCGCGTTCCCTCAGGTCCAACAGGCGGCGGCCGAGGACGACCTGACCGACCGTCGGTGCGGACCGCGGTTCACTCACGCTCCACCTCCAGGAAGAGTTCTGACGAGCCGGTCACGATAAGAGTCACGAAAAGAACGCCGACAGCCCGGCGGCGCCATTCGAGGACCTTTCGAAGAGCTGATCCGAACAAGCGTTTCGAACGAATCTTCGACGATCTCAACTGGCGCCGCGCGGGGTGCTGTTGCGAGCAGTGTGCCATGGCCATCCAGACCGTCACACAGCACTCTGCAATTTTCAGAGTGACACTTGCCAAGTGTTCACGGCACGGCGATAGTGGCAAGCGTGATTCCGTCCGCGCCCTTAGGAACAGACGCCGCGCGAGCCCCTCTCGGGCTGGGCGCCGCCACGGGAGAGGTCCCCCTCGGGGCCGCTGCCGAGCGCCGGTTCCGTTTCGAGCTGGCCGCACATCCGGGTTCTCCCGCACAGGCCAGACGCCTGACGCGGGCCCGGCTGACGGGCTGGTCGGTGTGCGAGGACACGTGCGACAGCGCGGCCCTGGTGGTGTCCGAGCTGGTCACCAACGCCATCGTGCACACGGCGAGCACCCACATCGTGTGCGAGCTGCGCGACGGCGGCGACCTGGTGCGGATAGCCGTGCGCGACGAAGGCTGCGCTCCCGGCCAGCCCCACGCCGCCAGCCGGACACAGCCCGAGGAGGAGCACGGGAGGGGATTGCTCCTCGTCGACGCCCTGTGCCGGTCCTGGGGTGCCCAGGAGGACGGTCCCGGGCTGCTGGTCTGGGCCGAGCTGCCGCGCACGGCGGAGCTCCCGCTCGATCGGGCCGAGCCCCGTGACGACCTGGGGTGGGGCACCCGCCCCCAGCGGGACCCGTCCGACGACTCCGACGACGCCACCCACCAGGCACGCCACCCGCGAGCACCGGAGGTGCCCCGGCAGGAGCGCCGCCGGGAGCGGGGGCCGGCATGAGCCCCGCACCGGCAGGCCGCGTGCTGAACCTGGACACGCTGCTGCGCGTCCGCCGCGGGCTGAGGGCACCCGGCCCGGTCCTGCGCCTGCCCGTGCCCGACGGCATGACGGCCCCGCTCGGCTGCGACGCCATCGCCGTCCCGGCCCGCCTCGGCCCGCTGGTCATGCCGCGGCTGCCCCGTGTGGGCTGCGTCTACGCCGACGGGACGCACTGGTGGTGGCTGGTGCCGTCCGACTCGGACCACGCCCTGGAGTGGCCCGCCCCGGCGCGCTACGTCACCGGCGCGGTCGTCCCGGACCTGCCGGAGCTGCCGGAGCTGATCCACCGCCCGGACGGCACCCTTCCGTACACCCCGCCGATCCCCCTCTATCTGGCCCTGTGCCGCGCGACGGGGACGGCACCGTCCTGGTCGCGCCCGGTCAGCGCGTAGGCGAAGCCGACGGCCCGATCAGGCCGGCCTCCGCTCGGACCACGTGAGCACCCTGATCCCCGACACCGGCGCGCGCACCCCGCACCCCGTCGCATCCCCCAGCGCACCCCGACCCGCCGTCCCCACACCACCCCACATCCCCGCGCCGCCCCGCACCTCTCCCGGTCCGGTCGTGCGCCCGCGCGCATCCGGCGCCCCGGGCTGCGCCCTGCCCGGGCCGGTGGCCGCCCCGCGATAGTGGCCGTTCGTTCAGCAACGGGCCCGAGCGGGGAGGTAGGTCGACCGTGGGGAAGAAGCGGACCGCGCCGGAGGTGTCCGAGTCGGAGCGGCTGCTCTTCGGCGGGCCGCTGCGCTACGACATGGGCTGGAACAGCCACGCCGACGCGTTCCTGGAGCTGAACTTCCGCGCCATGATCACCCGGCTGCCGTCCCTGCTCGCGGCCAGCCTCCGGCTCGCCCGGCAGGCGGACCGCAACGCCGCGCGGATCGTGCTGGCCGCCGAGGCGGGCCGGGGCGTCGCGCAGGCGGTGAGCCTGCTCGCGGTGAACAGCGTGCTGGCCCGGCTGATGGGCGGCGGCCCCCTCGACGACCGTCTGCGCGGCGCCGTCCCCGCCCTGGTCACAGTGGCGGCCGTGATGTTCCTCGCCGCCCTGCTGCGGGCCGCGAGCACCTACGCCACCGGCCGGCTGGAGCCCAAGGTCGAACGGGTGGCCACCGAGCGGTACCTGGAGCGGGCCGCGGCCGTGGAGCTGGCCGCGATCGAGGACCACGCCTTCCACAAACTGCTGGACACCGCCCAGTACGGCGCCGCCTCCGCCAGCCGGATGATCTCCTACGGCACGCGCGTGATCAACGCGATGATCTCGCTGATCGCGGCGGCGGGCGTGCTGACCGTGCTGCACCCCGCCCTGCTGCCGCTGCTGGTCACGATGACCCTGCCGAGCGCATGGAGCGCGCTGACCGTGGCCCGGCGGCGCTACGAGTCCTTCCACGCCTGGGTGCAGCACGCCCGTGCGGGCCGGCTGCTCGGCAGCCTGCTGATCGAGCCCGCGGCGGCACCCGAGATCCGGGTGCACGGGGTGGGGTCGTTCCTGCTGCGGCACTTCCGCGCGATGTCGGAGACGGCCGAGGCCGAGCAGGCGCGCCTGGCCGGACTCGCCGCGCGCACCGGTCTGATCGCGGCGGCGTGGACGGGCCTGGCCACGGTGGCGACGTACGCGACGCTGGGCGGACTGCTGCTGGCGGGCGCGATGGCCCTGTCGGTGGCGGGTACGGCCGTGATCGCGATCCGGACCGGGTCGCAGAGCCTCGACACGCTCGTCGTGGAGGTCAACGCGCTGCACGAGGAGGCGCTGTTCGTCGGCGATCTGCACCGGCTCTACACCGAGGCGGAGCAGTGGGCGATCCCGGCGGGCGGCTCACGGCTGCCGGAGGATCCGCGCGAGATCCGCTTCGAGAACGTCACCTTCCGCTACCCGGGAGAGTCCGCCCGTCCCGCCCTCGACGATGTGACGCTCACCCTGCCGCTGGGCCGGATCGTGGCCCTGGTCGGTGAGAACGGCTCCGGCAAGACGACCCTGGTCAAGCTGCTCGCCGGGCTCTACACACCGGAGCGGGGGCGGATCCTGTGGGACGACGTGGACGCCGCGACCGCCGACCGGAACCGGCTGGCCGAGCGGATCGCGATGGTGGCGCAGGACTTCAAGCGGTGGCCGTTCACGGCCCGGGTGAACGTCGCCCTGGGGCGGCCCTCGGTGCCCGTGTGCGAGGACCGGCTGGCCGCGTCGGTCGCCGAGGCCGGGGCGGAGGCGGTGATCGCGGACCTGCCGCGCGGGCTGGACACGCTGCTCGCCCGGAACTTCAGCGGCGGGCACGAGCTGTCGGGCGGCCAGTGGCAGCGGCTGGGCATCGCCCGGGCGGCCTACCGCAGGGGCCGCATCCTGATCGTGGACGAGCCGACGGCGGCCCTGGACGCCCGGGCCGAACTGGAGGTCTTCGAGCGGATCCGGGCCCTGGCCGACAGCGGCCAGACCGTCGTACTGATCACGCACCGGCTGGCGTCCGTACGGCACGCGGATCTGGTGCACGTCCTGGACCAGGGCCGGCTGGTGGAGTCGGGAACGCCGGACGAGCTGCTGGCGACCGGCGGGCTCTACGCCGAGCTGTACGCGCTCCAGGCGGAGCAGTTCGCCTCGTCGCCCGCGCCGGCCGGGAAGGTGCCGGCGCCGAAGGCGGGCTGACGGCGCGCGTCAGGCCGTGGCGTCGGCCGCGTCACCGCTGCGCACGATCACCAGGAACATGTCCGAGGCGAGGTCCATGACCACCTCGGCGGGCAGGCCCTCGCTGCGCCGCGCCTGCGCGAACTCCTCCGCAGGCCAGGAGCCTCTCGGCCCACCTGCGGGAAAGCGCTCGAGCACCGTTCGCCCGTTCACCCTGCACCTCCATGTCGCGCTGTACTCGTAGAGTTAAACGCCAACCATGGGGTGAACGGCTCGCGAAGTGACGGTTCTGAGACGTACTCGACACGCGTTCACCGCTTAGTGTGACCAGCCTCTCAGCCTCTTGGCGCATGTGTTCACTTTCCGTATCAGTCGTCGTACGTCTCGTGATACGAGAGGTGCTCACGTTCCCCAGGCGCATCACGGCCGACGCGCGCCTCTCGGGTGCTCCGTGCGCCGTCGACCGCGGTCGACGAGCGCGGCCGGCCCCTCCTCCGGTTCCGCTGCCCCTCCTCCGGTTCCGCTGCCGTACCCGCACCACGCGACCGCTCTTGATCGTCGTGCGCGAGGACCGGACATGCGCTGATGATGAGCTCGGCGGGACAGTCCGCGGCAGAAGGCGTCACCACGCCGACGTACGACCGTGTCGTGGGGTGGCATGAGCCGAACCGCACATCCCGTCACGGCTCTGTCGCGGAACGGCCCGGGCGCGCACCCTGGCCTCACCACCGCGACTGTCGGCTTCTGAAGGGAGCCCGGCATGCTCCTCGGCACGTGGAACCTGGAGAACCTCTACCGCCCCGGCGGCCCGTACGGCCCGCGGGACGAGGCCGGTTACGAGATGAAGCTCGCCGCCCTCGCCGCCGTGATCACGGAACTCGATCCGACCGTGCTCGGCGTGCAGGAGGTCGGAGACCCGGAGGCCCTGAAGGACCTGGCCGGGATGCTCGACGACGACTGGCACGTCGCCGTGTCCGAGCACCCGGACAACCGGGGCATACGGGTAGGGTTCCTCAGCCGTACGGCGATGACGGTGGTGGCCGACACCCGGGCTCTCCCGGCGGAGGTGCGTCCGGTGCAGGCGGACGACTCGGGGCTGACGGCGGGGCAGGCGGGGCGGGGCGTCCTGGCGGTCGAGATCGAGGGCGGGGACGGCCCCTTGCGGCTGGCCGTCTGCCATCTGAAGTCCAAGCTGCTGTCGTATCCGAACGGCCGCTTCCAGCCGCACGACGAGGGCGAACGCGCCCGCTACGGCGCCTACGCCCTGTACCGACGGGCCGCCGAGGCGACGGCTCTGCGTGCCCTGGCCGACGAGCTGCTGGCCCGGGACGGGCAGGGGCGGGACGTGGCGGTCCTGGGCGACCTGAACGACGAGGTGCAGGCGGCGACCACGCAGCTCCTGCTGGGCCCGCCGGGGTCGGAGATCGGCACACCGGGCCACGGCCGGCCCGACCGGGGCGACGCCATGCGGCTGTGGGACGTGGCCCCGCTCATTCCGCCGGGGCAGCGCTGGTCCCGGGTGAACTCCGGGCGGCACGAGCTGATCGACCACGTGCTGCTGAGCCACCGACTGGTGCGGCGGGCGACGGCGGCGGGCACGGGCCTGCCCGGCGAGGGCCCGCCCGCTCTGCCCTCGGTCGGTCCGGACCCCGCGGAACGGCGGGGCGAGCCAGGGTCGGACCACGCTCCGGTGTGGGTGCGGGTCGGCGGCTGAGCACCTGACCGCACGGAGCGCCGCGACGCCGTGGAGGTGCGCCGACCGCGACTCGGCCGGCGAGCGGGCGCGGGTCCGCGAGGGCGGCCACGAGCCGGAAACCCCTAGCCGGCCAGGGGTGTCCCGTGCGGTCGCAGACCCACCCGGGCGCCCCGCCCGGCGAGTTCGGCGAGTTCGGCGAGTTCGGCGAGGACGGCCGTGAGGCGCTCCTCGTGGCGGGACCCGAGCCGACCGGTGTCGTCGAGGTGCACGGCGCCGGCGGTCGTGGTGTCGACGAGGCGCTCGAGGAGGTCGGCCACCTCGTCCGCGCCCTCGGTGTGCCGGGCGAGGGCGGGCAGTTCGTGGGCGGCGAGCGAGATGGCCGAACGGGCCTCGGCCAGGGTGCGGTAGGCCTCCCGGCGCAGGGTCCAGCGGGTCGCGCGGCGGTCCGAGGGGGTGGCGCCGTGGTTCGCGGGGGTGGCGCCGTGGTTCGCGGGGGTGGCGCCGTGGTTCGCGGGGGTGGCGCCGTGGTTCGCGGGGGTGGCGCCGTGGTTCGCGGGGGTGACTCCGTGGTTTGCGGGGGTGGCGCCGTGGTTCGCGGGGGTGGCGCCGTGGTTCGCGGGGGTGGCGCCGTGGTTCGCGGGGGTGGCGCCGTGGGCCGAGGGGGTGCCGGAGGTCCCGATGCGTGGGGCGTCGGCCTCGTCGAGCACGTGGGTGAGGTAGGCGTACGCGGCGTCGTGCGCTGCCGCGAGCCGGGCGCGCACTCCCCCGCCGCGCTGGCCCGGCATCGGCAGGTGCCCGACGACCAGCACGATCGCGCAGGCCAGCAGCGTCTCGCCGATCCGGCCGACGGATGCCTGGGGCTCGCCGCCGACCATGACGAGCGCCAGGACGAGGACGGTGACGACGGCGGTCTGCGCGGCGAAGTGCCGCGTGGCCACGGGTATCAGCGCGCCGCTGAGGGCGACGAGCGCGATCAGCCCTTCCGGGTGGGGCAGGACGGCGGCGAGCCCGCCGAAGAGCAGCGCCCCGAGGACGGTCCCTGCGGCCCGGTTCAGCACGCGCGAGGCGAGCGGCCCGAGGTCGGGCTTGACCAGGAAGACGGCCGTGGCGGGCAGCCAGTACCAGTGATCGTGCTGCCCGTACCACTGGCTCCGGTGCAGGGCCTGGGCGACCGCCGAGCCGACGCCGAAGCAGAGGGCGACGCGCAGCCCGTACTCGCGTCCGGCACTGCCGAGGACGGCGCGCAGCCGGTCCCGGGCGCCGCGCGGCCGGGTGTGCAGGTCGCCGCCCCGGCCCTGGTCGAACACCTCGGCGGCGTGCAGGAGGGCATCGTCGAGGGCACGCAGCGCGGGCGCGGAACGGGCGGGGGCCGGCAGCGGCCCGGTGTGGGTGTTGCCGCGCACGGCGGCGGCCAGGCGCCGGGGGCCCTCGGAGGCCCGCGCGGCGACGGGTTCCCCGGCCCAGGCGAGGGCGGTGGCGGCTTCCGCCAGGGGCAAGGCCGCGGCGTACTGCGCGTGCAGCCGCCGTTCGGCGGACGAGGAGGCGTACTTCCGCAGCCGGGGCCCGGTGAGGGCGTCCTGGGCGTGGTCGAGGGCGGCGGTCAGCGCGGCCCGGCGGCGGACGGCGTCCGGACCGCCGACGGCGTCGAGCAGTTCGGCGACCGCCTCGTACACCCCGGCCACGGCCGTGCGCTCTCCGTCGAACCGGAAGTCACCGGCCAGCGAGCCGGGCGTGGGCAGGAGGAGGCGCAGCGCCAGCAGCCACCCCGCACCGGCGAGGAAGGCGAGTGCCCGCGCCCATCCGGGCTCCGGCAGAGGCATCCCGGCGCCGATCGCCGCGCCGACCAGCACCTGCGTCCCGGCGGCGGAAGCGACGGGCCCGACGGCGCTCATCCCCCCGGCGACGAGCCCCACGAACGTGAGCACCACCGTGAGGACGACCGCTCCGGTCTGCTGTCCGGCGTACGTGCCGATCACGAGCCCCGCCGCACCGCCCAGGGCGGGCACGCCGATCCGCTCGACCGAGTGGCGCCGGCTCCCGGGCCGGTCGTTGATCCCGGCGAGCATGGCGGCGATCGCGGCGACCACGCCGAGGGAGGTGAGACCGGCCTGCACGGCCACCAGCAGCAGGGGCCCCGCGGACAGGGCGCCCCGCGTCACCGCGTTCCAGGGGACCGGCCCCCGCTGGGCACGCAGGGCGTGCGCGAGCCAGGGCGGAAGCGTCGGGGCGGTGCGGCGGGACACGGTGCTCCTGTCGTCTCGGCGAGGGCAGGGGTGGGCCTTCGGGCGACGGCGGCCGGGGCGTTGGGAGGGGGTGGGGCGTGGTGGGGTGTGGTCGACCACGGTAGGCGGGGTTTCCGGAGGACAGGTTTCCGGAATGTGTCGGGCGCATCGGGACGCGTGTTCTTTATGTACGCAACCGGTGCCGCGCCGGCGGGTCGGGAGCCGCGGCAACCTTTACGGACCCGGCGGCCACCAAGGGCCGTGAGCGCGCGTTCTCCCGAACCACGCACGGACCCGAAGGACTCATCCGTGGCATCCCGATCCCATCGCCGTCCCCTCCGCAAGCGGCGCACGGCCCTGACCCTCACGGTCGCCGCGGCGGCCGTGGGTCTCCTCGTCTCCCTCGTGATCGCCCTGCTCCCCGGCGGCGGAGCGGACACGGTGCGCACCGCGGCCGAGCCCGCCACCGGCGCCCGGCCGACCGCCCCGCGGGCGACGCACGCGACGTCACCGGCCCTGAAGCCCTCGAAGACGCCCAAGCCCTCCGAAGCCTCCAAGGCCTCCCGGGCCCCGGCGTCCGCCGCGCCCACCCGTTCGGCGCGGCCCGCGCCCGCCGCCACCCGGCCGTCCGCACCCCGCCCGGTGTCCGGCGCGGCTCCCCTGGCGGGACGGATCAAGCCCGGAACCACCTACAACGGCGTCGCCACCCACTACGACGCCGGGGACGGTGACGGCGCCTGCCTGTACGGCCCGAGCCCCGACCTCATGGTCGCGGCGATGAACCACGCCGACTACGAGACGTCCCGGGCGTGCGGGGCGTACGTCCTCGTCCGTGCGGCGAACGGCGCCTCCGTCACGGTCCGGATCACCAACGAGTGCCCACTGCCCTGCGCCCCCGGTCAACTCGACCTCAGCAAGGAGGCCTTCGCGAAGCTCGCCGGGCTCTCCGCGGGCCGGATACCGATCACCTGGAGCCTGCAGAGCCCTGCCCTGTCGCAGACCCTCTCGATCCGCTACAAGACCGGCTCCAGCAGCCACTGGTGCGGCATCCAGGCACTGAGTCATCGCAACCCGCTCGCCCGGCTGGAGGTCAGGACCGGCGGCGGCTGGACCCGGCTGACGCGTACCGACTACAACTACTTCCTCTCCCCCGGCGGCACCGGCTGCGGCGGCCCCCTCAGGCTCACCGACATCTACGGGGAACAGCTCACCGTCGACGGCATCGCGATCCGCCCGGACACCGTCCAGCCGACCCGAGTCCAGTTCACCCGGCGGTGACGGCGTCAACGGCCCGGGCGAGGAGCGTCTCCGTGTCGGCGACGGCCCGGGCGAGCGCGTCCGGGCCGTCCGGGAGGCCGCGCAGCACCGCGTCCACCTCCCCCAGCCCTGCCCGCGCCACCAGCCCCTTCTCGTTGGTGACCCACTCCCCGCGCGCCGCCAGCACCGCGTGCGCCGTCTGGGTCGCGGCGAGGGCGATCGCGCCCGCGACCTGGGTGACGGCGTTCCTCGGGGCGTGGCCGGCCCCGGCGTAGGCGAGGGTGGCCGTGGCCATGCCGTGCCAGTGCGCCGGGGCGCTCTCGCGCAGGGCCTGCGGATAGGCGTCCGGGCGCGGCAGTTCGCCCCGCAGCACCTTGTTGACCGCGAGTTCGGCGACGAGCAGGTACGTCGGGATGCCCGCCAGGTGGAACATGAGGGGCTCGACGCGGAAGCGACCCGCCGCCGCTTCCGCCACCTCGTGCTCGACGACCTCCAGATCGCGGTAGTGGACGTCCACGCGACGGCCCTCGATCGTCAGCCAGGCCCCTCCGTTGAAGACGCCGCCGCCCCAGGCACCGATCTCGCTGACCTCGCCCTCCCAGCCGACCGCGCGGAGGTCGGCCGGGTCGAAGGCGCCGCGGTAATAGACCGCCAGGTCCCAGTCGCTGTCGGGCCGTTCGGTGCCCTGGGCCCGGGAGCCGCCGAGCGTGACGGCCTCGACGGCGGGCAGGGCGGCCAGTCGGTGGGCGGTGGCGGCGAGGAAGGTGTGGTCGGGGAGGGGGCGGTCCGGGAGGGGGCGGTCCGGGAGGGTCTGGTCCGGGAGGGTCTGGTCCGGGAAGGTGGGCACGGCGGGCTCCTGGTCGGCGGACGGCTCCGGGGCGGACGGGTCCCCGGGGGGATGCTGCCCGGGCAGGACGAGTCCCGGGCAGCCTAGGAGGGCGGCCCTGGCGCCGGGTACCGAAATACGCGTGCGCGCCCGGCTGCGGGGCCCGCATGATCAGTGGGTTGCTCCTGCCGCCGCCCGCAGATCGGAGACCCCACGTGATCCGCCGCGTCACCGTCCCGAGCCTCTTTCCGCCGCCGTCCTACTCCCACGCGTCCGTGGTGGAAGCCGGCACACGGCTGGCGTTCCTCGCCGGGTCCGTACCGCTGGGACCCGACGGCGCGCTCGTCGGACCCGGGGATCCGGCGCGGCAGGCGGAGCAGGTCATCGCCAACCTGCGGGAGCAACTGGGCGCCGTGGGGAGCGATCTGGCGCATGTCGTGGCGACCGACGTGTACGTGGTGAGCAGCGAGCCGGCCGTGCTGTCCGCCGTGTGGAGCGTGGTCGAGGCGTCCGGGCTCAGTACGGGCCCGCACTCGTCGACGCTGATCGGCGTGGCGTGCCTCGGGTACACGGGACAGCTGGTGGAGATCACGGCGACGGCCGTCGTTCCCGAGTAGCCGAGGACAGGGCCCGCCGGGCGGCCTTCTCGGCAGTCCACGACGACGTCACCCTGGACGGTCGCGCGCGGATCACTGCCCCGGGGGCCTCCGCGGCGCCGGCGGCTCCGGGAAGAGGCCGCTCATGAGCCGTCGCGGGTGGGCAGCTGTGCCGCGTGCCCGGCCGTGCGCAGGACGTCGCGCAGCATCGTGGGGGTCAGACGGCCGGTGAAGGTGTTGCGCTGGCTGACGTGGAAGCAGCCGAACAGCTCCAGCCCGTCCAGCGGGACGCGCGCCCCGTGTGCGAAGGCGGGCCGCGGCCGGGGCACGGACCAGCCGGCCTCGGCGAACGCGGGCAGCGCGGCCTGCCAGCCGAAACCGCCCAGGACGACCACGGCCCGCAGCGTGGGGCGCAGCAGCCGCAGTTCCTGCACCAGCCAGGGGCGGCAGGTGTCCCGCTCCTCGGGGGTGGGCTTGTTGGCGGGCGGGGCGCAGTGCACGGGCGCGGTGACGCGCACACCGTGCAGCTCCAGGCCGTCATGGGCGTGCACGGCGGTCGGCTGGGAGGCGAGGCCCACGTCGTACAGCGCCTCGTAGAGCACGTCGCCGGAGCGGTCGCCGGTGAACATCCGTCCGGTGCGGTTGCCGCCGTGCGCGGCGGGGGCGAGTCCGACGATCAGCAGCCGGGCGTCCGCAGGCCCGAAACCGGGCACGGGCCGGCCCCAGTACGTCCAGTCCGCGAAGGCGGCTCTCTTGACCCGGGCCGTCTCCTCGCGCCACGAGACCAGCCGCGGGCAGGCCCGGCAGTCCGCGATGCGCCGGTCGAGGAGGGGGAGACCGCTGGCGTCCATCACTCCACCGTAGAGGCGACGGGCGCCCTCCCCCGCACCGGGGGACAGAACGCTCAGGACCTCCCGGCGCGCGCACGCGAGGCGACGGCGGTCTCCGGCGCGGCCCGGTCGCCGACGCGGCGCAGCCAGAGCAGGGCCCCGGTGAGCAGCACCGCACCGGCCAGCAGCCACGGCAGCGGACCCGGCCGCAACGCCCCCGCGACGAGGCCGACGAGCGCCCCGGCCAGCTGCAGAGCGAGGGACTGGACGGACAGGGCGGTGGCGCGGCCCGCGGCCGTGACGCGGCGGTGCAGGAGGGCGTTCTGGTTCGGGGAGGCGGCGCCGACACCGAGGTAGAGCAGGCAGAAGCCGACGACCGCGAGGGCTGTCGCGGGCGGCTGTGCCGAGGTCGCGGTGACGGCGAGCAGCACCAGGCCGACCGCCCCGGTGCCGAGACAGACCAGTACGGCCCGCTCGCCACCGCCCGCGACCCTGGCGGTGAGGGGCGCGAGGTGACTGCCCACACCGTTGCAGGCGAATCCCGCGCAGGAGAGCACGGCGTACGCCATCGCTCCGGAGCCGGGCGCTCCGGTCAGCCCGACGGTCCGGCCCGGGACGAGCAGTTCGATGGTGGCGAGGGCGCCTCCGACGGCCGCGGCGGTGAGCAGGATCCGGCGCACCAGTGCGTCCCTGCCGCCCAGCCGCAGTCCTCCCAGGACCGTGCCCGGGACGCCGCGCAGCACCGCAGCCAGGGTGGCGGGCGGCCGCGGCGGCTCCTTCAGGACCGCCAGCACGTAGCAGACGAGAACGACCCTGACGGCGGCTCCCAGCAGCAGGGGAACGGACAGGGGCAGCACCACACCGTGCGTCGCCTCGCTGAGCCGGGCGCCGAGGCCGGGACCCAGGGACAGCAGCCAGGGCAGGGCACCGCCGAGCAGCATGCCGGACGCGAGCGCGGCGGAGGTGGCCGACCCGCCCCGGGCCAGCCCCGTGCGCAGCTCGGCGTCCGGGCCGGAACATGCCTGGACGGTGTCGACGTACCAGGCCTCGGCGGTGCCGCTGGACAAGGCCCGGCCCACGCCCATGAACACCAGGCCCGCGGTGAGCACACACGCGGTGGTGCCGAGGCCGACCAGGACGGCGGCGACCCCGTTGAACACACCGGCCACGGCCAGTACCGGGCGGCGTCCCAGGACGTCGGAGAGCCCTCCCGTGGGCAGCTCCAGCGCGGCCACGGTGAGCGACTGGGCGGCGAAGAGCCCCGCGATCGTGGCCAGGGACATGCCGCGTTCGCTGAGCAGCAGGACCATCGAGGCCAGGCCGAGCCCCGACGGCAGCCACAGAAGCGCGCACACGGTCGCGTAACGACGGCGAGCCGTCGATGCCCCCGGCAGCTCGGTCATGAGGCGCCCTGCGGGTCCGCGTCCCCAGGGGTGTGCGCCGCGAGGGGCAGTCCGGCGGTGAGGAGCAGCACGTTCTCCGCGTGCGGGTCGTCCGCGTCCCGGGCCGTCAGCTCCTCCAGCTTCCGGGCCACGGTGTCCCAGAGCTCGGTCAGCGACTGGGCCGTCAGCCGGGGCATGAGGTCACTGATCCCGGACGGCTCCACCCACTCCTGGCCGAGGCGCCCCGCCGCCAGGTCCGCCTCGTGCCGGGCGAGGGACCTCTCCAAGTGCTCGACCTGCCGTCGCCGCGCCAGACCGACGAAGGCCCGGCCCGCCTCGGAGGACTCCATCGACGCGTTGCTCCAGGACGTCACGGTGTGCAGCGCCCGCCAGCGCCGCTCCCGCCCGTCACGATGCTCGGCCTCACCGATGAACGCGTACTTGGCCAGCACCCGCAGGTGGTAACTGGTCGACGCCGACGACTCCCCCGTCCGTGCGGCCAGTTCACTCGCCGTCGCCGGACCGTCCTGCCGCAGCAGCCCGAGCAGCTGGATGCGCAGGGGGTGGGTGAGGGCCTTCAAGGCGGCGGTGTCGTGCTCGGGGTCGAGCCGACGCGCATGCTCGTCGCTGTCCATGCCGGGAGGTTAGGCACCGGATCCCACTTGGCAAAAGAGTTTTTGCAGAATTTGTTTTGCAGAATGTGCCGGGGGCGCAGTTCTGTCCGGCGGAGCTCTCGGGAGGACTAGGGTCGGGGGCATGGCTTCTCAAGGAGCGGAGTACGACAGGACGGACGGGGCCGGAGAACCGGCGGAGACCGCCGAAGCTGTCGGCATCGACGCGGGCGCGGGCACCGGCGCGGGCGCGGAGACCGGTACGGGCGCGGGCACCGGTACGGGTGCGGGTGCGGGCACCGGTACGGGCGCGGGCACCGGTACGGGTGCGGGTGCGGGCACCGGCGGGAAGGGCGAGGCGGAGCCCTTGGACCCGAAGGTCGCCGCGGCCATCGCCGCCGCGGAGGCCGCGGGCCCGCAGGCCGGTTCGACCGTTCGCGTGGACAGCTGGATCTGGGCCGTGCGCCTCGTCAAGACCCGGTCCATGGGAGCCACCGCCTGCCGGGGCGGCCACGTCCGCGTGAACGGCGAGCGCGTGAAGCCCGCACATGGCGTCCGTGTCGGTGACGAGGTGCGTCTGCGGCACGAAGGCCGTGAACGGATCGTCGTCGTCACGCGGTTGATCCGCAAGCGGGTCGGCGCTCCCGTCGCCACCCAGTGCTACGTCGACAACTCCCCGCCTCCCCCGCCCCGCGAGGCCGTCGCCCCCGCGGGCATCCGTGACCGTGGAGCGGGCCGCCCCACCAAGCGCGACCGCCGCGAGATGGAACGTCTGCGTGGGGTGACGGGCCCGGGCAGCGTCTCCGGCCCCGGGCCTGTCCCCGGCAGGCCCGTCGGCGGGGGTACGGGCAAGCCGCGGCCCTGAGTGGTCCAGGCGTGCGCTGATGACATGCCGCCGCGAGCGGCCCGCTGCAGGCAGGTGGTCGTGCCGAGGCCGGAGAGAGCGACGCCACCCTGGGGATCGTCCCGAGCCGGACTCCGGCCGGTGCCGGTTCACGCCCGACGCAGCAGCAGGTTGAGCAGATCCGCGTTGTGCCCCCGCCGCGCCCACGCGATGAGGGCGAGCGGCACGATCAGGATCAACGGCGTCGCCGCGTACTGCCCGTCGAAGACGGCTATCTGCACGATGAACGCGCCCACCATCAACGCGCCCAGCGCCATCGCCGCCACCGACTGGAGCACCGGAACCAACAGAGCGATCGCCCCGGCCAGTTCGAGCACGCCGATGGTGTACATCCCGGCGCTCCCCCAGCCGAGCCGTTCGAACGAGTCGGCAGCCGACTCGTGCCCGATCAGCTTGGGCACGGCACTCGCGATCGCGTAGAAGAGGGCGAGCAGGACCTGCAGAGCGCGCAGGGCGATCCGCGCGCGCCGACCACGAGCGGTGGCGGACTCGGCGATGACGGCGCCGGCCGGTGCGGAGTCGGCGGTAGCGGCAGCGGTGATCTCGGACATGAAGGTCTCCTGGTGAAGCGATCGGCCGTGATGTCGGAGAGGTAGACCGGCCCTCGCACCGGAACTCATCGCTGCGGAGGGATGAGAAGCCGAAAGATCCCTCTCGACCCAATTCCCCTCATGCGCACGGCAGTTGGGACCGGCCATCAACTTCCCGCGAGCCTCTCCCCCTCGGCAGCCCGGGTCGTCGGTATCGCGCGGACCCATATCCGATCCTCTGTCAGATAGCGGTCGACCCTCAGTCCCGCCTCCTCCAGTGCGTCCTCGAACTGCTCCTTGGTCAGGGGCCGTGATCGGAACGTCTGGGTCCACACCGCGTCCGGGAACTCGTACTCCGCACGTACGGAGTTGACACCGTCGCCGACCGGTTCCGACGCCGTGATCCGGACGGTGAGGCCACTGGGGTCCTTTCGCTCGCGCGGCACGTTCGCGTGGTAGTCCTCGCCCTCTCTCTGGATCAGCACACAGCCGTCCTCCGCGACATGGCGCACGCAGGTGCGCAGCAGGCCGCGTCGCACGTCGGCGTCCCCCGCGTGCACGAGGAAGGACGCCAGCAGCACCACGTCGAACGTCTCTCCCAGATCCAGTTCCTCGATCGGGCCGCATATCGTCCGGGCGCCGCGCACGCGCTCCAGCATCGGCGCGGACTCGTCCACCGCCGTGACCGTGAATCCGCGCTCCAGCAGCGGGTGTGTCATGCGTCCGACGCCACTGCCGAGCTCCAGAATGCGAGCGTCGCCGGGGACCGCCGCCGCGATGATCTCCGGCTCGTCCGCGACGGGCAGTCGGGCGTAAAGCTCCACTGCGCAGCCGTCCGGGGTGATGGCCCCGGGTCCCGTCCCCTCGTACCCCTCACGCATTTTCGTCTCCATGCCCGCCCAACGGACGGCGTCCGCACGCCCGTTCCCACAGCCGGCCGCCTTCACCCGACCGAGTGAACGCAGCACGAATGGCCCGGCTTGGAGCGAGCCGTCCCCAGGGTTGGCCGGGTTCCGAGCAGCGGGTCGGTGCCCGGCAGTGGCTGCAGCGTTCGGCCCGGGGTGTGGCGTTCGCCAGTGGGTGCAGCGTTCGGCCCGGGGGCCGGCGTCCCCGGCCGCCTTGGTGCTCCCTCGCCGCGAAGAGTACGTTGCAGACAGGAGTGGTGATCGACGATGCGTACAGGCAGCGAACCGCGGACCGCGCGCAGTGCCCTGCGGGCCCGCTTCTGGCTGAGCCTCTGGGGGCTGGCCTGGGCGCTCTTCGGGACGGTGGCGTTCGCCCTCGTCGGGCGGAGTGGGTGGGCGATCGCCTGCGGGGTGCTGCTGCTGATCGTCACCGTGGATCTGGTCGTGGTCCTTCGGCACATCCGGCAGGGCCCGCACTATCAGCCGGGCCCCGACATCCCGCCCTACCAGCCACTGGACGAACATCCGCGAGGCGCACCACCCCACCGGCCACCGACGGACGACGGCGCCTAAGACCCGCACCACCTCACCGGCCACCGGCGGACGACGGCGCCTCAGACCCGCACCACCTCACCGGCCGGCGGGGAGCATTGCCCCCGCCCACCAGGCGTACGGGCCCGGCCTCTCACCCGTCCGGCGTCACGAGTCGAAGCGCGCGGCCTTCAGGAACTCCGGATTGGGGTCGAGCGCGGCCGCCAGGCGGAAGTGGCGCTTCGCCTGGTCGGGGCGGCCCTGGCGCTCATACGTACGGGCGAGCGCGAAGTGCGCGAACGCGTTGTCCGGCTCCCGCTCCAGGACGATCTGGAACTCCAGCTCCGCCGGCCTCAGCTGCGCCGCCGCGAAGAAGGCACGCGCCCGCAGCAGCCGCGCGGCGGTGTTCTCCGGGTGCGTGGCGATGACGCCGTCGAGCAGCTTCACCGCACCCCTGGGATCCCGCGCGGCGAGGAGTTGCTCGGCGGCACGGAAGTCGATGACATGCGTCTCCGGGGTACGTCCGGTCGGACCGCTGGTCTCGGGCACGGCTGAGTCCTTCCCTCGCTGCACCGGTTCAACGCCCCTGCGGGCTGCCGCTATTCCGTAGCGGCCGGCCGCGACGCCTGCGACCTGCGCACCAGCTCGGCCCACACGTCCTTCACGCGCTGCTCGAGCGTCTCCAGCGGGACGTCGTTGTCGATCACGATGTCGGCGATCTCGCGGCGCTGCTCACGCGACGCCTGGGCGGCCATCCGCGCGCGGGCGTCCTCCTCCGTCATGCCGCGCAGACGTACGAGCCGGTCGAGCTGGGTCTCGGGGGCCGCGTCGACGACGATCACCAGGTCGTACAGCGGAGCCAGGCCGTTCTCCGTGAGGAGCGGGACGTCGTGGACGACGACCGCGTCCTCGGCCGCCGCCTCCTCCAGCTCGCGCGAGCGTGCGCCCACCAAGGGGTGCACGATCGAGTTCAGGACGGCGAGTCTCTCCGCGTCGGCGAAGACGATGGCGCCGAGGCGGGGCCGGTCCAGGCTGCCGTCGGCGGCGAGGATCTCCTCCCCGAACGCCTCGACGACCGAGGCGAGCCCCGGCGTCCCCGGGGCGACGACATCCCGCGCGATGCGGTCCGCGTCGATCAGCACGGCCCCGCACGCGACGAGCAGCCGTGACACCTCGCTCTTGCCGGCACCGATCCCGCCGGTCAGGCCCACCTTCAGCATGGTCCGCAGCTTAGGCCCTGCCACCGACAGCTCCTGCGCCCGGGCCGGACGACTCCCGCCGGGCCGGGGCATTGGGCCCGGGCCTGGGACCACCTCGCGGGGCCCGGGCCACCTCGCCCGAACCCCGGCCCATGCCGACGGCCCTGCCCATGCCGACAGCCCGACCCAGGCCGACAGCCCGACCCAGGCCGACAGCCCGGGCCTGGCTCTGGCCAACGGGCCCGACTCTGGCCGGCAGCCCGGCTCAGTTGTCGCCTTCTCGCTCCGCCAGGAACTTCTCGAACTCCTGGCCGATCTCGTCCGCCGACGGAATGTCCATCGGCTCGGCGAGCATGTTGCCCCGGGTCTCGGCGCCCGCGACGGCGTCGTACTGGTGCTCGAGGCCGTCGATGAGCGCGGTGAGGTCCTCGTCGCCCTCACGGATCTGCCGGTCGATCTCCGTCTGCGTGCGGTGCGCGTCCGAGCGCAGGGCGTGGGCGATGCCGGGCAGGACCAGTCCGGTGGCCGCCGTGATGGCCTCCAGGACCGTCAGGGCCGCGTCCGGGTAGGGGGAGCGGGCGATGTAGTGCGGGACGTGGGCGGCGACACCGAGGACGTCGTGTCCGGCCTGGAGCAGGCGGTACTCGATGAGGGACTCGGCACTGCCGGGCACCTGCGCCTCCTCGAACGGGCTGCGGTGACCCGGGACGAGGTCGGTGCGGTTGCCGTGCGGGGTGAGGCCGACGGGCCGGGTGTGCGGAACGCCCATGGGGATGCCGTGGAAGTTCACGGAGAGGCGCACGCCCAGCCGCTCCACGATCTGCTTCACGGCGGCGGCGAAGCGCTCCCACTCCACGTCCGGCTCGGGGCCGGACAGCAGCAGGAAGGGCGCGCCGGTGGCGTCCTGCACGAGCCGCACCTCGAGAGCGGGGTCCTCGTAGTCGGTCCAGCGGTCGCGCTTGAACGTCAGCAGCGGGCGGCGGGCACGGTAGTCGACGAGCCGGTCGTGGTCGAAGCGGGCCACGACCTGGTGGGGCAGGGAGTCGAGCACCCGGTCGACGATCTGGTCGCCGGTCGCGCCCGCGTCGATGTATCCGTCGAAGTGGTAGAGCATGACAAGTCCGGCCGACTCCTGGGCGAGCGCCATGTCGACGACCGCCAGTCCCTTCGGCTCCCAGGCGTACAAATCCTGCGGATCAAGCACAGTGACCGCTCCTCCTCGTGTTCACACTCCACAACGCCGTTGCGGGCACGGGCATTCCCGCGGGAGGAGATTCATGATCTTGGCGAGGATGCAGCGCCCCTCCAGGGGCGCGGGGAACCGAGCGAGAAAGCCCACCGCCCGGGCAGCCCGGCGTCACGGCCGTGATCCCCGGCGCGCGCCGAAGAACACCGCGCAGCCGGCCCATGACCACGACAGCAAGGTCCAGGCACGCCAAAGGGCCGCACCTCGAAAGGTGCGGCCCCTCAGCTATCGGCTATGCCTCAGCGGCGAGCGTTCAGCTCTGGCCGCCGGCCAGCTTCTCGCGCAGCGCGGCGAGCGCCTCGTCCGAAGCCAGCGCACCGGAGTTGTCCGGGCCCTCGGAGGAGTACGAACCGCCACCACCGGACGCGGCCGGAGCGGCAGCCTCGCCACCCTCGGCAGCGGCCTTCTCGTCCGCCTCGCGGGACTTGATGACCTGCGCCTGGTGCTGCTCGAAGCGCTGCTGCGCCTCGGCGTACTGGGTCTCCCACGCCTCGCGCTGGGTCTCGTAGCCCTCGAGCCAGTCGTTGGTCTCGGGGTCGAAGCCCTCGGGGTAGATGTAGTTGCCCTGGTCGTCGTAGGACGCGGCCATGCCGTACAGGGTCGGGTCGAACTCGACCGAGGCCGGGTCGGCACCGAAGGACTCGTTGGCCTGCTTCAGCGAGAGGCTGATGCGACGACGCTCGAGGTCGATGTCGATGACCTTGACGAAGATCTCGTCGTTGACCTGGACGACCTGCTCCGGGATCTCCACGTGGCGCTCGGCCAGCTCGGAGATGTGGACCAGACCCTCGATGCCCTCGTCCACGCGGACGAACGCACCGAACGGAACCAGCTTCGTGACCTTGCCGGGCACGACCTGGCCGATCTGGTGGGTGCGGGCGAACTGCTGCCACGGGTCTTCCTGGGTCGCCTTCAGCGACAGGGAGACACGCTCGCGGTCCATGTCGACGTCGAGGACCTCGACGGTGACTTCCTGGCCGACCTCGACAACCTCGGAGGGGTGGTCGATGTGCTTCCAGGAGAGCTCGGAGACGTGGACCAGACCGTCGACGCCACCCAGGTCCACGAAGGCACCGAAGTTGACGATCGAGGAGACGACGCCGGAACGGACCTGACCCTTCTGGAGGGTGGTGAGGAACGTCTGGCGGACCTCGGACTGGGTCTGCTCCAGCCAGGCACGGCGGGACAGGACCACGTTGTTGCGGTTCTTGTCCAGCTCGATGATCTTGGCCTCGAGCTCCTTGCCCACGTAGGGCTGGAGGTCGCGGACGCGGCGCATCTCGACCAGGGAGGCCGGGAGGAAGCCACGGAGGCCGATGTCGAGGATGAGACCACCCTTGACGACCTCGATGACGGTACCGGTGACGATCCCGTCCTCTTCCTTGATCTTCTCGATGGTGCCCCAGGCACGCTCGTACTGGGCGCGCTTCTTCGAGAGGATCAGGCGGCCTTCCTTGTCCTCCTTCTGGAGGACGAGGGCCTCGATCTCGTCACCGACGGCGACGACCTCGTTGGGGTCGACGTCGTGCTTGATCGAGAGCTCGCGGCTCGGGATCACACCTTCGGTCTTGTAACCGATGTCGAGCAGGACCTCGTCCCGGTCGACCTTCACGATGACGCCGTCGACGATGTCGCCGTCGTTGAAGTACTTGATCGTCTCGTCGATCGCGGCGAGGAAGGCTTCCTCGTTACCGATGTCGTTGACCGCTACCTGCGGGGTGGTGGCGGTGGTCTCGGTGCTGCTCGTCATGTGGGAAAGGGCTCCGGTACGGACATTGAAGTCGTAGGTACTGCTACGCCGGGAGCCCGTTTCGCTCTGCAGAAGCCGGACAGCCAAGGAAGCGCCACTCTCAAGAACGGTGGCGCCTCGACAACCGAGGGGACATACATACAGATGCGAGCGCAGCCTGCTACGTCTGAGGTGCGCAGGCCCGCAGCGCAACTTGTAGCATACGGGGGCAGCCGGGCAGGGTCAATGCGCGAAGCCGCCCACGCGGGGCGAACGCCGCATACCCGGCACAAATTCTGTCGCCCGAGGCCACGCGTGGCGCGCGACGCCCCCTTTGCGATCCCGCCCGGACCGGCCTGACGGAAGACCTGACGGAAGAGCCGCAGACTAGTACGAGGGAGCCGATCATCCAAGAGTTCGAAGCGTCCGAGCCCGAGGCCACCCGGCGCGATGCCGGTGCCACGGAGAGTTCCCGGGCCAATCGTGGCTGGTGGGACCGCAACGCGGACGAGTACCAGATCGAGCACGGCACGTTCCTGGGCGACGACCGCTTCGTGTGGGGCCCCGAGGGTCTGGACGAGGTGGAGGCGGAGCTGCTCGGTCCGCCGGAGGAGCTGAAGGGCCGGGACGTCCTGGAGATCGGCGCCGGCGCCGCCCAGTGCTCGCGCTGGCTGACCGCGCAGGGCGCGCGCCCGGTCGCCCTGGACATCTCGCACCGACAGCTCCAGCACGCGCTGCGCATCGGCGGTTCCTTCCCGCTGGTGTGCGCCGACGCGGGTGCGCTGCCCTTCGCCGACGGCTCGTTCGACCTGGCCTGCTCGGCGTACGGGGCGCTGCCCTTCGTCGCCGACCCGCGCCAGGTCCTGCGCGAGGTGCGCCGGGTGCTCCGGCCCGGCGGACGGCTCGTCTTCTCGGTGACGCACCCGATCCGCTGGGCCTTCCCGGACGAGCCGGGTCCGGAGGGTCTGTCGGTGTCGGGCTCCTACTTCGACCGCACTCCTTATGTCGAGCAGGACGACGAGGGCCGGGCGGTCTACGTCGAGCACCACCGCACGCTCGGCGACCGGGTCCGGGACGTCGTCGCGTCGGGCTTCCGGCTGGTCGACCTGGTGGAGCCGGAGTGGCCCGCCTGGAACACCTCGGAGTGGGGCGGCTGGTCGCCGCTGCGCGGGAACCTGATCCCCGGTACGGCGATCTTCGTCTGCGAGCGGAGCGAGACGGCAGCGCCCCCGGCCTGAGGCCGCGGGTCCGACCGGGCACGCGCCAGGGGGACTCGTCCCTGTTGTAGCGCGCGCGTGGGACCTCGTCCTTGTCGTAGCACGCGCGCGTCGGACCTCGTCCTTGTCGTAGCACGCGCGCGTCGGACCTCTTCCCTGTCGTACGACACTGAGGGCGTGATCCGTTACGACGCCCTGGAGTCCCTGCCCGTCCGCGATGCCCTGCCCGCCCTGACCGAGGCGCTGGAGGGGCACGGCACCGCCGTCCTCGTGGCGCCGCCCGGCACCGGCAAGACGACCCTGGTGCCGCTCGCGCTGGCGGGGCTGCTCGGGGAGGGTCCCGCGCGGCGCGTGGTCGTGGCCGAGCCGCGGCGGATCGCGGCCCGGGCCGCGGCCCGGCGCATGGCGTGGCTGCTGGGTGAGAAGCCCGGCGAGAGCGTCGGCCACACCGTGCGCGGGGAACGGGTCGTCGGGCGGCACACGCGCGTGGAGGTCGTCACGACCGGTGTGCTGGTGCAGCGTCTGCAACGGGACCAGGAGCTGGCCGGTGTGGACGTGGTGCTGCTCGACGAGTGCCACGAGCGGCACCTGGACGCGGACACGGCGGCGGCGTTCCTGTGGGACGTACGGCAGACGCTGCGGCCGGACCTGCGGCTGGTGGCCGCCTCGGCGACGACCGACGCGCAGGGGTGGGCGGAGCTGCTGGGCGGGGCGCCGGTGGTCGAGGCACGGGGGACCGCGCACCCGGTGGAGACCGTGTGGGCGCCTCCGGCGCGGCCCGTGCGCCCGCCGCACGGGATGCGCGTCGACCCGGCGCTGCTGACGCACGTGGCGTCCGTGGTGCGGCGTGCGCTGGCGGAGCGGGACGGGGACGTGCTGTGTTTCCTGCCGGGCGTGGGCGAGATCGCCCGGGTCGCCGGGCAGCTCGGGGGGCTCGGGGACGTCGAGGTGCTCCAGGTGCACGGGAGGGCGCCCGCGGCCGTGCAGGACGCGGTGCTGGCGCCCGGGGAGCGGCGGCGGGTGGTGCTGGCCACGTCCGTCGCGGAGTCGTCGCTGACGGTGCCCGGGGTGCGGGTGGTCGTGGACGCGGGGCTGGCGCGCGAGCCGCGGGTGGACCACGCGCGGGGGTTGAGCGCGCTGACGACCGTTCGGGCATCGCAGGCCGCCGGGCGGCAGCGGGCGGGGCGTGCCGGGCGTGAGGCTCCGGGGGCGGTGTACCGCTGCTGGGCGGAGGCCGAGGACGCGCGTCTGCCGCGGTATCCCTCGCCGGAGATCAAGGTGGCCGACCTGACGGCGTTCGCGCTGCAGGTGGCGTGCTGGGGGGATCCGGACGCGTCGGGACTGGCGCTGCTGGACGCGCCGCCGGGCGGGGCGATGGCGGCGGCTCGGGAGGTCCTGGCGGCGGTGGGGGCGGTCGACTCCGCCGGGCGGGCCACGGAGCGGGGAGCCGTCCTGGGGCGGGTGGGTGTGCATCCCCGTCTGGGGCGGGCCCTGGTGGACTCCGTGCCGCTGGTGGGGGCCGAGCGGGCCGCGGAGGTCGTCGCCCTGTTGAGCGAGGAGGCTCCGCGGGAGTACGGCGACGATCTCGCGGGTGCGTTGCGTCGTGCTCGGCGTGGGGGTGACGCCTACTCCTCGCGATGGCAGAGGGAGGTGCGGCGGCTGCGGGCCGCCGTGGAGGAGATCGTGCGCCCACCCGTCGGTGACCGGCACCCGGGGGCCGGGGCGGAGGTTCTCGGGAAGCTCTCCGAGGATCGCCGAGTGGGCCTCGTCGCCGCTCTCGCTTTTCCCGAGCGGGTGGCCAAGGCCGATGGCGGGTCGCACCTGATGGTGTCGGGGACGCGGGCGGAGGTCGGCGCGGGGAGTGCGCTGCGGGGTGCGGAGTGGGTGGCCGTCGCCGTGGCGGACCGGCCCGTCGGCCGGGGGCACGCGCGCGTGCAGTCGGGGGCGGTCGTGGACGAGGACGTGGCCCGGTTCGCCGCGGGAGCCCTGCTGGAGGAGCGGGACGAGGTCCGCTGGGACGGCGGGGACGTCGTGGCGCGGCGGGTGGAGCGGCTGGGGGCCGTGGAGCTCACGGTGCGGGCGCTCAAGGACGCCGATCCGGGCCTGGTGCGCGCCGCGCTGCTCGACGGGCTGCGGCGGGAGGGGTTCGGTCTGCTGCGGTGGCCGGCCGAGGCCGGTGTGCTGCGGCAGCGGCTCGCGTTCCTGCGTCTGCATCTGGGGGAGCCCTGGCCGGACGTGTCCGACGAGGCGCTGCACGCGCGCGTGGAGGAGTGGCTGGAGCCAGAGCTCGGCCGGGCACGGCGGCGGGCCGATCTGGCGCGGATCGACGCCGGGGAGGCGCTCGCCCGGCTGCTGCCCTGGGCCTCCGGTCAGGCGGGGCGGCTGGACGAGCTCGCCCCGGAGCGGTGGACGGTGCCGAGTGGGTCGCGAGTCCGGATCGACTACTCCCGCCCCGAACAGCCCGTGCTGGCGGTGAAGTTGCAGGAGATGTTCGGGCTCCAGGAGTCGCCCCGGGTCGCCGGGGTGCCGCTGCTCGTGCATCTGCTGTCCCCGGCCGGGCGGCCTGCCGCCGTCACCGCCGATCTGGCCTCGTTCTGGCGGGACGGCTACAAGGGGGTGCGGGCGGAGCTGCGGGGGCGGTATCCGAAGCACCCCTGGCCCGAGGACCCGGCAGGTGCCGAACCGACCCGGCACACCAACGCCGGGCTCAAGCGCTGACCGACGCGCGACCCGAGCGCTGACCGACGCCCGGCGCAAGCGCTGACCGACGCGGGGCTGCGGAGCCGACCGACGCCCGGCTCAGGCGCCGACCGACGCCAGGCTCAGGCGCCGACCGACGCCGGGCTCAGGCGCTGACCGACGACGGTTCCTCGGCCGCCGTGCGGGACGGCCCCGAGGAGCGGCGGGCCCGGGCCTCCAGGTACAGCGCGAGGGCCAGCAGGAGGACGCCGAGGGCCGGGAGACCCCAGGGCAGGTAGGACGTCATCAGCAGGACGAGCAGCCGCTGGGACTTCACCAGGTCGACCGTGTGCGTGATGTAGTCCTCGCGCATCTTCACGTGGCCGGCGAACGCGGTCACCTTGTCGCGGTCGCCGAGGAGGGTGCCGCCGCGCAGTTCCTCCTTGTGGATCTCCTCGCCGTACACGGGGGCGCCGGTGAGGGGTTCGACCCAGAACTTGCGGACCGTGGTGTACCAGCGGGACGTGCCGGTCCGCGTCACCGCCTCGGCTGTGAGGCCCTTGACGGGCAGGGTCTTGGGGATCTTCACCTTGGTCCAGGGGATGGTCTGCTCGAAGTAGTAGACCTCCAGGCCTCGGAAGTCACGCGTGCCCTCGTAGGTGATGGGCGCGGTGAGGCGGGCCTGGGCGTCGAAGTACTCGTAGTCCCGTTTCTCGGTCAGGAAGGGCCACTTGAACTCGATGCCCCGGCGGCGGACCGGGTCGCCGTCGACCATCTCGCCGGTGGCGTGGACGGGCTCCTGGGTGTGGGCGTCGAAGATGTAGCGCTCCGGGATCCTGGAGACCATCGCGCCGTCGGGGCCGACGACGTAGGACAGGCCGTCCCAGACGACCACGTCCCGGCCCGCCGACTCCTCGATCCGCTCGGAGGCCTCCACGTTGCCCTTGAGGGTCTGGACGATGGTGACCTTGGAGACCTTCTCGGCCTTCATGGTGGCGTAGTCGAGGAGGGTGGCGTCCTTGGCCTCCAGGACCATGTCCTGGTACTGGTTCGCGGGGACCTTGGCGAGGCGCGGGAAGGCGTACCAGCGCAGGAGCGGGGACAGGGCCGCGAAGAACACGGCGAGGGCGAGCAGGACCAGGCCGGCCTTGCGGCGCATCTCGGCCTCCCTCCCGGGCGGGACGGTCAGGGGTGTGCGGGCACGGTCGTCAGCAGCGGCTTCGGAGATGTCCCGCCCGAGGGGGAGCCGAGGGCGGTCAGCGTCAGGACCACGGCGAACGCGACGGCGAGACCGGTGGCGGCGGCGACGAGGGCGCGCATACGGAGCCTCCCCATGGGGCGTGACAGCCAGAACTGATACACCGTCAGCTTTCTCGGCACCGTAGCAACGCGCGGCGGAGATGAGAACACGTTGCACACACAACGACGCCCCCCGTACGAGATCCGTACAAGATCCGTACAAGAGGGGCGTCGTCTGTCGTACCTGAGAGCTACGCGCTCGGTTCGGTCGACGGGCTCGGCGAGGACGTCTCGGCCGCGGCCACGGTCAGTTCGACCGTGAGCGTCGCCCCGCCCGCGGTGGTGATGCGGAGCAGGAAGGTGCCGGTCGTGTCGTCCGCGTACAGCTCGGGCAGCTTCAGCAGGCCCTTGGCGTCCGTCTTCAGGCCCGTGAGGGTGCGGACGGTCTTGCCGTCGGCGTCCTTGAAGTAGGGACCCTTGTCGGTGACGGCCGGGTCGTCCGCCGACTTGATCAGCGTGGCGGTGGCCGCGACACCGTCGGCGACGGCGCCCTTGTACGTGGCCTTCACCTCGACCTGGTTCGCGAACGTGCCGCCCGGAACACAGGTCAGCGCGGCGTCACCGGTGCGGGCGAGTGCGTCGGCGGCCCGCTCGGTGACCGTGGCCTTGTAGTCGAGGCCCGGGACGGCGCGGCCCACCACCGTGGCGCGGACGGTGACGGTCCCGGTCTTCTCCCCCGCCTGCAGGGCGGGCGCCACGGCCACGCCGGAGCTGTTGGTGGCGACCGTGGCCACGTCCTCGCCGCCGGTGAAGGTGGTGTCCGTGTCGCCGACGATCGTGAAGCGGACCCTGACCTTGGCGACGGACTTACCGGCCTCCGTCTCGGCGCGGGTGCTGATCCGCCGGTCGAACGCGTCGCCGGCCATGGCGGTGAGCTTCGCGGTGCCGGCGTCCTCCAGGTGGTCCACCGTGTCGGTGGGGGTGGGAGGTGTGGTGGGCGGCGTGGACGGCGTGCCGGGCGGTGTGGCGGGCGGCTTCGAGGGCGTCGCGCCGCCACCGCCGGGCTTCTGCGGCGTCCCGGGCTTCTCGGGCCTGGGCTCGGGCGTGGACCCGGGCCTCGAGCCGGCCGGGGGCGTCGCGCCCGGGACGACGGGGGTCGGGCTCGCGCCCGCGCCGTCGTCGCTGCGGTTGTCGGGCAGCGTGCCGGTGCCGTCCGGGACCTCGTGCGCGCCCTTGCGGTAGTAGTCCAGCCACCTCATGACGAGGTTCAGGTAGTCCCGCGAGTTGTTGTAGCTGAGGATCGCCCGGTCGAGCTCGCTCTGCTGGGACAGGTCCCAGTTGTTGCGGCACAGGTAGTGGCCGGCGGCGAGCGCGGCGTCGTAGATGTTGTTGGGGTCCTTCTTGCCGTCGCCGTTGCCGTCGCGGCCGGCCCAGGCCCAGGTCGAGGGGATGAACTGCATGGGGCCGACGGCCTGGTCGTAGGAGCTGTTGCCGTCGTACGCGCCGTCGTCGGTGTCCTTGATGAGCGCGAAGCCGTTGCCGTCGAGCTGGGGGCCGAGGATCGGCTTGAGGGTGGTGCCCTCGGCGTTGACGCGGCCACCGCGGGCCTGCCCGGACTCGACCCGGCCGATGGCCGCGAGGAGTTGCCAGGGCAGGTTGCAGCCGGGCTTGGACTCGCGCAGCGAAGCCTCGGCCTTCTTGTAGGCGTCGAGGACGGTCGCGGGAATGCCGGATTCCGTGGCGCCCGTGCCGCCGGGGCCAGGACCCGTGGACGGCGACGGGTTCGGGCTCTTCAGCGGCGGCAGGTCCGTGTAGTAGGGCGAGTTGCCGGTGGCGCTGCCGTCGGAGGCACTCGTTTCGGGTGAGGGCGTGGCGTCGGCGGCGGTCTGTCTTCCGTGGTCGTTCACGCCCGGAGCCTGGGAGGCGGACAGGGCCGCGACCGCCACCGCGGCCACGGCGGTCGTCGCCGCCCCCTTGCGCAGCCTCCTGCCGAATTGCGCCGCCATAGAGTGAACCCCTCCCGTGGACGCCCGAGCGCCCGGTCTACGTCTGCAGTGTTCGCCCTGTTGTGACGATCCAACCGCCCGAGGGGTTGCCCTCCGACGGCCACGACTCTGTTCTTGTGTGTGCTCTGCTCTTCACCGCGCTGACACGGTCGACGCGTTCCCCGCGCGACGACTCTGGCGACCCTACGACAACTTCTTTTGCCCGGGCACCCGTTCGTGACCGTTTTTCACCAGTTGGCCATCTGCGCCGTTGAAACGGCCGGCCGGGCGGCGTCCCGCATACTGGGCCCCTGGCCGCCGGGCACTCCAGCCTGGTGCAACGACCGTCGCGAGGAGCCGAGTTGCCCTTCACGCTGAGCCATGCGGCAGCCGTACTGCCCGCCGTCCGCACCGACGGCACCGGCCGGGGCGCCCTGGTCCCCGCCGTGCTCGTGGCGGGTTCCTTCGCACCCGACATGACCTACTACGCGGCGAGTGTCCTGTCAGGGGCGATGGAGTTCGGCGATGTCACGCACGGGTTCCCGGGTGTGTTCACGGTCGACGTGCTCATCGCCTGGGCGCTGGTGGGGCTGTGGCTGCTGATGCGTGAACCGCTCGTCGCGTTGCTGCCGCGGGCCCGGCAGGGGCGGCCCGCGGCCCTGCTGCGGTGCGGTGCGCCCCGCGCGCGGGTGCGGCCCGCGCTGGTGGCGCGGTGGTACGTGTCCGCCGTGCTCGGTGCGGTGACCCATGTGGTGTGGGACGCGTTCACGCATCTCGACCGGTGGGGGATGCGGCTGTTTCCGGTGCTGGGCCGGGAGGTGGCGGGCTCGCCGCTGTATTGGTACCTGCAGTACGGCGGTTCGGCGGTGGCCGGGGTCGTGATCGCCGTGTTCGTGGCGCGTGCGCTGCGGCGGGCGCCCCGGGTCGAGCCGGTGGGGGTCCCGGTGCTGGCGGTACGGGACCGGTGGGCGGCCGCTGCCGTGATCTGCGGCTTCGCGCTGGTGGGGGCGGTGCAGCGGGCGTCGCGGTGGTGGGCGTACTGGGGCTCGGCCGCGAAACCCTGGGAGATCATTCCGACGGTGTGCTTCGGCGCGGGCGCGGGTCTCGTCCCGGCGCTGCTGCTCTACGCCGTGGTGGTCAGGGTGCGGCGTCCGGTTCCGGCCCCCATCGGTCCTGCCCCGGCCACCGATGCGGAGCCGAGTCGTCCGGCCGCTCGCTGACGAAGCCGTCGCTCGTCGTGATGTACACGGTGATGGTGGTGCGGGCGGGGCGGGGGCGTGGGAGCAGGGTGAGGACGAAGGCCAGGTAGTCACGGGCGAGCCGGGCCCAGGGGCGGCAGGGCTTGCCCGGGGGTGCGGGCGTGCGCGGACGCCGGGCCCCGGCGGGGGCGTCGCCGGTGACGGCGGTCAGATCGGCAACGGTCAGCATGCTGTCGGCGTCGATGACACCGGCGAGGACGGCCAGAGCGTCGGTGCCGGTGAGGCCGGCGAGCGCGGCCAGAGCTTCATTTTCGGCGAGGCCGGTGAGGGCAGCCAGGGCTTCGGTGTCCGCGAGAGCGGTCAGGGCGGACAGGGCTTCGGTGCCGGTGAGAGCGGTCAGGGCAGCCAGGGCTTCGGTGCCGGTGAGGGCGGGAGCTGCGGTCAGGTCGCCCGCGTTCGGACGGGCCGCGGCGGCCGGGGCGCCGGTGCCGGCGGAGCCGGTGGCTCGCCCTCCGCGGGCCAGGCGCCGCCGGAGGTCCACCGTCGCGTGGCGCAGGGCCGACGTGAGGGTGACGGGGACGCGAACCGTACTCGCGGCGGCCTCGAACGCCGGGACCGGCGGCAGTGCCATGCCGGTGCCCGTGCGGCTGAGGAACGTGCGTATACCCATGCCCCGCATCCTTGCGAGCACCGTGAGCGGAGGCGCCTTCTCGGGGGCCACGCGAGTGACGGATCGGTCGGGCCGGGGCGGGCCGGCTACCGGGACGGGGGCGAGTGATCGGGGCGGCTGGGTGCCTGAGGCCGGCCGGGTGACCGAGGCAGCGCGGGTGTAGCCAGGTCGGGCGGCGCGGCGGGGCGGGTGTAGCCAGGTCGGGCGACGCGGCGGGGCGGGCGACCGGAGCGGCTCGGTTTCTGAAGCCGGCCCGGTGTCCGAGGCAGCGCGGGTGTAGCCAGGCAGCGCGGGTGTAGCCAGGTCGGGCGGTGCGGTGCGGTGCGGTGCGGTCACTGAAGCGTGATCCCTTGGCTCGACCCCGCCAAGACCCCCGTCGCCTCGCCGGGCCGGGACCCGGGCCACGGGCCGGGACCCGGGTCAGGGGAAACTCCCCCAGCCGCCCGGGTCACCGCCCCCGATGCGCCCGGCGGCGCGCAGCCGCCCGGGTCACCGCGCCCGATGCGCCCCGTGGGGCGATTCCGCTAGTGCGCTGCCGACTCCCAGTCCGGGCCCGAGCCCACCGAGACGCCCAGCGGGACGCGGAGGTCGACGGCGTTCGCCATCTCCCTGCGGACCAGTTCCTCGGCGGCGGACCGCTCCCCGGGGGCGATCTCCAGCACGATTTCGTCGTGGACCTGGAGGAGCATGCGGGAGGCGAGGCCGGCGTCCTTCAGGGCGGCGTCGACCTTCAGCATGGCGATCTTGACGATGTCGGCCGCCGTGCCCTGGATCGGCGCGTTAAGGGCCATCCGCTCGGCGGCCTCGCGGCGCTGGCGGTTGTCGCTGTTGAGGTCGGGGAGGTAGCGGCGGCGGCCGAAGAGCGTCGCCGTGTAGCCCGTCGCCCGGGCCTCGTCGACCGCCCGGCGCAGATAGTCCCGTACGCCGCCGAACCGCTCGAAGTACGCGTCCATCAGGGCGCGGGCCTCCGCCGCCTCGATGTTCAGCTGCTGGGAGAGGCCGAACGCGGACAGCCCGTAGGCCAGGCCGTACGACATCGCCTTGATCTTGCGGCGCATCTCGGCGTCCACCGCGTCCGGCTCGACGGCGAAGACCTGGGAGGCGGCCGTGGTGTGCAGGTCCTCGCCGGAGGTGAACGCCTCGATGAGGCCCTCGTCCTCGGAGAGGTGCGCCATCACACGCAGCTCGATCTGGCTGTAGTCGGCCGTCATGAGGGACTCGAAGCCCTCGCCGACGACGAAGCCACGGCGGATGGCGCGGCCCTCGTCGGTGCGGACCGGGATGTTCTGCAGGTTGGGGTCGGTCGAGGAGAGGCGGCCGGTGGCGGCGACGGTCTGGTTGAACGTGGTGTGGATGCGGCCGTCCGCGGCGATCGTCTTGATCAGGCCTTCGACGGTGACGCGCAGCTTGGCCTGCTCGCGGTGCCGGAGCATGATCACCGGCAGTTCGTTGTCCGTCTGCGTGGCGAGCCAGGCGAGGGCGTCGGCGTCCGTGGTGTAGCCGGTCTTGGTGCGCTTGGTCTTGGGCAGGGCCAGCTCGCCGAAGAGGACCTCCTGGAGCTGCTTGGGCGAGCCCAGGTTGAACTCGTGCCCGGCCGCGGCGTGGGCCTCCTTGACCGCCTGCTGGACGGCCCCGGCGAACATCTGCTCCATGGCCTCCAGGTGGGACCGGTCGGCGGCGATGCCGTGCCGCTCCATGCGGGCGAGCAGGGCGGACGTGGGCAGCTCCATGTCGCGCAGCAGGTCGGCGGCGCCGACCTCCTCCAGCCGGCTCTCGAAGGCCTGGCCCAGGTCGAGGACGGCCCGGGCCTGGATCATCAGGGCCTCGGCCTCGGCGCCCTCGTCCGCGCCGAAGGCGAGCTGGCCGTCGGCCGCGGCGGCGGGGGTCAGCTCGCGGTGCAGGTACTCCAGGGACAGCGCGTCCAGGTCGAAGGAGCGGCGGCCGGGCTTGACCAGGTACGCGGCGAGAGCCGTGTCCATGGTGACGCCCTCGATGCTCCAGCCGTGCTCGGCGAAGACGCGCATGGCGCCCTTGGCGTTGTGGAGGATCTTGGGCCGCCCGGCGTCGGCGAGCCAGGCCGCGAAGGCCTGCTCGTCGGCCTCGTCCAGCTGGGAGGGGTCGAACCAGGCGGCGGGGCCCTCGGGGGCGGCGAGGGCGACCTCGGCGACCGAGCCGGTGCCGAGGGCCCAGGTGTCGACCGTGGCGATGCCGAGGGGCTGCGTGCCGTGCTCGGTGAGCCAGGCGGGCAGCTCGCCGGTGCCGAGCACGGTGCCGTCCAGCTCCACGCCCTCGGCGCTGATCGGGGTGGTCTCGGCTTCCTCGGCGCCGGGGTCGACGGCGAAGAGCCGCTCGCGCAGCGACGGGTTACGGATCTCCAGGGTGTCCAGGATCATCGCGACGGCCTTGCGGTCGTAGGCCGCGCGCTCCAGGTCGGCGACCCCCTTGGGCAGCTCCACCCGGCGCTCCAGCTCGGTGAGCCGGCGGTTGAGCTTGACGGACTCCAGGTGGTCGCGCAGGTTCTGGCCGGCCTTGCCCTTGACCTCCTCGACGCGCTCGACGAGCTCCGCGAACGAGCCGAACTGATTGATCCACTTCGCGGCGGTCTTCTCACCGACGCCGGGGATGCCGGGGAGGTTGTCGGAGGGGTCGCCGCGCAGGGCCGCGAAGTCGGGGTACTGCGCGGGCGTCAACCCGTACTTCTCGAATACCTTCTCCGGGGTGAAGCGGGTCAGCTCGGAGACGCCCTTGGTCGGGTACAGCACCGTGGTGTCCTCGCTGACCAGCTGGAAGGAGTCCCGGTCGCCGGTGACGATCAGCACCTCGAAACCCTCGGCCTCGGCCTGGGTGGCGAGCGTGGCGATGACGTCGTCGGCCTCGAAGCCGTCCACCGCGAAGCGCTGGGCGCCCATCGCGTCCAGGAGCTCGCCGATCAGCTCGACCTGGCCCTTGAACTCGTCCGGGGTCTTGGAGCGGTTCGCCTTGTACTCCGTGAACTCCTGGGACCGCCAGGTCTTGCGGGAGACGTCGAAGGCGACCGCGAAGTGCGTGGGCGCCTCGTCGCGCAGCGTGTTGGCCAGCATCGACGCGAAGCCGTAGATCGCGTTCGTCGGCTGGCCCGTCGCGGTGGTGAAGTTCTCCGCGGGCAGCGCGAAGAACGCGCGGTAGGCCAGCGAGTGCCCGTCCATGAGCATCAGTCGCGGCCGGCTGCCGCCGGAGGTCTGGTCGGTCGTCTTCGATGCTGTCTCTGCCACGCCCCCGATCCTGCCACGCCCCACTGACACCCGGCCCCGCCCCCGGCGGGTGCCGTGCAGGATCGCGCACGCCCTCGGGAACCCCGCTCTCCCCGCCGCCGGCGCCTCCCGGCCCGGCCGCCACCGCTGTCACCTCCGCGTGCGAGGATTGAGAGACCCACCTCACAGCACAGTCAAAGGGGAGTGTGCGATGGCGTCGAAGCCGCCCAAGAGCGATCCGGTCCAGGACGCGCCGCAGGTCGCCGGGCCGAAGCACGCGGCTGCGGGGCTCCCGGCGATCGGGCACACGCTGCGGGTCGCACAGCGGCAGATGGGCGTGAAGCGCACCGCGCTGACGCTGCTGAGCGTGAACCAGAAGGACGGCTTCGACTGCCCCGGCTGCGCCTGGCCCGAGCCGGAGCAGCGGCACAAGGCGGAGTTCTGTGAGAACGGCGCGAAGGCCGTGGCCGAGGAGGCCACCCTGCGCCGGGTCACTCCCGAGTTCTTCGCCACGCACCCGGTCGCCGACCTGGCCGGCCGCAGCGGCTACTGGCTGGGACAGCAGGGCCGGCTCACCCACCCCATGTACCTCCCCGAGGGGGGCACGCACTACGAGCCGGTCACCTGGGAGCGCGCCTTCGACATCATCGGCGAGGAGATCGGCGCGCTCTCCTCCCCCGACGAGGCCGTCTTCTACACCTCTGGCCGCACCAGCAACGAGGCCGCCTTCCTCTACCAGCTGTTCGCGCGTGAACTCGGCACGAACAACCTGCCCGACTGCTCGAACATGTGCCACGAGTCGTCCGGTTCGGCCCTGTCGGAGACGATCGGCGTCGGCAAGGGCAGCGTCCTGCTGGAGGATCTCCACCGGGCCGACCTGATCATCGTCGCGGGGCAGAACCCGGGGACGAACCACCCGCGCATGCTGTCCGCGCTGGAGAAGGCCAAGGACAACGGCGCGAAGATCATCAGCGTGAACCCGCTGCCGGAAGCGGGCCTGGAGCGCTTCAAGAACCCGCAGACGCCGCAGGGCATGGTCAAGGGCGCGGCCCTCACCGATCTGTTCCTGCAGATCCGCATCGGCGGCGACCAGGCGCTGTTCCGCCTGCTGAACAAGCTCATCCTGGAGACGGACGGCGCGGTCGACGAGGCGTTCGTCCGGGAGCACACGCACGGCTTCGAGGAGTTCACCGAGGCCGCCCGGGCCGCCGACTGGGACGAGACGCTCACCGCGACCGGCCTGACCCGGGAGGACGTCGAGAAGGCCCTGCGGATGGTCCTGGCCTCCGAACGCACCATCGTGTGCTGGGCGATGGGCCTCACCCAGCACAAGCACTCCGTCCCCACGATCCGGGAGATCGTCAACTTCCTCCTGCTGCGGGGCAACATCGGCCGCCCGGGCGCCGGCGTGTGCCCGGTGCGCGGGCATTCGAACGTGCAGGGCGACCGCACCATGGGCATCTTCGAGCGGCCCGCGCCGGCGTTCCTGGACGCCTTGGAGAAGGAGTTCGGCTTCGCGCCCCCGCGCGAGCACGGCATGGACGTCGTGCGCGCCATCCGCGCCCTGCGCGACGGCGAGGCGAAGGTCTTCTTCGCGATGGGCGGCAACTTCGTGGCGGCCTCCCCCGACACGGACGTGACCGAGGCGGCCATGCGGCGGGCCCGCCTGACGGTGCACGTGTCGACGAAGCTGAACCGCTCGCACACGGTCACGGGCGCGCGTGCGCTGATCCTCCCGACGCTCGGCCGCACCGAGCGCGATCTGCAGGGCGGCGGTGAGCAGTTCGTGACGGTCGAGGACTCGATGGGCATGGTGCACGCCTCCCGGGGCCGGCTGGAGCCCGCGAGCCGGCACCTGCTGTCGGAGCCGGCCATCGTCAGCCGGCTCGCCCGCCGCGTGCTCGGGGCGAACAGCCGTACGCCGTGGGAGGAGTTCGAGAAGGACTACGCCACGATCCGGGACCGCATCGCGCGCGTGGTCCCGGGCTTCGAGGACTTCAACGCCCGGGTGGCCCGTCCCGGAGGCTTCGCCCTCCCGCACGCACCACGCGACGAGCGCCGCTTCCCCACCGCCACCGGCAAGGCCAACTTCACCGCGGCACCCGTGGAGTACCCGCGGCTTCCCGAGGGCCGCCTGCTGCTGCAGACGCTGCGCTCGCACGACCAGTACAACACCACGATCTACGGCCTCGACGACCGTTACCGCGGCATCCGCAACGGACGCCGGGTGGTGCTGGTCCACCCCGAGGACGCCCGGGCCCTGAACCTGGCGGACGGTGCGTACGTGGATCTGGTCGGCGAGTGGAAGGACGGTGTGGAGCGCCGGGCCCCCGGTTTCCGCGTCGTGCACTACCCGACGGCCCGGGGCTGCGCGGCCGCGTACTACCCGGAGACCAACGTCCTGGTGCCGCTGGACGCCACGGCGGACACCAGTAACACCCCGGCCAGCAAGTCCGTCGTGGTGCGTCTGGAACAATCGGCGACCGACTGAGCGTTCGCTCAGTGGCAGAGCAGCCGAGTGACGAGGACGAACGGAGCCGGGCCCGATGGGTGAGCAGCAGCATGTGAAGTTCCCGCAAGAGGTCATCGACGAGTACGCCGCGCTCGGCGTGGACCTGCTGGCCCTGTTCTCCGCGGGCCACCTGGGGAACCGGATGGGCGTCCAGATCTCCGAGGCGTCGGCGGAGAGGGTCGTCGGCACCATGCCGGTCGAGGGCAACACCCAGCCCTACGGACTGCTCCACGGCGGGGCCTCCGCGGTCCTGGCCGAGACCCTGGGCTCGATCGGGTCGATGCTGCACGGCGGCAGCTCCAAGATCGCCGTGGGAGTCGACCTGAACTGCACCCACCACCGCGGAGTGCGCTCCGGGCAGGTCACCGGTGTGGCCACGCCCGTGCACCGGGGCCGCTCCACCGCCACCTACGAGATCGTCGTCACGGACGAGAACGACAAGCGGGTGTGCACCGCCCGGCTGACCTGCATGCTGCGCGACGTGCGGCCGGGCGACGAGGAGCACATACGGGCCGCGGGCTGACGGACGTAGGGAAAACCCTGGAGAGGCGGACGCGGTCTTGTCGCGGCCGCCTCCCGGGCCTTTCACTGGCGCTCCACCCCCACAGGAGAAGACCCGTCCCACCCGTAGAAGGGTTTCTCTTGACCTCCGTACGCGCCCTCACCGTGACCGCGGCGGCGTGCGCCGCCGTGCTCGCCACCGCGCTGCCGTCCTCCGCCATCAACTCCTACAACGCCACGCCCGCCCCCGAGCGCACCGAGGTCGGCGCACTCGTGGCCACCTGGGACGACGACGGCGACCCCGCGACTCCCGACCGTGTGGACTGGGTCTGCTCCGGCACCATGGTCGACGCGGACACCTTCCTGACCGCCGCGCACTGCACCTCGGACTGGCCGGACAACGTCCGCTTCCACGTCTCCCTCGACCAGGACGTGCAGTCCGGGCTGGACGCGGCGGCGAAGAGGCACCCGGGCGACCCGGCCGCGCAGGCCGCCGCGGTCGCCGTCCCGGGCACGGCGCACACGCACCCCGCGTACCCCGGGCCCGCCTCCGACACCCACGACATCGCGGTGATCCAGCTGCCGGCCGCCCAGGTCAAGGCCCGCTGGAGCTTCACCCCGGCCGCCCTGCCCACCGCGAACGAGCTGGGGAGACTCGGCCCGCAGGGCCTGAACGACACCGACTGGGTCGTCGCCGGATACGGTACCCAGGAGGCCGTCAACGGCCCCGGCGGCCAGACCCACCCCGGCGGGGGCGTCCGGATGAAGGCACCCGTCACCTTCAACGCCCTCAACGACTCCTGGGCCCGGCTCGGCATGACCGCCCCCCAGGGCAACGGCGGCGCCTGCTACGGCGACTCCGGCGGCCCCAACTTCGCCATGATCGGCGGCCGGCGTGTGCTCGCCGCCACCACCATCACCGGCGACACACCCTGCTACGCGACCAACGTCACCTACCGACTGGACACCCCCGGCGCGCGGGCCTTCCTCGCGCCGTTCGTGAAGCTTCCGTAGCCCTCAGCACCGCAGCACCCGCCCCGCCGCCCGCGCTCCCCCGCGAGGCGGCGGGGCCTTTCTCCTCTTCCCGCTCGACCCATTAACTCCGCTCACCGATAAGGGAGTTGAGTGTCCGTTGACCGCAACCTGGCAGCCCCCCGCCGCGACGTCACACGCCCTGCCCGTCAACTCGACACCCACGCAGGGAAGTTGACGCACACCGGGCCGCACCGCGTCGCTCCCCCACGGGCCCGACCGGACCCGCCGCGACACCGCGAAGATCACGGTTTTCGAATGCCCGCGCATTCCCCGGACCGCGCCCCCGCCTTTCCTCGGCGTAACGCTCCGTAACGCGCGCGCAATACAGCACCGCCGTTTCCTCATCGGTCGCGCCCACGCCCCGGGGCCTTTTCGATCTCTTTCGGGGCCGCATGCGGCCGGAGCAGCACACGATCTCAGCCAGGGCCAACCGGAAGTGCGGGTTCTCAGAATGCGGACCTCGGCGAAAATCGACCAAACCCGTCGAGACGGCCCGCCGCCGAGACCGGTCATCCACGCCGTCATAACAAGAAAGTCACAAGCGAGCCCGCACCACTGACCATGCCCTTACCCCGGGCTTAGAGTCACGGCCAGTCACCGCCTCCATCGGGAGTTCGGTACCAGCGCGGCACTCACCCCCCGACCAGGGCGGGGCCTGCCTGTGAAAGGACTGATTGTGCGACAGCGTTCCTTGGTGATTCTTACCTCCGTTCTCACGACCGGAGCTCTGACTCTCACCGCCTGCGGCTCCCGAGACGACAGCGGTGACAAGGGCGGAGACAACGGGAGCGGCACGACGCTGACCATCGGCGTCGACGCCCCCCTCTCCGGTGAGAACTCCACCACCGGCCTCGGCATCCAGTACGGCGCCCAGATCGCCGTCGACGACGCCAACAAGAACAACTGGGTCCCGGGCGTGAAGTTCAAGCTCACGGCCCTGGACGACAAGGCGCAGCCCGCCACCGGCCAGTCCAACGCCACCAGCATCGTCGGCGACAAGACCGCCGTCGGCGCCGTCGGCCCGCTGAACTCCGGCGTCGCCCAGACGATGCAGCAGGTCTTCGCCTCGGCGAACATGGTGCAGATCTCCCCCGCGAACACGGCGCCCGAGCTGACCCAGGGCAAGAACTGGCAGACGGACAAGAAGCGCCCGTTCAAGACCTACTTCCGCACCGCCACCACCGACGAGCTGCAGGGCAGCTTCGCCGCCGGCTACGCGTACAACGGCCTCAAGAAGAAGAAGGCCTTCGTCGTCGACGACAAGCAGACCTACGGCGCCGGCCTCGCGAAGATCTTCAACGAGCAGTACAAGAAGCTCGGCGGCAAGGTCGTCGGCACCGACCACGTCAACACCGGCGACAAGGACTTCGGCTCCCTCGTCACGAAGATCAAGAACTCCGGCGCCGACCTGCTCTACTACGGCGGCCAGTACGACGAGTCCGCGCTGATCACCAAGCAGCTCAAGGACGCCGGCGTCAAGATCCCGCTGTTCGGCGGCGACGGCATGTTCGCCTCGACCTACATCGAGGCCGCCGGCAAGTCCTCCGAGGGCGACCTCGCCACCGCCATCGGTGTCCCCGCCGACACCCTGCCCGCGGCCAAGACGTTCATCCAGACGTACAAGGACAAGGGTTACAAGGGCGACTACGGCGCGTACGGTGCCTACGCCTACGACGCCACCACCGCCATCATCAAGGCCGTCAAGGCCGCCGCCGACGCCAACGGCGGCAAGGTGCCCAGCGACATCAACGACCTGCGCTCCAAGGTCGTCGACGGTGTCCAGAAGTCCGACTTCGAAGGCCTCACCGGCAAGATCTCCTTCGACCAGTACGGCGACACCACCAACAAGCAACTGACGGTCTACCAGGTCGAGAAGGGTGCCTGGAAGGACGTGGAGACCGGCACCGCCGACCTGAAGTAGTCGGCCCGCCACAACGCCGCACCACGGGCCGCGCGGAAGGGGACCCCGACCGCGCGGCCCGTTTCCACACCCCCACACAGCACACGACCACGCACACATCCAGTGCACACGACCACCAGCGACATGGAGGCCATGCGGTGAACACCCTGCCGCAGCAGCTGGCCAACGGGCTGCTTCTAGGCTCGATGTACGGGCTGATCGCCATCGGCTACACGATGGTGTACGGCATCGTCCAGCTCATCAACTTCGCGCACGGCGAGATCTTCATGACCGGGGCCTTCGGCGCCCTCACGGTCTACTTCTACATCCTGCCCGACGGCACCTCGATGGCCCTCGCCGTACCGCTCATGCTCCTCGGCGGCGCCCTCGTGGCCATCCTCATAGCCGTAGGGGCGGAACGGTTCGCCTACCGACCACTGCGCGGAGCACCACGCCTGGCACCGCTCATCACCGCCATCGGACTGTCCCTGGCCCTCCAGGAGGTCGTGCGCAACTTCTACCCCGGCGCCGACCGCGCCCGCGCCTTCCCCGGTCTCGACGCCACCCACGACATCGGCTCCGTCACCATCAAGGACGCCGACATCTTCCTCATCCTGGCCGCCGTCATCTGCATGGCCGCCCTCGCCCTCTTCGTGCGCCGCAGCCGCACCGGCCGCGCCATGCAGGCCACCGCGCAGGACCCCGACACCGCGCAGCTGATGGGCATCGACACCAACCGCATCATCGTCATCGCCTTCGCCATCGGCGGTTTCTTCGCGGCCGTCGCCGCCGTCGCCTACGGACTCAAGTACGGCAACGTCGACTACCGCATGGGCTTCCTGATGGGCCTCAAGGCCTTCACCGCGGCCGTCCTCGGCGGCATCGGCAACATCTACGGCGCCATGCTCGGCGGTGTCGTGCTCGGCATCGCCGAAACCCTCGCCTCCGCCTACATCGACGAGATCCCCGGCATGCAGCAGCTCGGCGGTCAGAGCTGGGCCAACGTCTGGGCCTTCTGCCTCCTCATCCTCGTGCTCCTCTTCAGGCCACAGGGCCTGCTCGGCGAGCGCGTCGCGGACAGGGCGTGATCACATGACCGAGACGACCAAGACCGAAGTGCCGGACGCCGTCCCCACCCCGACGCCCGCACCGCGTGGACTCATCCCCCTGCCCGCAGCGGCCGCCCGCGCCCTGCTGCTCGGCGGCGGCATCGCCACCGCCGCCTCCGCGTACCTCGCCTGGACCTGGACCGCCGAATTCCCCGGCGACCTCACCTACAACGGCTACCCCGGTGGCCTGCAGTGGCTGACCTTCACCGCCGGCGTCCTCACCGCTCTGTTCGCGCTCGCCTCCTACGGCGTCCGCGGCCTCGGCTGGCTGCTGCCCGCCCGCAACAACGCACCCCTCGTGCTCAACGCGCTCGGCGGCTTCGCCGTCACCTGGTTCACCGTCATCGCCATCAGCGCCAAGCTCGGCGGTGTCGTCAACCTCGAACCCGGTGGCTGGATCGCGGCCGTCGCCTCCCTGCTGCCCGTCATCGGCGCCTTCGCCCTCCCCCAGGAACGCACCGGCACCGACGGCACCAAGGAAGCCATCAAGGCCTACATCGCCAAGCCCGACCACATCCCCGCAGCCCAGGCCGTCGCGCCCTGGATCCAGCGGGCCGTCATCACCGTGGTCACCATCATCGGCCTCGGCGTCTTCACCTACGGCATCGACACCGAGTACGGCGAACTCTTCATCGGCTACCTCTTCGTCGTCACCTTCGCCATGTGGGCCCTGCACACCGCCGGCCTCATGGACCGCTTCTCGGCCCTCGTCGCCGCCAACCGCAGCTTCACCCTCGCCATGGGCTTCGCCGCGGCCATCGCCTTCCCCTTCACCCAGACCGACGACCACTACGCCAACATCGGCGTCAACATCCTGATCTTCGGGACCGTGGCCCTCGGCCTCAACATCGTCGTCGGCCTCGCCGGACTCCTCGACCTCGGATACGTCGCCTTCCTCGGCGTCGGCGCCTACACCGCCGCCCTCGTCTCCGGCTCCGAGTTCTCCACGATCTCCGGCGTCCACCTGCCCTTCTGGGCCTCCGCCCTGGCCGGCGCCGCCGCCTCCCTCGTCTTCGGCGTCCTCATCGGCGCCCCGACCCTGCGACTGCGCGGCGACTACCTCGCCATCGTCACCCTCGGCTTCGGAGAGATCTTCCGCATCGCCGTCAACAACATGGACGGCGACTCCGGACCCGACGTCACCAACGGCCCGAACGGCATCGCCAACATCCCCGACCTCAACTTCTTCGGGTTCAACTTCGGCCAGGCCCACGACATCGGCGGATTCACCCTCGGCCGCTTCGCCAACTACTACCTGCTGATGGTCCTCATCATGGCCATCGTGGTCCTGGTCTACACACGCGCCGCGGACTCCCGCATCGGCCGCTCCTGGATCGCCATCCGCGAGGACGAGACCGCCGCCACCGCCATGGGCATCAACGGCTTCCGCGTCAAGCTCGTCGCCTTCGCCCTCGGCGCCTCCCTCGCCGGCCTCGCCGGCACCGTCAGCGCCCACGTCACCTACAGCGTCGTCCCCACGCCGTACCAGTTCGCCGGCTCCACCCCGCCCAACTCCGCGTTCCTCCTGGCCGCGGTCGTCCTCGGCGGCATGGGCACCGTGGCCGGACCGCTCCTCGGCGCGGCCCTGCTCTACCTGCTCCCCGAGAAGCTGGTCTTCCTCCAGGACAAGTCGCTCCTCGCCTTCGGCATCGCGCTCATCCTCCTGATGCGCTTCCGCCCCGAAGGCATCATCGCCAACCGCCGGCGCCAGCTCGAATTCCACGAGACCGGCCAACTCGACGTACCCAAACAGACCACGCTGACCGACGAACCGGCCGTCACCAAGGCGGGGGCGTAACGAACATGACGACACCTGTACTCGAAGCACGCGACGTCACGATGCGCTTCGGCGGCCTCACCGCCGTACGCTCCGTCGACTTCACGGTCAACGCCGGCGAGATCGTCGGACTCATCGGCCCCAACGGCGCCGGAAAGACCACCTTCTTCAACTGCCTGACCGGCCTGTACGTCCCCACCGAGGGCACCGTCTCCTACAAGGGCACCGTCCTCCCCCCGAAGCCCCACCTGGTCACCCAGGCCGGCATCGCCCGCACCTTCCAGAACATCCGTCTGTTCGCCAACATGACGGTCCTGGAGAACGTGCTCGTCGGACGCCACACCCGCACCAAGGAAGGCCTCTGGTCGGCCCTCCTGCGCGGCCCCGGCTTCAAGAAGGCCGAACGCGCCAGCGAGGAACGCGCCATGGAACTCCTGGAGTTCATCGGCCTCGCCCACAAGCGCGACCACCTCGCCCGCAACCTCCCCTACGGCGAACAGCGCAAGCTCGAGATCGCCCGCGCCATGGCCTCCGAGCCCGGCCTGCTGCTCCTCGACGAGCCCACCGCCGGCATGAACCCCCAGGAGACCAGAGCCACCGAGGAACTCGTCTTCGCCATCCGCGACAAGGGCATCGCCGTCCTCCTCATCGAGCACGACATGCGCTTCGTCTTCAACCTCTCCGACCGCGTCGCCGTCCTCGTCCAGGGCGAGAAGCTCGTCGAGGGAACCGCCGAAGTCGTCCAGGCCGACGAGCGCGTCGTCGCCGCCTACCTGGGCGAACCCTTCGAAGGCGACCCCGGCGAGGCCGAAGCCGCCGAGGTCACGGCCGCCGAAGCCGCCGCCGACGCGACCAGCACCACCAGCAGCACCAAGGGAGAAGCCCAGTGACCGCACTCCTCGAGGTCGAGGACCTCCGGGTCTCCTACGGCAAGATCGAAGCCGTCAAAGGCATCTCCTTCAGCGTCGAGGCCGGCCAGGTCGTCACCCTCATCGGCACCAACGGCGCCGGCAAGACGACCACCCTGCGCACCCTGTCGGGCCTGCTGAAGCCCACCGCCGGGAAGATCCTCTTCGACGGCAAGCCGCTGAGCGGCGTCGCCGCCCACAAGATCGTCGCCCTCGGCCTCGCCCACTCCCCCGAGGGCCGGCACATCTTCCCCCGCCTCACCATCGCCGAGAACCTCCAGCTCGGAGCGTTCCTCCGCAAGGACAAGGACGGCATCGAGAAGGACATCCAGCGCGCCTACGACCTCTTCCCCATCCTCGGGGAACGCCGCAAGCAGGCCGCCGGAACCCTCTCGGGCGGTGAGCAGCAGATGCTCGCCATGGGACGCGCCCTGATGTCCCAGCCGAAGCTGCTCATGCTCGACGAGCCCTCCATGGGCCTCTCCCCGATCATGATGCAGAAGATCATGGCGACCATCTCCGAGCTGAAGTCCCAGGGCACGACGATCCTCCTCGTCGAGCAGAACGCCCAGGCGGCCCTGTCCCTGGCCGACCAGGGACACGTCATGGAGGTCGGCAACATCGTCCTGTCCGGAACGGGCCAGGACCTGCTGCACGACGAGTCGGTGCGCAAGGCGTACCTGGGCGAGGACTGAGGCCCCGCCCGTACGCCGAGAGGCCCGTCCCCCTTCTGCACCGGAAGGGGGACGGGCCTCTCGCGTCGGGCCGTCAGGCCTTGTTGGCCTTCTTCTCGTCGGCGTCCTGGATGACCGCCTCCGCGACCTGCTGCATCGACATCCGCCGGTCCATCGACGTCTTCTGGATCCACCGGAAGGCGGCCGGCTCCGACAGGCCGTACTCCGTCTGCAGGATCGACTTCGCCCGGTCCACCAGCTTGCGCGTCTCCAGCCGGAGCGTGAGGTCGGCGACCTCCTTCTCCAGCTCCTTCAGCTCCGTGAACCGCGAGACGGCCATCTCGATCGCCGGCACGACGTCGGTCTTGCTGAACGGCTTCACGAGGTACGCCATCGCACCGGCGTCCCGGGCCCGCTCCACCAGGTCGCGCTGCGAGAACGCGGTCAGCATCAGCACCGGCGCGATGCTCTCCTCCGCGATCTTCTCCGCCGCGGAGATACCGTCCAGCTTCGGCATCTTCACATCGAGGATGACGAGATCGGGCCGGTGCTCACGAGCCAGCTCCACCGCCTGCTCCCCGTCCCCGGCCTCACCGACGACGGTGTACCCCTCCTCCTCCAACATCTCTTTGAGATCGAGCCGGATCAGCGCCTCGTCCTCGGCGATGACGACCCGCGTCGTCATCGGGGGCACGTGCGACTTGTCCTCTTCAGGCACGTCAACAGGCTGGGGCGACTCGGGGGCACTCACGTGGGCTCCTTGGTAGGGGCAGGCCGGTACTGCTCCCCAGCAGCGTACCTAGCAGCAAGGGCCCACGGTGAACCGGTACACTGCTGATCGGTCCCCTGACATGCCCGGTTGGAGGAACTGGTCAGACTCGCGGCACTCAAAATGCCGTGCCCTTTGGGCATGTGGGTTCGAATCCCACACCGGGCACCGCAAGATCAAAAGCGGAGGATCACGTTCGCGTGGTTCTCCGCTTTTTGCTGCCCACCGTCACCGTCAGTGACGCACAGTGGGACGCATGAACCTCCATGGCACTGACGTGCGACAGCAAGCCGTCACTCTCCTGCGCGGGGGCGCGAGGAACGCGGAGGTGGCCCGTGCGCTCAACGTGCCCCTGGGGACGGTCGGCTACTGGAAGCACCTCGACCGGGCGAAGGGCGGCGAGTGTCCCGGCCGCCACGATCCGAAGTGCCCCCGGTGCGACGGGCGGGATCTGGACGAGCCCGCCTACTCCTACCTGCTGGGCCTGTATCTCGGTGACGGCCACATCAGCCACTATTCAGAGCACCGCGTGCCCAACCTCATGATCACGTGCACGGAGTCATGGCCAGGGCTCATGGACGACTGCGAGCAGGCCATGCGTGCGGTCTTCCCCGACAATGCCGTCTGCCGGGTCCGCAAGACGGGCTGCCGCAACGTGAAGGTCTACTCGAAGCACCTGCACTGCCTTTTCCCACAGCACGGACCCGGCAAGAAGCACGAACGCCGCATCGCCCTCGAACCCTGGCAACAGGCAATCGTCAACGCCCACCCCTGGCAGTTCGTCCGCGGCCTCATCCATTCCGACGGGTGTCGGATCACCAACTGGACGACCCGCATGGTCGCCGGTGAGCGGAAGCGCTACGAATACCCCCGGTACTTCTTCACGAACGCCTCCGATGACATCCGGCGGCTCTGCACCGACACACTGGACAGGCTCGGCGTCGAATGGACGCTCTGCACCCGTGACGGCGACCCGTTCAGCATCTCCGTCGCCCGCAAAGCCTCCGTGGCTCTCATGGACGCCCACGTCGGGCCCAAGTACTGACGGTGCTAGTGAGGGGTGTCGTCCTCGCCGATGTGGTGGACGCGGAGCATGTTCGTCGAGCCCGGGACGCCGGGCGGGGAGCCGGACGTGATGATGACCGTGTCGCCCCGGCGGCAGCGGCCGTAGCGGAGGAGGAGTTCGTCGACCTGGTCGACCATCGCGTCCGTGGAGTCGACGCAGGGGCCGAGGAAGGTCTCGACGCCCCAGGTCAGGCTGAGCTGGGAGCGGGTCGCCTGGTCGGGGGTGAAGGCCAGGAGGGGGATCGGCGAGCGGTAGCGGGAGAGGCGGCGGGCGGTGTCGCCGGACTGGGTGAAGGCGACCAGGAAGCGAGCGCCCAGGAAGTCGCCCGTCTCCGCCGCCGCTCGGGCGACCGCACCGCCCTGGGTGCGGGGCTTGTTGCGTTCGGTCAGGGGCGGGAGCCCCTTCGCCAGGATGTCCTCCTCCGCCGCCTCGACGATGCGCGCCATCGTGCGGACCGTCTCGACGGGGTGCTTGCCGACGCTCGTCTCGCCGGAGAGCATCACCGCGTCGGTGCCGTCGATGACCGCGTTGGCGACGTCGGAGGCCTCGGCCCGGGTCGGGCGGGCGTTGTCGATCATCGAGTCGAGCATCTGGGTGGCGACGATGACCGGCTTGGCGTTGCGCTTGGCCAGTTGGATGGCGCGCTTCTGGACGATCGGGACCTGTTCCAGTGGCATTTCGACGCCGAGGTCCCCGCGGGCCACCATGATGCCGTCGAAGGCGGCGACGATGTCGTCGATGCTCTCGACGGCCTGCGGCTTTTCGACCTTGGCGATGACGGGGAGGCGGCGGCCTTCCTCGTCCATGATGCGGTGGACGTCCTGGATGTCGCGCCCGGAGCGGACGAAGGACAGGGCGATGACGTCGAAGCCGGTGCGCAGGGCCCAGCGGAGGTCGTCCTCGTCCTTCTTGGAGAGGGCGGGGACCGAGACGGCGACGCCGGGGAGGTTGAGTCCCTTGTGGTCGCTGATCACGCCGCCTTCGAGGACGGTGGTGTGGACGCGGGGGCCGTCGACGGCGGTCACTTTGAGGCAGACCTTGCCGTCGTCGACGAGGATGCGTTCGCCGGTGGTGACGTCGGCGGCGAGGCCGGCGTAGGTGGTGCCGCACATGTGCCCGTCGCCTTCGACGCCGTCCTCGACGGTGATGGTGAAGGTGTCGCCGCGTTCGAGGAGTACGGGGCCTTCGGTGAAGCGGCCGAGCCTGATCTTCGGGCCTTGAAGGTCGGCGAGGAGGCCGACGCTGCGGCCGGTCTCGTCGGCTGCTTTCCGCACCCGGTGGTAGCGCTCCTCGTGTTCGGCGTGGCCGCCGTGGCTGAGGTTGAATCGGGCTACGTCCATTCCGGCGTCGACCAGGTCTTTGATCCGGTCGTACGAGTCGGTGGCGGGTCCCAGGGTGCAGACGATTTTTGCTCGGCGCATGAAACGAGCCTATGAGTTACCGACTGGTAGTGAATTGGCCGGGCATGACGACTCAACAGACTTTCAGTGAAGCGTTATTGACAAGTGTTGAATTGTGCGGCCGGGTGCTCTGATGAGCACGTGAAAGAATTCGGTCGCGTTTTCGAGGATTGCCCCGCAAGGGATTGCCCCGCCGGGGATTGCCCCGCCGGGTATCACAAGCGCGGGGATCGCAGGCGCGGTGATCACAGGCGCGGGGATCACAGGCGTGGCGGCACCATGGTGAAACGGGCGTTGATCGCGGCGTGGACGCGCTGGCGCTGGGGTTCGAGGTCGAGGGGGGCCGGGGTGTCCTCGGCGGCACCGGCGAAGGCCGCCGAGCGCATGCGGCCGGGGGCCTGGGGGTAGGCCGGCGGGGCGCTCTCGGCGCCGATATCGGCGAGTTCGACCAGGGCGGAGAGGCTGGTGCCGAGGGCGTCGGCGTATTCACGGGCGCGCTGGACCGCTTCGCGCACTGCCTTCTTGCGGGCTTCGCGGTGGGCGGGCGAGTCGGGACGCAGGGCCCACCAAGGGCCGTCAACGCGGGTGAGGTCGAGGTCGGCGAGGCGGGTGGTGAGTTCGCCGAGGGCGGTGAAGTCGGTGAGTTCGGCGGTGACGCGGACGCTGCCGTGGTAGGTGCGGACGCGTTCGCCGCGGCCGTGCCGGGCGAGTTCGGGTGTGATGGAGAAGGCGCCGGTCTCCAGGCGTTCGACGGCGTCGCCGTAGGACTTGACGAGGTCGAGGACTCCGGTGTTGCGGCGGGTGAGGTCGTCGAGGGCGGAGCGGCGGTCGCGGCCGCGGGCGGCGACGGTGATGCCGATGCGGGCGATCTCGGGGTCGACTTCGAGGCGGGCTTCGCCGCGGACGGCGATGCGGGGGGCCTCGGGCGTGCCGTAGGGGACGGCGGGCTGGGAGGCGTCTGGGGTGGAGGCCGCGGTCATACGCCCCACTCTGTCATGTCTGGGCCGGTTGGCGGCCGGGGATGGGGAGGGCCGAGTCACCAGATCGCAACCTGCCGGGTCTGTTGCGGCCGGTGCGGGCGGGTCAGAATCTACGCGCGTTATCTACGCGCGTCGTTCAGAGATTCCGCTAGGGGAGCCAGACATGCCGTTGAACCGCCGGAAGTTCCTGGGGAAGTCCGCTGTGACCGGAGCGGGGGTGGCGCTGGCCGGTGCGGTCTCGGCGCCGGGCGCCCAGGCCGCCGAGGCGCGTGGCGGACGGCCCGCGAAGCGGTACGCGTTCACCGTGATGGGCACGACGGACCTGCACGGCAACGTCTTCAACTGGGACTACTTCACGGACAAGGAGTTCGACGACAAGGACCACAACGACGTGGGCCTGGCGAAGGTCTCCACGCTCGTGAACCGGGTCCGTGCGGAGAAGGGCCGCCGCAACACGCTGCTGATCGACGCGGGCGACACCATCCAGGGCACGCAGCTGTCGTACTACTACGCCAAGGTGGACCCGATCACCGCCGAGGGCGGACCGGTGCACCCGATGGCGCAGGCGATGAACGCGATGGACTACGACGCCGCGGCGCTCGGCAACCACGAGTTCAACTACGGCATTCCGGTGCTGCGCAAGTTCGAGCAGCAGTGCGACTTCCCGCTGCTGGGTGCGAACGCGCTGGACGCGAAGACGCTGCGGCCGGCGTTCGCGCCGTACAGCATGCACCGGCTGCGCACGCCGCACGGGCGGGACGTGAAGGTGGCGGTGCTGGGGCTGACCAACCCGGGCATCGCGATCTGGGACAAGGCGAACGTGCAGGGCAGGATGACGTTCCCGGGTCTGGAGGAGCAGGCGGCGAAGTGGGTGCCGAAGCTGCGGTCGATGGGCGCGGACGTCGTCATCGTGTCGGCGCACAGCGGCTCGTCGGGCACGTCGTCCTACGGTGACCAGCTGCCGTACATCGAGAACGCGGCCGCCCTGGTGGCCGAGCAGGTGCCCGGCATCGACGCGATCCTGGTCGGGCACGCGCACACGGAGATCCCGGAGTACTTCGTCGCGAACAAGAAGACCGGCAAGAAGGTCGTGCTGTCGGAGCCGCTGAAGTGGGGCCAGCGGCTGACCCTGTTCGACTTCGAGCTGGTCTGGGAGAAGGGCTGCTGGAAGGTCGAGAAGGTCGGTGCGAAGGTCCTCAACTCCAACACCGTGGAGGAGGACCCGAGGATCACGAAGCTGCTGGCGGACGAGCACGAGAAGGTCGTGGCGTACGTCAACCAGGTCATCGGCACGAACGCGGCGGAGATGACGTCGGCCGAGGCGCCGTACAAGGACGTGCCGATCATCGACCTGATCAACCACATCCAGGCGGACACGGTGAAGCAGGCGCTGGCGGGCACGGAGCACGCCGCGCTGCCGGTGCTGTCGCAGGCGGCGTGCTTCTCGCGCAGCGCCCGGATCCCGGCGGGCCGGGTGACGATCCGGGACGTGGCGGGCCTGTACGTCTTCGAGAACACGCTGGAGGCGCGTCTGATGACGGGTGCGCAGATGAAGGCGTACCTGGAGTTCTCGGCGAACTACTACGTGCAGACCGGCGCGGACGCCCCGGTGGATCCGGCGAAGCTGACGAACGCGAACGGCACGCCGGACTACAACTACGACGTGGTGAGCGGTCTGTCGTACGAGATCGACATCGCGAAGCCGGCCGGGTCGCGGGTGACGAACGTGCGTTTCGGGGGTCAGCCGCTCGCGGACGACGCGACGTTCGTGTTCGCGGTGAACAACTACCGGGCCAACGGCGGCGGCAACTTCCCGCACGTCGCCGCGGCCCCGGTGCTGTGGTCGAACTCGGAGGAGATCCGCAACACCATGATCGCCTGGGTGAAGGCGAAGGGGTCGATCGACCCGGCCGCGTTCGCGGGGGTGGACTGGAAGCTCACCCGTAACGGCACGCCCGTGTTCTGAGCCGCGGGTCTCGTCACCTCCGGTCGTCGACCAGCGGGGTCAGGGCCGGCGCCTCGCGGGGCGGCGGGACGTGGGTCCGCTGCGTGAGGCCGAAGGTGGTGAAGGCGGTGCGGGCGGGGAGTGCGTAGGCCTCCCCGCCCGTCACGGAGTTGAGGATGATCGCGCTGCGCCAGGCGGCGAGGCCGAGGTCGGGGGCGCCGACGCCGTGGGTGTGGGTCTCGGCGTTCTGGACGTACACCGTGCCGGTGACGGACGGGTCGAGGACGAGCCGGTGGTCCTCGTCGACGCGGGGGCGTTCGCGGTTGTCGCGGCGCATGTAGGGGTCGAGGCCGGCGAGGATCCGGTCGAGGGGGCGCTCGCGGTAGCCGGTGGCGAGGACGACGGCGTCGGTGGTGAGGCGGGAGCGGCTGTCCTGCGGGCCGTGTTCGAGGTGGAGTTCCACCTTGGTCGTGGCGACGCGGCCGGCGGTGCGCACGCGTACCCCGGGGGTGAGGACGGCGTCGGGCCAGCCGCCGTGCAGGGTGCGGCGGTACAGCTCGTCGTGGACGGCGGCGATGGTGGCGGCGTCGATGCCCTTGTGCAGCTGCCACTGGCCTTCGACGAGCCGGTCGCGGGTGGATTCGGGCAGGGCGTGGAAGTAGCGGGTGTGGTCGGGGGTGAAGTGTTCCAGGCCGAGCTTGGAGTACTCCATGGGGGCGAAGGCCTCGGTGCGGCCCAGCCAGTGCAGTCTCTCGCGTCCGGCGGGCCTGTTGCGGAGCAGGTCGAGGAAGATCTCGGCGCCGGACTGTCCGATGCCCACGACGGTGACGTGCTCGGCGGCGAGGAGTGCGGCGCGGTGGTCGAGGTAGTCGGCGGCGTGCAGCACGGGCACGCCGGGGGCGTCGACGAGGGGCTTGAGCGGGTCGGGGACGTAGGGCTCGGTGCCGATGCCGAGGACGACGTCGCGGGTGTAGGTCCGGCCGAGGGCTTCCGCTTCCCCGTCCGCGTCGAGCTGGGTGAAGTCGACTTCGAAGAGGTCGCGTTCGGGGTTCCAGCGGACGGCGTCGACCTGGTGCCCGAAGTGGAGCCCGGGGAGGTTCTCGCTGACCCAGCGGCAGTAGGCGTCGTACTCGGCGCGCTGGATGTGGAAGCGCTCGGCGAAGTAGAAGGGGAAGAGCCGCTCGCGGGACCTGAGGTGGTTGAGGAAGGTCCAGGGGCTGGTGGGGTCGGCGAGGGACACCAGGTCGGCGAGGAAGGGGACCTGGATGGTGGCGCCGTCGATGAGCAGGCCGGGGTGCCAGGCGAAGGCGGGGTTCTGGTCGTAGAAGACGGTGTCGAGGCCGGCGAGGGGCTGGGCGAGCGCGGCGAGGGAGAGGTTGGCGGGGCCGATGCCGATGCCGACGAGGTCGCGGGGGGCGTCGGGTTCGGGGGTCGGGGCGGGGTTCATCGGGGGGTGTGTCCTTCCACGAGGGTGGCTCGGCTCGCTGCCGCGAGGTGCAGCAGGGCGGCCAGGTCGTCGGGCCCGGTGGCGGGGTTGAGGAGGGTGGCTTTGAGCCAGAGCCGGCCGTCGAGGCGGGCCCGGCCGAGGACGGCGGTGCCGTCGCCGAGCAGGGTGCGGCGCACGGCGGCGACGGTGGTGTCGCGGGCGCCGGTGGGCCGGAACAGCACCGTGCTGATGACGGGCGGGGCGTGCAGCTCGAAGTCGGGGTGCCGGTCGACGAGGGCGGCGAACTGCCGGGCGTGGTCGCAGACCTGGTCGACGAGGGCGCCGAGGCCGCCGCGGCCCAGGGTCTTGAGGGTGACGGCGATCTTGAGGACGTCGGGGCGGCGGGTGGTGCGCAGGGAGCGGCCGAGCAGGTCGGGCAGTCCGGCCTCGGTGTCGTCGGGGGCGTTGAGGTAGTCGGCGTGCTGCCGCAGGGCGGTGAGGTCGCGGGCGTCCCTGACGGTGAGGAGTCCGGCGGCGACCGGTTGCCAGCCGAGTTTGTGCAGGTCGAGGGTGACGGTGTCGGCGGCGTCGAGTCCGGTGAGGCGGGCGCGGTGCCGGTCGCTGAAGAGGAGGCCTCCGCCGTAGGCGGCGTCCACGTGCAGCCGGGCGCCGTGGGCGGCGCAGCGGGCGGCGATCTCGGGCAGCGGGTCGATGCGTCCGGCGTCGGTGGTGCCGGCGGTGGCGGCGACGAGCAGCGGGCCGGGTAGGCCGGTGAGGGCCTCGTCGAGGGCCTGGGGGTTGAGTGTGCCGCCCGGGGCGGGTACGACGACGGGTTCGGGCAGCCCGAGCAGCCAGGCGGCGCGGGGCAGCGAGTGGTGGGCGTTGGCCCCGTGCACGAGCCGGACGGATCCGCCGTGTCTCTCCCGGGCGAGGAGCAGGGCGAGTTGGTTGGATTCGGTGCCGCCGGTGGTGACGAGGGCGTCGGTGGCGCCAACCTGCTGGGCGAGCGTCCGGGTGACGAGCGTCTCGAGTTCGGTGGCGGCCGGGGCCTGGTCCCAGGAGTCCAGGGACGGGTTGAGGGCCGAGGCGGCGAGGTCGGCGGCGGTGGCGACGGCGAGGGGTGGGCAGTGCAGGTGGGCCGCGCACAGGGGGTGGGCGGGGTCGGCGGCGCCTTCCGCGAGGGCCCGGACCAGGGTGTGCAGGGCCTGCGGGTCGCCCTGCTCGGGGAGGATCTCCCCCACCGCTTCCCGCAGGCGCCTGGCGACTGTCTCGGGCCCGCCCGCGGGCAGCGGCCCACCGCGCGCCCGGGTGCCGGTGTCCAGCGCGTCGAGGACGGTGCCGAGCAACGGCCGCAGGGCGTGGGGCCCTTCGGGGCCTGAGGCGAGGGGCGGCGTGCTCATGGGGCTGACCTCCGGGGCGCGGGGCGATACGCCCGCACGGCTCAACGACCCGACCCGGCTGGAGGTATCTCCACCCGGGGAAACCGGCCGACGCCAGGGGGGCCGACGACACGCCGAACGGGCCGACCCGGAGGCCTGCCGACCAGGAACCGGGACGGCCCCGCACGTCCGCCGCACCGCTGCCCCACAGAGGCGAGCCTGCATGTCCGCCGCACCGCTGCCCAGGAGAGGGGGCGGACCCGCACGGTCCGCCACCCCGGAAACGGCCGGACCGAATCCGCCCGCCCGCCGCACCGCTGCCCCGGAAACGGCCGGAGCCGATCTACCCGTCCGCCCATTCGGAGACCGGCCCGGCCGCGCGGGTGCCGGAGTCGGCGGTGCGGCTCGGGCCGGGGCGCGGTGGAACGGACGGGACCGGACCGGACCGGACGGGGCGGGACGGGGCGGGGCGGGACCGGACAGGACGGGACCGGACGGGGCGGGGCGGGACCGGACAGGACGGGACCGGACAGGACGGGACCGGACAGGACGGGACCGGACGGGACGGGACGGGACGGGACCGGACAGGACGGGACCGGACGGGACGGGACGGGACGGGACCGGACGGGGCGGTCAGTCGCCGGTCGGGTATCCCAGGGCGGCGTCGGCCGGTTTCCCGCCGGGGCTAGTCGGCGTCACCCCGCTGTACCCGCAACGCCCTCGCGAGGTCGTCCAGTTGGTCCACCAGTTTGCGGCGCAGCGCCGGGATCGGGGCGGCGTCGCGCAGGCATTCCTCGCCGAGGCGGAGGGTGTCGGCGTCGACGGCGTGGGCGGGGAAGGCCCAGCGGCCCGCGGCGTCGGCGATGGCCGGGCCGCGGCGGTCGGCGACGGCGACCGCGTCGGCGAAGTAGCGGGCGACGTACTCGCGCACCAGGTCGGCCTGCTCGGGCTGCCAGAAGCCGCGTGCGGTGGCGGTGAAGAGGTAGTTGGACAGCTCGTCGGAGCCGAACATGGCCTCCCAGGCGCGGGTCTTGGCGTCCGGGTCGGGCAGCGCGGCCCGGCAGCGGGCGGCGCCCTCCTGGCCGGTGGCGCTCGGGTCGCGTTCCAGTTCGGCGGCGATGGCGGTCTCGTCGGTCGCGCCGAGGGCGGCGAGCCGGGCGAGCACGCGCCAGCGCAGCTCGGGGTCGAGTTCGGGGCCGCCGGGGACGGTGCCGTCGGCGAGCCAGGCGGCGATGGTGTCGGGGTGGGCGGCCACGTCGATGCGGTGGCGTACGGCGATCAGGCGCAGCCCGGGGTTGTCGCCGTCCTCGGTGCGGCGGATGAGGTCGCGGCACAGGTCGGAGAGGGTCGCGAGGGCGGCGGGCCGTTCCTCGGGGGCGAGGTAGCGGTCGGCGACGTACGTGGTGGCGAAGGCGAGCACGCCTTGGACGATGGCGAGGTCCGTCTCCAGCGGGAGGTGGGCGCGGGCGGTCTCGAGGTAGGCGTGGGGGGCGAGTTCGCCGTCGCGGACGGCGTCCCGGAGGGCGTTCCAGACGACGGCGCGGGTCAGCGGCTCGGGCAGGCCGGACAGGTCCTTGCGGACGGTCTCGAAGGACTCGGGGTCGAAGCGGACCTTGGCGTAGGTGAGGTCGCCGTCGTTGAGGAGGAGCAGGGCGGGCCGCTTGCCGATGGGGTGGGCGTCGCTCTGCGGGAGGTCGAGGTGGCGGCGTTCGCGCAGGACGAGCTGGCCGCCGTCGTCGCCGAGGTCCCGGTCGTAGAGGCCGACCGCGATGCGGTGGGGGCGGCTGCCGGTGCGGTCGACGGTGAGGGCGCAGGTGCCGTGCTCGCCGGGGGCGACGCGCGGGGTGAGGGTGTCGACGCCGGTGGTGCGCAGCCAGGCGTCGGCCCAGGCGTGGACGTCCCGGTCGGTGGCGTCGGCGAGGTTGTCGATGAAGTCGGCGAGGGTGGCGTTGGAGAACTTGTGCCGGGCGAAGTGGGTGTTGATGCCGGCGAGGAAGTCCTTCTCGCCGAGCCAGGCGACGAGTTGGCGCAGCGCGCTGGCGCCCTTGGCGTAGGAGATGCCGTCGAAGTTGAGCAGCGCGGAGGCGGTGTCGTCGACGGCCTCGGGGGCGACGGGGTGGGTGGAGGGGCGCTGGTCGGCGTCGTAGCCCCAGGACTTGCGGGTGACGCCGAAGTCGGTCCAGGTGTCGGAGAAGCGGGTGGCTTCGGTGAGGGTCTGGTAGCCCATGTACTCGGCGAAGGACTCGTTCAGCCAGATGTCGTCCCACCACTTGAGGGTGACGAGGTCGCCGAACCACATGTGCGCCATCTCGTGGGCGATGACCATCGCGCGGGTCTGGCGTTCGGTGTCGGTGACGGCCGAGCGGTAGACGAACTCGTCGCGGAACGTGACCAGGCCCGGGTTCTCCATGGCGCCGGCGTTGAACTCGGGGACGAAGGCCTGGTCGTAGGAGTCGAACGGGTAGGGCTCGTCGAACTTCTCGTGGTAGCGGTCGAAGCAGGCGCGGGTGATGTCGAGGAGTTCGTCGGCGTCTGCGTCCAGGTAGGGGGCGAGGGAGCGGCGGCAGTGCAGGCCGAAGGGCAGGCCGCGGTGCTCGGTGCGCACGGAGTGCCAGGGGCCCGCGGCGACGGCGACCAGGTAGGTGGAGATGAGCGGGGTGGGGGCCGCCGTCCATACGCCGTCGGTCTGTTCGGTGATGCCGTTGGCGAGGACGGTCCAGTGCTGCGGGGCCTTCACCGACAGGTCGAAGACGGCCTTCAGGTCGGGCTGGTCGAAGGCGGCGAAGACGCGCTGGACGTCCTCCATGAACAGCTGGGTGTAGACGTAGGTCTCGCCGTCGGTGGGGTCGGTGAAGCGGTGCATGCCCTCACCGGTGCGGGAGTAGCGCATCCGGGCGTCCACGCGCAGTTCGTGCTCGCCGGCGGTCAGGTGCGGCAGGGCGAGCCGGTTGCCGTCCAGGGCCTCGGGGTCGAGGGGGTGTCCGTCCAGGGTGACGGAGCGCAGCTCGGCGGGCTTGAGCTCGACGAAGGTGTCCCCGTCCACGCGGGCAGCGAACCTGATCAGGGTGCGGGAGTCGAAGGTCTCGTCTCCGCCGGTCAGGTCGAGTTCGATCGTGTAGCGGTGGACGTCGAGGAGCTCTGCTCGGGTCTGCGCTTCGTCGCGCGTCAGTACGGACATGCGTGACATGCTGCCTGATGCCGTCGGGCAGGCACAGAGGCGGATCGGTACGTCCCCGATGTCCGGTCTAGGTGCGGTCCTTTTCGAGCTCCCCGGCGTGCGCCCCCATGGGCCGCTGCGTCGGCACGCGCGCGTCGGGGTGCGGCAGTGCGGGGCGCGCGGGGGGTGCGGCGGTCCCGGTGTGCTCTCCCACGAGGGCGCGCAGGCGGTGCACCTCCCGCTCCAGGGCGAGCCGGCGCCGGTGGGCGTCGTAGAGGTAGCGGACCTTGGTGCGCAGGGCCCAGGGGTCGACGGGTTTCAGGACCAGGTCGGCGACGCCGAGCCGGAAGGCGGCGGTGGTCAGTTCGTGGTCGGCTCCGAAGCCGGTGAGCAGGATCACGGGGATGTGCTGGGTCTGCTCCACGCGCCGCATGTAGCGCACGACCTCGAGGCCGCTGACGCCGGGCATGCGCACGTCGAGCAGCAGCAGGCCGACCTGGCCGCGCAGCACCTGTTTGAGTGCCTCGTCGCCGCTGGTGGCCCGGCCGAGCAGGTAGCCCAGCGGGGCCAGGGCGCTTTCGAGCGCGTACAGCGTGTCCTCGTGGTCGTCGACGATGAGGATCCTGGTATCCGACGGCATGGCCCGACGCCCCTCCCTCGTGGAGGTCCAGAGTAGTCCGGGACACTGACGCGCAGTGCTCGTCAGCTGACATGCTGTGTACAGCGCAGCATGCCCCGAGCGGGCCGCCGTGTCACTCCCCCGGGGCGCGCGCGAGGTCAGTTGCCGCCTGGGGCGGCGCCGTTGAGCGCCTCGTCCGCGATGCGCTCGTGGTGGCGGATGACTTCGGCGACGATGAAGTTCAGGAACTTCTCGGCGAAGGCCGGGTCGAGTTTGGCGTTCTCGGCGAGGGCGCGCAGCCGGGCGATCTGGCGGGCCTCGCGGGCCGGGTCGGCGGGCGGCAGCTGGTGCTGGGCCTTGAGGTGTCCGACCTGCTGGGTGCACTTGAAGCGCTCGGCGAGCATGTGGACGACGGCCGCGTCGATGTTGTCGATGCTGTCGCGCAGCCGGCTGAGCTCTGCGCGGACGGCGGGGTCGACGTCGGGGGAACCGGTGTTGCTGGTGGTCATGGGGCGTCAGCCTACGGGGATCACGCCGGGCCGCCGAGGGCCGTCTCATCCTTCGGCGGGGTGAGCTGCCGGTGGAAGCAGACGTCCTGGTGGCCGCCGGGGACGCCCCCGATACGGGCTCGTTCGCGGAAGCCGAGCCGGGGGTAGAAGCCGGGCGCCTGGAAGCTGTACGTGGAGACGATCATGTCGGTGCAGCCGCGCCGGGCGGCCTCGTCCTGCGCCGCGCGCATGATGCGGCCGCCCCAGCCGCGGTGCCGCCGGTCCTCGCGCACCCACAGCAGGTCCACGGAGCACAGGGTGCCCCAGGTCCAGGCGGTGAGCCCGCCGACCAGGTCGCCGTTGTCGTCGGTGACGGAGACGGAGAGGGGCTCGGTGGCGGCCCCGCCGGCGGCGGTGTTGAAGGCGGTCAGTTCCTCGTCGAGCCGCTGTTCGAGGTCGTCGTCCCGGCCGCCGACCCGGAGCGTGCCGGCGGGGGTGTGCTGTTCGCTGGTCACGGCCCGGAGTGTGCCGGAGCGGCGGGGGCGGCGGCGACCGGTTTTCGCGGTGCCGGGGCCCGTCCGCGACGGGGTGGGTCCTCGTACAGTGGAACCGGGTTCAGGGGCGTCTTGGGGGTGAGGCGTGGCGAACGACGGGCCGGTCGAGCACGGGTACCCGCATCTGGAGACGGTGCGGGCGGCCATCACGGCGTTGTACAGGCGTCTGTCGTACGACACCGTCCGGACGTTCGAGACCAGTGTGCTCCCCGTCGACGTGGCGTTCTGCGACACCGACGACCTGTATCTGGGGGCGCAGCGGGTGGCGCACGAGCTGGTGCGGCACTACCGGCTGCCGGACGCCCGGCTGATCGTGAGCTTCCGGGAGATGCGGTACGCGGCGAACGTGGAGCTGACGGCCGGGCCGGAGTACTTCGTGGAGCTGAACGACCGGTTCCGTACGCACCGCCGGGACATCGGCGCGGCCCTGGCGCACGAGGTGACGCACGTGTACCTGCATCGGCTCGGCCTGTCGTTCCCGGGTGTGCGGGACAACGAGATCCTGACGGACACCGCGACGACGTATCTGGGGGCGGGGTGGCTGCTGCTGGACGCGTTCCGGGAGGACGGGGCGTCCTCGCAGAAGCTGGGGTATCTCACGCCGGAGGAGTTCGGGTACGTGCTGGCCAAGCGGGCGCTGCTGTTCGGTGAGGATCCCTCGGTGTGGTTCACCAGCGCGCAGGCGTACTCGGCGTATGTGAAGGGCAGGGAGCTGGCCCGCCGTGACGGGCAGGAGCCTCCGCTGACGGCGGCGGGGTGGGCGGGGCGGCGGCGGTACGCCCGGGACCGGCGGCACGCGCCGGGGGATCCGCCGCAGCCGGGGGTGCGGTACGTGTTCTCCCCCGACGGGGGCGGGCGGCTGCGGGTGTCGTTCCCCTGCCCCACGTGCCACCAGCGGATCAGGGTGCCGGTGCGGGGGCGGGTCCGGGCGCGGTGTGCGCTGTGCCGGAGCGTGCTGGAGTGCGACACGTAGCGTTGTGGGGCGCGTGCCGGGTCCCGGCTGTCAGTGGGGGTGGTCGCCGCTGGTGATCTCCCGGTACTGCTCCACGGTCGGCTTCTCGATGCGGGCGTCGGGTCCGTACATGGCCTTCGCGAGCCGGGCGCGCAGCCGTTCGGACCGTTTGATCCTGCGGCGGACGCCCGCCGCGTCGACCTCGGGCCCGGTCTCGTGGGGCGGCAGCTGTTCGTGCTGGGTGAGGGTGAACAGTTCGGCCTGGGTGAGGGGCTCGTGGACCTCGACGTACTCGCCGGTGGGCAGCCGTTTGATGGTGCCGGTCTCCCTGCCGTGCAGCACTTTGGCGCGGTCGCGGCGCTGCAGGCCCATGCAGATCTTCTTGGTGACGATGAATGCGGCGACCGGCAGCACGAAGACGCCGATCCGCACGAACCAGGTGATGACGTTGATGGACAGGTGCAGATGGGTGGCGACGATGTCGTTGCCGCCGCCGATCAGCAGCACCGCGTACAGGGTCAGCCAGGCCACGCCGAGGCCGGTGCGCACGGGGGCGTTGCGCGGCCGGTCCAGGATGTGGTGCTCGCGTCGGTCGCCGGTGACCCACGCTTCGAGGAAGGGGTAGAGGCCGAGGGCGAGCAGGATCAGCGGGAAGAGCGAGAAGGGGATGAACACGCCGAGGACGAGCGTGTGCCCCCAGAGGTTGATCTCCCATCCCGGCATCACCCGGATCAGGCCTTCGGAGAAGCCGAGGTACCAGTCGGGCTGGGCGCCGGTGGTGACCAGGTCCGGGCGGTAGGGGCCGAAGGCCCACACGGGGTTGATCTGGGCGACCGCGCCCATCACCGCCAGCACGCCGAAGACGAGGAAGAAGAAGCCGCCGGCCTTGGCCATGTAGACCGGCAGGAACGGCATGCCGACGACCGACCGCTCCTCGCGTCCGGGGCCCGGGAACTGGGTGTGTTTGTGGTAGAAGACCAGGATCAGATGGGCGGTGACCAGGCCCAGCATGATCCCGGGCAGCAGCAGGATGTGGACGGGATAGAGCCGCGAGATGATGTCGTCGCCCGGGAACTGACCGCCGAACAGGAAGAACGACAGGTACGTCCCGACGATCGGGATGGACAGGATGGCGCCCTGGGCGAAGCGGATGCCGGTGCCGGACAGCAGGTCGTCGGGGAGGGAGTAGCCGGTGAGGCCGGTGATGATGCCGAGCATCAGCAGGGTCCAGCCGAAGAGCCAGTTCAGCTCGCGGGGCTTGCGGAAGGCGCCGGTGAAGAACACCCGCATCATGTGCACCAGCATGCCGGTGATGAAGACCAGCGCCGCCCAGTGGTGGATCTGCCGGATGAGCAGCCCGCCGCGCACGTCGAAGCTGATGTCCAGCGTGGACTCGAACGCCCTGCTCATGAGGACGCCGTTGAGGTCCGTGTAGGAGCCGTGGTAGACGACCTCCTGCATGCTGGGTTCGAAGAACAGGGTGAGGTAGACGCCGGTGAGGATCAGCACGACGAAGCTGTAGAGGGTGACCTCGCCCAGCATGAAGGACCAGTGGTCCGGGAAGACCTTGCGCATGTTGGCCTTGGCCAGGGTGAGGAGCCCGAGCCGCCCGTCCGCCCAGTCGGCGAGCTTCTCCCCCGTGCCGGCGGGAGGCCTCCGCCGGGCGGAGTCCGTCCCGTAGGCCCGTCGTGCGCCGCCGTCCACCCGTCGTGCGCCGTCGTCGCCCATACGTCGTCGCCTCCCCGTCGGATCCTTCCCAGCGTGGCACGGCGGCGCGGCCCTGCAAACGGGGGGTGGGCCAAGGGGCGGGCCGGTTGGGCCAGGGGGGCGAAGGCCGGTCAGCGGCGGCCGGGGTCCCTGACGATGCCCTGCGCCCGGGCGGCCACGAGCCATTTCGGGAACTCGCCCACCAGCTGGTCGTACAGCTCGGCGTCCGGCACCTTCCGCGGGTCCTGCCCGGCGTGGAAGAACCCGGCGTTGTCGACGACCCGCTTGGCGGGCACGGCCAGTTCGTCCAGCTTGCGCAGGAAGTCGAACTGCTTGCTGTGGGGGTCGCCGAACCCGATGAACTGCCAGAACAGCGGCAGCCCGGCCGCCTTGCACAGATAGCGTTCGGCGGCGAGCTTGTTGATCGGCCCGCCGTCGGTCTGGAACACCACCAGGGCGGGTGCCGTGGCGCCGCTGTCGAGGTAGTGGTCGATCACGGCGTCCATCGCCAGGTGGTAGCTGGTCTTCCCCATGTGCCCGAGGCCGGCCGCGATCCGCTCGACGCGCCCCTCGTGCCCGGCCAGGGCGATCTCGGTCTCGGCGTCGACGTCGGTGGAGAAGAACACCACGGGCACGCTGCCGTCGTCGTCGAGGTGCGCCGACAGCCCGAGCACCCGGTCGGCCAGCGCCTGCACACTGCCGTCCTTGTAGTACGGCTTCATCGACCCGGAGTAGTCGATGACGAGGTAGACCGCGGCCCGCAGCCCGTCCAGCCCGTGCTTCGCGAGGGACACCCCGGCGTGCTTGTAGAGGTTCACCAGCGCGGGGGCGGTCTCCTGGACCTTGCTCAGACTGATCGCGGCCATGGCCGGAATCATCTCACTCCTCGACGCCCCCTGTGCCGCTCGGTTCGCGCACCAGGTCGGCCGGGCCGAGCAGTTGGGGATCGTGGGAGGGCGGCCAGGGCCGCGACGCCCTCGCCGCCGACCACGGCCCGCGGCATCCAGGGGTGGGCCGGACGCGCACGGCGACGGGACCGGCCGAGGATGTGCGACGGCGCCTGCCCGGGCGTCCGGTCGGGGACTGGGGGGCAGGCGCCGTCAGTGTTCCGTACGCCTTTGTACGGGACGTTTTCGGGATGAACCGTCAGACCATCAGCGCGCGGTCCGTCGGACGGATCGGTGCCGGCAGGTCGCTCGTGCCCGCGAGAGCACGGTCGACTCCGCGCGCCGCCGAGCGGCCCTCGGCGATGGCCCACACGATGAGCGACTGGCCGCGGCCGGCGTCACCGGCGACGAAGACGCCCGGCACGTTGGTCCGGAAGTCGGCGTCGCGGGCGATGTTGCCGCGCTCGTCGAGCTCCAGGCCGAACTGCTCGACCAGGCCGTTGTCCCGGTCGGTGCCGGTGAAGCCCATGGCGAGGGTGACCAGCTGGGCGGGGATCTTGCGCTCGGAGCCCGGCTTCGGGGTCAGCTTGCCGTCGATGAACTCCACCTCGGTGAGGTGCAGCCACTGGACGTTGCCGTCCTCGTCGCCCTCGAAGTGGGTCGTGGAGACGGAGTAGACCCGCTCGCCGCCCTCCTCGTGGGCCGAGGTGACCTTGTACAGCATGGGGAAGGTCGGCCAGGGCTGGTTGACCGGGTGCCGCTCCTCGCCCGGGCGGGGCATGATCTCCAGCTGCGTGACGGAGGCCGCGCCCTGGCGGTGGGCGGTGCCCACGCAGTCCGCGCCGGTGTCGCCGCCGCCGATGACCACGACGTGCTTGCCCTCGGCCGAGATGGGGGGCGCCACGAAGTCGCCCTCCTGCACCTTGTTGGCCAGCGGCAGGTACTCCATGGCCTGGTAGATGCCCTTGAGTTCGCGGCCGGGCACCGGCAGGTCGCGGGCCGTGGTGGCGCCGACGGCCAGGACGACCGCGTCGTAGCGCTTCTTCAGGTCCGTGGCCTTCAGGTCGCGGCCGATCTCGATGCCCGTGCGGAAGCGGGTGCCCTCCGCGCGCATCTGCTCGATGCGGCGGTTGATGTGCCGCTTCTCCATCTTGAACTCGGGGATGCCGTAGCGGAGGAGGCCTCCGATGCGGTCCGCGCGCTCGTAGACGGCGACGGTGTGGCCGGCGCGGGTCAGCTGCTGGGCGGCGGCGAGACCCGCCGGGCCCGAGCCGACGACGGCGACGGTCTTGCCGGACAGGCGCTCGGGGATCTGCGGGGCGACGTCCCCGGTCTCCCACGCCTTGTCGATGATCGAGACCTCGACGTTCTTGATGGTGACCGGCGGCTGGTTGATGCCGAGCACACACGCCGACTCACAGGGAGCGGGGCACAGGCGGCCGGTGAACTCCGGGAAGTTGTTCGTCGCGTGCAGACGCTCCGAGGCCGCCGCCCAGTCCTCGCGGTAGGCGTAGTCGTTCCACTCGGGGATCAGGTTCCCGAGCGGGCAGCCGTTGTGGCAGAACGGGATGCCGCAGTCCATGCACCGGCTGGCCTGCTTGCTGATGATGGGCAGCAGCGAGCCGGGGACGTAGACCTCGTTCCAGTCCTTGACGCGCTCCTCGACGGGGCGGGACTTGGCGAGCTCGCGCCCGTGGTTCAGGAAGCCCTTCGGGTCAGCCATTGATCGCCGCCTCCATCATCTTCTCGTGGGTCTCGGTCTCGGAGAGACCGGCTCGCTCGGCGGCGTCCTTGGCGGCGAGCACTGCCTTGTAGGTGCTGGGGATGATCCTGCTGAACCGCTCGACGGCGGTGTCCCACTCGGCCAGGAGCTTCTCGGCGACGGTGGAGCCGGTCTCCTCCTGGTGGCGGCGGACCACGTCGTGCAGCCACTGCTTGTCGGTGTCGTCCAGCGGCTCGACGGCGTCCAGGTTGCCGACGTTGACGTTGTCGCGGTCCAGGTCGATGACGTACGCGATACCGCCGGACATGCCGGCCGCGAAGTTGCGGCCCGTCTCGCCGAGGACCACCGCGTGACCGCCGGTCATGTACTCGCAGCCGTGGTCGCCCACGCCCTCGGAGACGACCGTGGCACCGGAGTTGCGGACGCAGAACCGCTCGCCGACCTTGCCGCGCAGGAACATCTCGCCGCCGGTGGCGCCGTAGCCGATGGTGTTGCCGGCGATGACGCTGTACTCGGCGAGGTGGTCGGCCGCGCGGTCCGGGCGGACGACGATCCGGCCGCCGGACAGGCCCTTGCCGACGTAGTCGTTGGCGTCGCCCTCCAGGCGGAGCGTGACACCGCTCGGCACGAAGGCGCCGAAGGACTGGCCGGCGGAGCCGGTGAAGGTGATGTCGATGGTGTCGTCGGGCAGGCCCGCACCGCCGAACTTCTTCGTCACCTCGTGGCCGAGCATGGTGCCGACCGTGCGGTTGATGTTGCGGATCTCCACCTGGGCGCGCACCGGCTGGGCGTCGGCGGCACCGGCCGCGGAGAGCGCGTCGGAGGCCAGCTTGATCAGCTGGTTGTCGAGCGCCTTCTCCAGGCCGTGGTCCTGGGCGATCAGCTGGTGGCGGACCGCGCCCTCGGGCAGCTCGGGCACGTGGAACAGCGGCTCCAGGTCCAGGCCCTGCGCCTTCCAGTGGTCGACGGCCCGCGTGACGTCGAGGGTCTCGGCGTGGCCGACGGCCTCCTCGATGGAGCGGAAGCCCAGCTCGGCGAGGATCTCGCGGACCTCTTCGGCGATGAACTGGAAGAAGTTCACGACGTACTCGGCCTTGCCGGAGTAGCGCTCGCGCAGCACCGGGTTCTGTGTGGCGATGCCGACCGGGCAGGTGTCCAGGTGGCAGACGCGCATCATGACGCAGCCGGAGACGACGAGCGGAGCGGTCGCGAAGCCGAACTCCTCGGCGCCGAGCAGCGCGGCGATGACCACGTCGCGGCCGGTCTTCAGCTGGCCGTCGGTCTGGACGACGATGCGGTCGCGCAGGCCGTTGAGCAGCAGGGTCTGCTGGGTCTCGGCGAGGCCGAGCTCCCAGGGACCACCGGCGTGCTTCAGCGAGGTGAGCGGCGAGGCGCCCGTGCCGCCGTCGTGGCCGGAGATGAGCACGACGTCCGCGTGGGCCTTGGACACACCCGCGGCGACGGTGCCGACGCCGACCTCGGAGACCAGCTTCACGTGAATCCGCGCCTGCGGGTTCGCGTTCTTCAGGTCGTGGATCAGCTGGGCGAGGTCCTCGATGGAGTAGATGTCGTGGTGCGGGGGCGGCGAGATGAGGCCGACGCCGGGCGTCGAGTGCCGCGTCTTGGCGACCCACGGGTAGACCTTGTGGCCGGGCAGCTGGCCGCCCTCGCCGGGCTTGGCGCCCTGGGCCATCTTGATCTGGATGTCGTCGGAGTTGACCAGGTACTCGGAGGTCACACCGAAGCGGCCGGAGGCGACCTGCTTGATGGACGACCGGCGCGCCGGGTCGTACAGGCGCTCCGGGTCCTCGCCGCCCTCACCGGTGTTGGACTTGCCGCCCAGCTGGTTCATGGCGATGGCGAGGGTCTCGTGCGCCTCCTGGGAGATGGAGCCGTACGACATGGCGCCCGTGGAGAAGCGCTTGACGATCTCGGAGACGGGCTCGACCTCGTCGATGGAGATCGGCTGCCGGTCCGACTTGAAGCCGAACAGGCCGCGCAGCGTCATCAGCCGCTCGGACTGCTCGTTCACCCGCTCGGTGTACTTCTTGAAGATGTCGTACTTGCCGGAGCGCGTGGAGTGCTGGAGGCGGAAGACCGTCTCGGGGTCGAACAGGTGCGGCTCGCCCTCGCGGCGCCACTGGTACTCGCCGCCTATCTCCAGCGCGCGGTGCGCCGGGGCGATGCCGGAGGCCGGGTAGGCCTTGGCGTGCCGGGCGGCGACCTCCTTGGCGACGACGTCGATGCCGACACCGCCGATCTTGGTGGCCGTGCCGTTGAAGTACTTCTCGACGAAGGCCTCGTCGAGACCGACGGCCTCGAAGACCTGGGCGCCGCGGTAGGAGGCGACGGTCGAGATGCCCATCTTCGACATGACCTTCAGCACGCCCTTGCCGAGGGCGTAGATGAGGTTGCGGATGGCCTGCTCGGGCTCGATGCCGGGCAGGAAGGTGCCGGCGCGGACCAGGTCCTCGACGGACTCCATCGCCAGGTACGGGTTGACGGCGGCGGCGCCGTAGCCGATGAGCAGGGCGACGTGGTGGACCTCGCGGACGTCACCGGCCTCGACCAGCAGGCCCACCTGGGTGCGCTGCTTGGTGCGGATGAGGTGGTGGTGGACGGCAGCGGTGAGCAGCAGCGACGGGATCGGCGCGTGCTCGGCGTCGGAGTGGCGGTCCGACAGGACGATCAGGCGGGCGCCGTTGTCGATGGCGGCGTCGGCCTCGGCGCAGATCTCCTCGATCCGGGCGGCCAGGGCGTCACCGCCGCCGTGCACCCGGTACAGGCCGGACAGCGTCGCGGCCTTGAAGCCGGGCATGTCGCCGTCGGCGTTGATGTGGATGAGCTTGGCCAGCTCGTCGTTGTCGATCACCGGGAAGGGCAGCAGGACGCTGCGGCAGGAGGCCGCGTTCGGGTCGAGGAGGTTGCCCTGGGGGCCCAGCGACGAGCGCAGGGAGGTGACCAGTTCCTCGCGGATGGCGTCCAGCGGCGGGTTGGTGACCTGCGCGAACAGCTGGGTGAAGTAGTCGAAGAGCAGCCGCGGCCGGTCCGACAGGGCGGCGATCGGCGAGTCGGTGCCCATCGAACCGATCGGCTCGGCACCGGCCTTGGCCATCGGCGCGAGGATGACGCGCAGTTCCTCCTCGGTGTAGCCGAAGGTCTGCTGGCGGCGGGTGACGGAGGCGTGCGTGTGCACGATGTGCTCGCGCTCGGGCAGGTCCTCGAGCTCGATCTCGCCGGCTTCGAGCCACTCCGCGTAGGGGTTCTCGGCGGCGAGCTGGGCCTTGATCTCGTCGTCCTCGATGATGCGGTGCTCGGCGGTGTCGACGAGGAACATGCGGCCGGGCTGGAGGCGGCCCTTGCGGACGACCTTGGAGGGGTCGATGTCCAGGACGCCGACCTCGGAGCCGAGGACGACGAGACCGTCGTCGGTGACCCAGTAGCGGCCGGGGCGCAGGCCGTTGCGGTCGAGGACCGCGCCGACCTGGGTGCCGTCGGTGAAGGTGACGCAGGCCGGGCCGTCCCAGGGCTCCATCATCGTGGAGTGGAACTGGTAGAAGGCACGCCGGGCCGGGTCCATGGAGTCGTGGTTCTCCCACGCCTCCGGGATCATCATCAGCACCGAGTGGGGCAGGGAGCGGCCGCCCAGGTGCAGGAGCTCCAGGACCTCGTCGAAGGAGGCGGAGTCGGAGGCGTCGGGCGTACAGACCGGGAAGATCCGGTCGATGGCCTTGTCGTCGCCGCCGAACAGGTCCGAGACGAGCTGCGACTCGCGGGCCACCATCCAGTTGCGGTTGCCCTTGACGGTGTTGATCTCACCGTTGTGCGCGACGAAGCGGTAGGGGTGGGCCAGCGGCCACGACGGGAACGTGTTCGTCGAGAACCGGGAGTGCACGAGCGCGATCGCGGAGGCGAAGCGGCGGTCGGACAGGTCCGGGAAGAAGGGCTCCAGCTGGCCGGTGGTCAGCATGCCCTTGTAGACGATGGTCCGCGCGGACAGCGACGGGAAGTAGACGCCGGCCTCGCGCTCGGCGCGCTTGCGCAGGACGAAGGCCTTGCGGTCGAGGGCGATGCCCTCCGAGACGCCGTCGCCGACGAAGATCTGGCGGAAGACCGGCATGGTCGACCGGGCGGTGGCACCCAGCAGCTGGGGAGCGACCGGCACCTCGCGCCAGCCGAGGACGGTGAGGCCCTCGTCGGCGGCGATCGTCTCGATCTGCGAGACGGCGTCGGCGGTGGCGTCCTCCGGCAGGAAGGCGATGCCGACGGCGTAGGAACCGGCGCCGGGCAGTTCGAATCCGGCCACCTCGCGGAAGAAGGCGTCCGGCACCTGCGACAGGATGCCGGCACCGTCACCGGAGTCGGGCTCGGAGCCGGTGGCGCCGCGGTGTTCCAGGTTGCGCAGGACGGTCAGAGCCTGCTCGACCAGGGTGTGGGACGCCTCGCCGGTGAGGGTGGCGACGAAGCCGACGCCACAGGCGTCGTGCTCGTTGCGGGGGTCGTACATACCCTGCGCAGCAGGGCGAGCATCCATGAACGACCAGTTCTGGCCATTCGCGGAATGCTGGGACGGCTGGCGCGGCGTACGCATCGGCTCTCCCGTCGTCGTCATGTGGCATATGCAAAGTGCCGAGGGACGACGTTGGCCCTCGCGTGATCGCAAAATTTCGTGCAGGTTACATGATGGAGCGGTTCTCGGGAACCGGGATAATCCGTTCCAGCATGCGGACACTGCGGGTTCACGGCGGGGGTACCGGACCAGCAGTGGAAGCTATGGAGGGGCCGCACGAAACGATCGGGTCAGATCGCCTTCCGCCGGCCCGGGGAGCGGGACAGGCGTCTTCGCCCGACCCGCTGCGGTGCGCGACGGGCGTCGTTGCCCGCAGCGCTTACGGCTCATGCCCGGTCGTCGCACGCCCGAAACCAACGAGTAACGACTACTTATGCGGCCCCTTGCATAAGTCCGAGTCGCGCTATCCTACGGCCGTTCCGAACAAGGTGCCCAGGGCGTACGTCACACCGGCCGCCGCACCTCCCAGGAGGAGCTGCCGCAGCCCGCTGTACCACCAGCTGCGGGCCGTCACCTTGGCCACGACCGCGCCGCACAGGAAGAGCCCCAGCAGCGCCAGCAGCACGGCCGGCCACATGCTGCTCGCCCCCAGCAGATAGGGCGCGACGGGAATCAGCGCGCCCAGCGCGAAGGAACCGAAGCTCGACACCGCGGCCACGGTCGGCGAGGGCAGGTCGCCGGGGTCGATCCCCAGCTCCTCGCGGGCATGGATCTCCAGCGCCTGCTCGGGGTCCTTCGACAGCTGCCGGGCGACCTCGCGGGCCAGCCCCGGCTCGACGCCCCTCGACTCGTAGAGCGCGGCCAGCTCGGCCTCCTCGTCCTTCGGGTGCTTGCGCAGCTGGCGCCGCTCCACGTCCAGCTCGGCCTCGACGAGTTCGCGCTGGGAGGCGACGGAGGTGTACTCACCGGCGGCCATGGAGAAGGCACCGGCGGCCAGGCCCGCGAGTCCGCTGAGGATCACGGTGTGCTGACTGACCGCACCGCCCGCGACACCGGTCATCAGAGCGAGGTTGGAGACGAGGCCGTCCATCGCGCCGAACACCGCGGGACGCAGCCAGCCGCCGTTCACGTCCCGGTGCGTGTGATTGTCCCGGTGCGCCTCGTGCAGCGTCGCCTCGGTCTCGATGATGGCCATGGAAAGAACCCCACTCCCCGCAGTCCCGGATGCCCTCTTGGACAAGTTCCAGAGTTTTACAACGCCGAAACTACGCTCTTGATTCCTTCGCCGCCAGCAAGGAAAGGCTGCGCTAACCTGCGGGTTTACCCTCTTCCGCTCACTTGATCATGAGCCCGCACAGATGTCGACCGGGTGATGCTGGGGCTCATGAGGCTCGGCGGAGTCACCGGAGTGGGACACATGCCCCATGGCATCGATCGGGCTCCGCACACGGGCACGGGGCGCACTGCTGGGCCTGGCCGTCGGTGACGCGCTCGGGGCCCCCGCCGAGAACATGAAGCCCTCCGAGATCCGCGCGCGGTGGGGCCGGATCACGGGGTACGTCGCCGAGAGGCCGGCGGGCACGGACGACACCGAGTACGCGATCTTCTCCGGCCTGCTGCTGGCCCGGCACGGCGGCGCACTCACCCCCGCCCATGTGGAAGCGGCCTGGCACGAGTGGATCGCCGACCGCGACGAGGGCCCCTTCCGCGGCGCCGGTTTCAGCGAACGCGGCACCCTGGAGAACCTCCGCCGTGGCCTGGCAGCCCCGATCTCCGCCCAGCACCGGCACGCCTGGAGCGACGGCCTGGCCATGCGGGCGGCACCCTTCGGGGTGTTCGCGGCGGGCCGCCCGGCGGAGGCGGCCCGGCTGGTCGCGATCGACGGCTCGGTGAGCCACGACGGGGAGGGCATCTACGGCGGCCAGGCCGTCGCCGCGGGCGTCGCGGCGGCGATGGCCGGCGCGCCGCCGGACGCGGTCGTGGCGGCGGCTCTCGCGGTGGTCCCCGACGACTCCTGGACGGCCCGCAGCCTGCGCCGCGCGGTGACCGTCGCCCACCGCGGCGAACGCGCGGTCCGCACCGCGGTCGTCATCGGCGGCTACCCCTGGACGGACCTGGCCCCCGAGGCGGTCGCCCTGGCCTTCGGCGCGTACGCGGCGGCCGACGGCGACTTCGAGCAGTCGGTCCTGACGGCGGTGAACATGGGCCGCGACGCGGACACGACGGCGGCGGTGGCGGGGGCCCTGGCGGGTGCGACCCGCGGCGAGTCGGCGATCCCGCGGGCCTGGGCGGCCCCCATCGGCCCGGTCCTCGGCAGGTGCCTCCCGGCGATGGCCGGCCACCACGTCCTGGACGTGGCGGACCTGCTGACACCGGCGGAGGTTCCCTCATGACGACGTACGAAGCGGAAGTCGCCGACGGTGAAGCCGCCCCACGGGAGACCAGGCCCCCTCGGGTGACTATCACGGGCCGTGCGCGGGCGGGAGACAAAAGGGCCGAAGACGAAGCCGAGGCCCCAAGACGCGCCGAAGGCCTTCTGCTCGGGCTCGCCGCCGGCGACGCCGCCGGCTGGCCCGCCGCCCGCCACAGAGCCGCCCGCATGCCCGACTGGACCCGCCGCCTCACCCGCGAACTCGACACCTTCGCCGAACAGAACGCCACCACCACCCTCCCCGTCCCCATCGCCCTCAACCAGCCCCCCGAACCCCTCCGCCTCGGCCCCTCCGACGACGCCGAGTGGGCGGCCTTCGCCGCCGAAGCCCTCCTGCGCGCCGGCGACGACACCGTCCGGGACGACCTCAGCCGCGAACGCCGCACCCGGGCCGCCATCGACCTCACCTGGAACGCCCTGGCCGCCGAGGTCGCCGCCGCGGCGAACCGCGCCCCCGAGATCGAGTCCGCCGTCCTCCCCCTGCGCGCCCGCATCTCCGTCCGCGCCGGCCTCGGCAACCTCGCCACCGGCCTGCGCCCGCCCGCCACCGGCCACGACAACCCGCACTACTTCGACGACGCGGCCTGCGTACGCGCCTGCGTCCTGGCCGTGGCCCACCCCGGCGACCCCCGCGGCGCCGCCGACCTCGCCGAGTTCGACGCCCGCTACACCCAGGACGGCGACGGCGTCCACGGCGCCCGCGCCATGGCGGCGGCCCTGGCCCTCGCTCTGGCCGGCGCCCCCGTGGACGCCTGTGTCACCGCGGCCCTCGCCGAACTCCCCGAGGAGACGGAGATCGGCCGCAACGCCCGGCAGGCCCTGCTGCTCGCCGCCGCCGCGGACAGCGCGTTCGCCCTGGTCCCGCCCCTGGAGCACCAGATCGTCGACCACGTCTACAGCTACGGCATCGCCGCCGCCGAGACGGTCCCGGTCGCCCTCGCCCTGGCCACCGCCGCCCGCGGCCGCATCGCGGAGGCCGTCCCCGCGGCGGCCTGCCTGTCCCGCGTCGCGGACTCCGCCCCGGCCCTGGCCGGCGCCCTCACCGGCGCCCTGGGCGGCGGCGCGTCGATCCCCGGGCCCTGGCGGGAGACCTGCCGCACCCTCTCCGGCTGCGTCCTGCCCCGCCTGACCGGCACGGACCTCGTGGAACTCGCCGGACTCCTGGAAGCCGTCCAACCGGCCCGCCCGGGTGGATGATGCGGCCATGCAGCCCAAAGCCCCCATGCAACTCAAAGCCCACCAAAACACCCCGCTGGACGAGCGGATCACCGGTGCCCTGGTCGGAGCCGCGGTCGGCGACGCGCTCGGCGGACCCGTCGAGGGCTACTCGCCCGAGCAGATCCTCGAACGCCACGGCGGCCGTGTCCACGGCGTCGTCGGCCCCTGGCACGGCGACGACTGGCGCACCGCCCGGCCCCTCGCCCCCTACCACAAGGGCGACGGTCACGTCACCGACGACACCCTGATGACCCACGCCCTGGTCCGGGTCTACGCCCGGGTCCGCGACCACCTCGACGCCTACGCCATCGCCGACCACCTGGTCCCGGACCTGATGACCGAGCCCCGCTGGATCCCGGAACTGGAGACCGAGGCACTCCCCCTCCAGCGGATCTTCCTGGCGGAGAAATGGCTGGTGACGCGGATCCACTACGGCCACGCCGACCCGCGTGAGGCCGGCACCGGCAACATCGTCAACTGCGGGGCGGCGATGTACATGGCCCCCGTCGGACTGGTCAACGCGGCCGACCCGCGCGCCGCCTACGCCGAGGCACTCGACATCGCCGGCGCGCACCAGTCGTCGTACGGCCGTGAGGCGGCGGGCGTCCTGGCCGCGGCCGTGGCGGCGGCGTGCACCCCCGGTGCCACCCCGGACTCGGTCGTCGCCCGGTGCCTCTCCCTCGCGAAGGACGGCACCCGGGCCGCGATCGAGCGGGTCTGCGAGGAGGCGTCCCGCCACACGGACTTCGAGTCGGCCCTGCGCCCGCTGCGCGAGGCCGTGGCCCCCTACGACACGGTGGGCCCCGACTACCGCTCCCCCTCACTCGGCGCCCGCCGCCCTTCCCGTCTGCACGCGATCGAGGAACTGCCCGTCGCGCTGGGCATGGTGGTGGTGGCACGGGGCGACTACCGGCACGCGGTGCTCGGGGCGGTGAACTACGGCCGCGACTGCGACTCCATCGCCACGATGGCCGGCGCCCTGGCGGGTGCCCTGGGCTCACCGGCCCCGGAGGACTGGGCCAAGACGGTCGCGGAGGCGAGCCGCCTGGACCTCTGGGAGCCTGCAGCCACCCTCACCGCCGTCGCCCGGGAGATCTTCGGCCGGGACGTGTCCCGCCGCCGCGCCCACGAGCAGGCCTTCGCGTCCCTCGGAGGCGCGGAATGCTCCGACTGACCTGGGTCCAGCCGGAGGACCTGATCGGCCACGAGATCCGCCAGGCGGTCCTGGACGGCCGCGAGCCGAAGGCGATCGCGGCCCGCTGGCGAGCGGCGGGCGGCCCCGACGCCCCGGCCGCCGGGGGCGCCTCCCCCACCCCGGCGTCCCGCTACCTCCGTCAACTGGCGGAAGACCTCCTGGACGAACTGGCCGACCTGCCGAGCGCGTTGGCGGACGACGAACCCACGGACCTGGGCAGGATCCGGGCTTCCTGCCCCGACTGGCCGGAGCCGGGGGGCAGCAGGGCCACCACCCCCCATGCCCTGGAGGCCGCCTGGCTCGGCCGCGCCGCCGGATGCCTCCTCGGCAAACCGGTCGAGAAGCTCCCCCTCGACGCGATCCGCCGACTGGCCCGGTCCACCGGCAACTGGCCCCTCACCACCTACTTCACCGCCCGGGGCGTCCCCGAGGACCTCCTGCGGCAGCACCCCTGGAACCGCCGCTCGGCAGCCACCTCCCTCGCCGAGAACATCGACGGCATGCCCGAGGACGACGACCTCGACTACCCCCTGCTCAACCTCGTGCTCCTCCAGCGGCACGGCAGGTCCTTCACCCCCACCGACCTGGCCCGGACCTGGCTCGACGAACTCCCCGCCGGGCGGACGTTCACCGCCGAACGGATCGCGTACCGCAACCTGCTGACCGGCGTGGAGCCCCCGCGCACCGCCCGTCACCGCAACCCGTTCCGCGAGTGGATCGGTGCCCTGATCCGCGCCGACGTGCACGGCTGGACCAACCCCGGCGACCCGGCCGCGGCGGCCGAGCAGGCCCACCGGGACGCCACCCTCACGCACACCGCCAACGGCGTGTACGCCGCGATGTTCGCGGCGGCCGCCATCGCGACGGCCGCGACCGGCGACCACGACGTCCACGCCTGCCTGCGCACCGGCCTGACCGTCGTGCCGCCCCGCTCCCGCCTCGCCCGGGCCGTCCGCGAGGCCGTCGGGCTCGCCCACCGGCACCAGGACTTCGACACGGTGGTCGACGCCCTCCACCGCGCCCACGGCAGCACCCACCACTGGGTGCACGCCGTCCCCAACACCGCTCTGCTCGCCGCCGCCCTCACCCACGCCGACGGCGACTTCACGGGCTCGATCCGCCGTGCCGTCAGCGGCGGTTGGGACACCGACTCCAACGGCGCCACGGCCGGCTCCCTCGCCGGACTGCTCGCCGGGCACCCCGCGGCGCTCCCCGACCGCTGGACGGCCCCCCTGAAGAACCGGCTGGCCACCTCCATCGGCGACTTCAACGGCATCGGCTTCGACGCCCTCGCCCACCTCACACACCGGGAGACCCGCCGCCCATGACCACGCCCACGACCGCGTCGACGTCCGCGCCCCTCAGCGGCCTGCGCGTCCTCGACCTCGCCACTCTCTTCGCCGGCCCGATGGCCGCCACCCTGCTCGGCGACTTCGGCGCCGACGTCGTCAAGATCGAGCATCCGGCGAAGCCGGACCCGTCCCGCGGCCACGGCCCGTCGAAGGACGGCGTGGGCCTGTGGTGGAAGATGCTCGGCCGCAACAAGCGGACCATGACCCTCGATCTGTCCAAGCCCGGCGGCCGCGCCACCCTCCTGCGTCTGGCCGCCCGCACCGACGTGATCATCGAGAACTTCCGCCCCGGCACCCTGGAGAAGTGGGACCTCGGCTGGCCGGAGCTGTCGGCGGTCAACCCCCGTCTGGTGCTGGCCCGCGTCACCGGCTTCGGCCAGTTCGGCCCCTACGCCCACCGGCCCGGCTTCGGCACCCTGGCCGAGGCGATGAGCGGCTTCGCCGCGATCACCGGCGAACCCGACTCGCCCCCGACCCTCCCGCCGTTCGGCCTCGCCGACTCCATCGCGGGCCTCACGACGGCGTACGCGGTGATGACGGCGCTCGCCGCCCGCGAACGCACCGGCGAGGGCCAGGTCGTCGACCTGGCCCTGATCGAACCGATCCTGGCCGCCCTCGGCCCCCAGCCCCTCTGGTACGACCAGCTCGGCCACGTCCAGCCCCGCACCGGCAACCGCTCCCCGAACAATGCCCCGCGCGGTGTCTACCGCACCGCGGACGGCACCTGGGTCGCCGTGTCCACCTCGGCCCAGTCGGTCGCGGAACGCGTGATGCACCTGGTCGGCCGCCCGGAACTGATCGACGAGCCCTGGTTCGGCTCGGGCGCCGACCGCGCCCGCCACGCCGACGTCCTGGACGAGGCGGTCGGCGGCTGGATCGCCGCACGCACCCGCGACGACGTCCTGGCCGCCTTCGAGAAGGCCGAGGCGGCGGTGGCCCCGGTCCAGGACGTCCGCGACGTGATGGCGGACCCGCAGTACCAGGCCCTGGACACCCTCACCACCGTCGACGATCCCGAACTCGGCCCGCTGCGCATGCAGAACGTCCTCTTCCGGCTCTCCGCCACGCCCGGCGCGATCCGCTGGGCCGGCCGCCCGCACGGCGCCGACACCGAGGAGGTCCTCACCGAACTGGGCCTGACCCCGGACGACCTCACGGCGCTGCGCGCGGAGGGGGCCCTGTGACGGCGTACCCGCTCACCTGGCTCTACGCCCCCGGTGACCGCCCCGAGGTGGTCGCGAAGGCCCTCACCCGCGGGGCCGACGTCGTGGTCGTCGACCTGGAGGACGCGGTCTCCCCGGACCGCAAGGCCTACGCCCGCGCCGCCACCGCCGACCTGCTGGCGGACCCGCCGGCCGTTCCGGTCCACGTGCGCGTCAACGCCCCGGACAGCCCCTGGGGCGAGAACGACATCGCGGCCCTGGCCCCGGCTCCCGGGCTGTCGGGGCTCCGCCTCTCCAAGATCACCTCACCCGCCGACGTCACCCGCGTGGCCCGCCGAGCGGCCGGGGCCGGCCTGTACGCCCTCCTGGAGACGGCCCTGGCCGTGGAGCAGGCGTACGCCATCGCCGGCGCCCACCCCGACCTGCGCGGCATCGCGCTCGGAGAGGTCGACTTGCGGACCGACCTCGGCGTTCGCGACGACAGCGGCCTCGACTGGTCGCGCTCCCGGGTGATCGTGGCGGCCCGGGCCGCCGGTCTGCCTCCGCCGCCGCAGTCCATCCACCCGGACATCCGCGACCTGGACGGGCTGGCCACGTCCTGCGCGCACGGCCGTGCCCTGGGGTTCCTCGGCCGCGCCGCGATCCACCCCCGCCAGCTCCCGGTGATCGAGCGCGCCTACCTGCCCACCGACGCGGAGATCGAACAGGCGGAGACGGTCCTCAAGGCGGCTGCCGCGGAGCAGGGCGCGCAGGCCCTCCCCGGCGGCCGTTTCATCGACGCGGCGGTGGTGACGGCCGCCCGGCGCACCTTGTCACTGGCACGGCGGCGCTGACATGCCGCCGCTGACACGCCGAGAGCGCCCGGGGACAGGTCTCCGGGCGCTCTCGGTTCGTCACGCAGGGCGGGCCGTCAGCTCTTCTTCCCCGACCCGGCCTCGTTCTTGGCGGCGTTCCCGGCGTCGTCCGACTCGGCCTCGGTCCCGGTCCCGGCGTTCTCGTCCTTGTCGGTGACCTTGTCGGCCGTGCCCGTGTCCTCGGACTTCCCGGCGCCTTCGGAGTCGTCGCCGGAGGCCGCGGCGCCGGGCTCCACGATCTCCTCCCGCCCGGGCCGCTTCTTCGACGACACCACCAGGTACGTCACGGCGAGCAGGAACACGAGGATCGCGGTCCAGACGTTCAGCCGAAGGCCCAGGATGTGGTGGGCGTCGTCGACGCGCATGTACTCGATCCACGCCCGGCCCGTGCAGTACGCGGCGACGTACAGGGCGAACGCCCGGCCGTGCCCGAGCCGGAAGCGGCGGTCCGCCCAGATGACGAGGAACGCCACGCCGATGCACCACAGCGACTCGTACAGGAACGTCGGGTGGTACGTGCCCGGCACCCGCCCGTCCGACGAGGAGGTGATCTCCAGGGCCCAGGGCAAATCGGTGGGCTTGCCGTACAGCTCCTGGTTGAACCAGTTGCCCCAGCGGCCGATCGCCTGGGCGAAGGCGATGCCCGGCGCGACGGCGTCGGCGTAGGCGGGCATCGGGATGCCACGGCGGCGGCAGCCGATCCACGCGCCCACCGCGCCGAGTGCGATCGCGCCCCAGATGCCGAGGCCGCCCTCCCAGATCTTGAAGGCGTCCACCCAGTCGCGGCCCTCGCTGAAGTACAGCTCGTAGTCCGTGATCACGTGGTAGAGCCGGCCGCCGACCAGGCCGAACGGCACGGCCCAGACAGCGATGTCGGCCACCGTGCCGGCCCGCCCGCCCCGGGCGATCCACCGCTTGTTGCCGAGCCAGACGGCAACGAAGACGCCGATGATGATGCAGAACGCGTAGCCTCGCAGCGGAATGGGACCGAGGTACAGCACCCCGCGCGACGGGCTGGGAATGAAGGCAAGTTCCATGGCAAGGTCGACGCTACCGTGCCGCACGGGGGCCGCGACGGGCGGCCCGGCTACGGGTCCATAACGGGGGCGTGAGAATTTTCGTTCACCCCTGGTTCGCCTCCTGCACCATCTGCTTCAGCTTGGCCGGGGTCATCGTCCGGTCCTGGTAGATGTTCTTGCCGTCGAACAGCACGGTGGGCGTGCCCGAGAAGTCGCCCTTGTCGAAGGCCTGGTGGGACTTGGCGACCCAGCCGTTGTGCGTGCCCTTCTCGACGCAGGCGCGGAACGCCGGGGTGTCCAGGCCGTCGACCTTGCCGGCCAGCTCGATCAGCTTGGCGTTGTCCGCGTAGGCGTCGTCGACCTCCGGGGGCTGGTTGTCGAAGAGCACGTCGTGGTACGCGGGGAACTTCCCGGCGTCCTGGGCGCAGGCCGCCGCGTTGGCCGCGTTGCGGGAGCCGGTGCCGCGCATGTTGCCGTCGATGAGGGTGACCAGGTGGTACTCGACCTTGAGCTCACCGGCGTCCGTCAGCTCGTGGATCACGGGCCGGTAGACCGTCTCGAAGGATTTGCAGGCGGGGCAGCGGAAGTCCTCCCAGACCGTGAGCGTGGACTTGGCGCCGTCCTTGCCGACGGGGATCGCGAGGCTGTCCTTGCCCTGGGCGCCGGAGGGCGCGACGACCGGGCCCGAGGCCTCGCTGCCGTCGTCCTTCCCGGCGTTGGCCGCCACGACGCCGATCACCGCCGCGAGTCCCAGGACGGCGACGACGGCGCCGCCGACGATCAGCGCGCGCCGGCGCTTGTCCGCGGACTTCTGCTTCTCGCGCTCGACCGCCAGCTTCTCCCGGGCGGTGCGCTTTCCCTCACGGTTCTTCTCGCTCACACCCCGGAAACGAACCGGGGAGGCGCACCGCGCCTCCCCGGTCCCAGGTCCACCCGTACGAGGGACCCGTATGACGTTTCGGCTTGTCACACCTGCCGGCGCACGCCCTTGGCGAGGTCACCGGCGAGCGCCCGCACGGCCTCCAGTCCGGCCGCCTCGTCCGGCGCGTCCAGCATCGCCTTGACGAAGGCCGAGCCGACGATCACCCCGTCGGCGAAGGCCGCGACCTCGGCGGCCTGGCCGGCGTTGGAGACGCCGAGCCCGACGCAGACGGGCAGGTCGGCGCGCGTGGCCCGGGTGCGTTCCACGAGGCCCTCGGCCTGCGAGCTGACGCTGGCGCGGGTGCCGGTGACGCCCATGAGGGAGGCGGCGTAGACGAAGCCGCTGCCCGCCGCGGTGATCTGTGCGAGCCGCTGGTCCTTGCTGCTGGGGGCGACGACGAAGACGGTGGCGAGACCGTGCTTCTCGGCGTGCTCCCGCCACAGCGCCGACTCCTGGACGGGCAGGTCGGGCAGGATGCACCCGGCGCCGCCCGCCTCGGCGAGCTCGGCGGTGAACCGCTCGACGCCGTAGCGGTCGATGGGGTTCCAGTACGTCATGACGAGGATCGGCTTGCCCGTGGCGGTGTGGGCCTCGCGGACCGTGCGCATCACGTCGGCGATCTTCACGCCGCCGCGCAGGGCGATGTCGTCGGCGGTCTGGATGACGGGGCCGTCGAGGACGGGGTCGCTGTGCGGCAGGCCCACCTCGACGACGTCGGCGCCGCCGTCGATGACGGCCTTGATCGCCTCGATGCCGCCGTCCACGGTCGGGAACCCGGCCGGGAGGTAGGCGATGAGGGCGGAGCGGCCCTCCGCCTTGGCGGCGGCGAGGGTGTCGGACAGCAGCTGCATGTTCCCGCTCACTTGGCGTCCCCCTCGATCTCGGCGGTGCCGGAGGCGTCCTCGGCGACCTCGGCGTCGGTGTCGTACAGGCCGAAGTAGCGGGCGGCGGTGTCCATGTCCTTGTCGCCGCGGCCGGACAGGTTGACCACGATCAGCCCGTCCTTGCCGAGCTCCTTGCCGACCTCCAGGGCTCCGGCGAGGGCGTGGGCGCTCTCGATGGCCGGGATGATGCCCTCGGTGCGCGACAGCAGGCGCAGGGCCTGCATGGCCGCGTCGTCGGTGACCGCGCGGTACTCGCCGCGGCCGGAGTCCTTCAGGTAGGAGTGCTCCGGGCCGATGCCCGGGTAGTCCAGACCGGCCGAGATCGAGTACGGCTCGGTGATCTGTCCCTCGTCGTCCTGGAGGACGTAGGAGCGCGAGCCGTGCAGGATGCCGGGCTCGCCCGCCGTCAGGGTGGCCGCGTGTTCACCGGTGTCGACGCCGTGCCCGGCCGGTTCGCAGCCGATGAGGCGGACGCCGGCGTCCGGGATGAACGCGTGGAACAGGCCGATGGCGTTGGAGCCGCCGCCGACGCAGGCGACGGCCGCGTCGGGCAGGCGTCCGGCGCGTTCCAGCAGCTGGCGGCGGGCCTCGACGCCGATGACGCGGTGGAAGTCGCGGACCATGGCGGGGAAGGGGTGCGGTCCGGCGACGGTGCCGAAGAGGTAGTGGGTGTGGTCGACGTTGGCGACCCAGTCGCGGAACGCCTCGTTGATGGCGTCCTTGAGGGTGCGCGACCCCGACTTCACGGCGATGACCTCGGCGCCGAGCATGCGCATGCGGGCGACGTTGAGCGCCTGGCGCCGGGTGTCGATCTCGCCCATGTAGATGGTGCAGTCGAGGCCGAACAGCGCGCAGGCGGTGGCGGTGGCCACGCCGTGCTGGCCGGCGCCCGTCTCGGCGATGACGCGGGTCTTGCCCATGCGCTTGGTGAGCAGGGCCTGGCCGAGGACGTTGTTGATCTTGTGGGAGCCGGTGTGGTTCAGGTCTTCCCGCTTCAGGAAGATCCGGGCGCCGCCCGCTTCCGCGGCGAAGCGGGGGACCTCGGTCAGCGCCGAGGGGCGGCCGGTGTAGTCGGCCAGCAGGTCGTCGAGCTCCCTGGCGAACTCGGGGTCGTGCTTGGCCTTGTCGTACTCGACGGCGACCTCGTCGACGGCGGCGACGAGGGCCTCGGGGATGAACTTGCCGCCGAAGGCCCCGAAGTAGCCTTCGGGGCTGGGGGTCTGACCCTCGGGGTCGGGGATGAAGAACTGACTGGGCATGCGGATACCTTCACGGTGAGTTGTGTGTCGAATGCACTAATCGCCGTGGGGGCGGGGATCCATGGTCGGCTGCGGGCCGTCAGTGGCTTGGCGCGCAGTTCCCCGCGCCCCTTACGGGGCGCTGCTGCCATCGCATGCCGTTGACCTGCCCGGGTTCGTCACCGATGACGTAGCGCACGCGGCGGCCGTGGATCCGGCGGGCCGGTGCGCGGCAGCCGCGGGGGCGGCAGCCGCGCGCGAGGCGGGCGTACCGGTCCACGGTCGTCATGGTGGGAGTCATCGGGGCAAGCCTAGCGGGAGATCAGCTCCGGCCGTGCCGGAGTGCGGGGTGCTCGCCGGCCGCCACCAGATCCGAGACCGCCGTTCTGGGGTCCTTGCCGGTGACGAGGGACTCGCCGACCAGCACCGCGTCGGCGCCGGCGTTGGCGTAGGCGATGAGGTCGTGCGGGCCGCGGACGCCCGACTCGGCGATCTTGATGATGTGGTCGGGGATCTCCGGCGCCACCCGCTCGAAGGTGCCGCGGTCGACCTCCAGGGTCTTCAGGTTGCGCGCGTTGACGCCGATCACACGGGCACCGGCGTCGACCGCGCGCTCGACCTCGTCCTCGTCGTGCACCTCGACGAGCGGGGTGAGCCCGATGGACTCGGCGCGCTCGATGAGGGACTCCAGGGCGGGCTGTTCGAGGGCGGCGACGATCAGCAGCACGACGTCGGCGCCGTAGGCGCGGGCCTCCCACAGCTGGTACGAGGTGACGACGAAGTCCTTGCGGAGGACCGGGATGTCCACGCGGGCGCGGACCGCCTCCAGGTCGGCGAGCGAGCCGCCGAAGCGCCGCTCCTCGGTCAGGACGGAGATGACGGCCGCGCCGCCCGCCTCGTAGTCCGCGGCGAGACCGGCCGGGTCGGCGATCGCGGCCAGCGCGCCCTTGGAGGGGCTGGAGCGCTTGACCTCACAGATGACCTTGACGCCGTCGCCGCGCAGGGCGGCCGCGCCGTCCTTCACCGCGGGAGCCTTCGCCGCCCGCTCCTTGAGCTCGTCGAGGCTGACGCGCGCCTGCCGCTCCGCGAGGTCGGCACGGACTCCGTCGATGATCTCGTCGAGCACACTCACGCGAGCGGCCCCCTTCCAGACTCTTGACAGTTCCAGCGACCGATCGGAAACCGATGGTCATAGCGATGGTATCCGCAGCGGGGCGTAGGCCTCGCATCCGGTTGACGACGGTCCCTCCCCCACCCTCGGACCAGCTTCGCATGCTCGGGCGGGAGCTGCCCCCATACGGGACCTCCCTGCGACGATCAAGGATGGAGCCAGCCACCGAAGGGCAGGTTCCGGACAACCGAGAAGACCAGCAGCAACGCCCCGAGGCTCCACACCAGGCCCGGTCGGGGGTCGATCCGCAGGGGACGCCCGCGGGCCGCGTGCACCACCCACACGGTCCACAGCACGGCGAAGCCCAGGTAGCCCAGGGTGGCGGGCGCGTTGGCGTGCAGCGCGGTGAGGACGTCGCCGTGGACGAAGGCGTGCGCGCTGCGCAGTCCGCCGCAGCCCGGGCAGTAGAGGCCGGTGTAGTGCAGCAGCGGGCAGACGGGGTAGTGGCCGGGCCGGTTGGGGTCCACGGCGCCCACGTAGGCGAAGGCGGCGCCGACGGCGGCGAGCACCCCGGCGGGCACGGCCAGACGGCTCGGGACGCTCCGCGTCACCCTGTGGCTCTCGGCGTTCACGCCAGGCATTGTGCCCCGCACGCGCGGGAGGGGCGGTCCCGGCACCCCGGTGCCGGCCGCCCCTCCCGTGACAACGGTGTGTTCCGCGGGGGTCAGCCCTCGGCGCGGGCCGGCGCGCGCTCGCCGGTCATCTGGTGCGGCTGGTGCAGGTCCTTGGGCTGGCCCATGCCCATCATCCGCATGATGCCGCCGACGACACCGCCGAGCAGCACGACCACCATGCCCGCCCAGAAGCCCACCGGCTGGTCCATCACCATGAACGCGCCCGCGACGCAGAAACCGATGAAGGCGATCGTGACACCGGTCCAGGCGGCCGGGGTGTGACCGTGGCTGCTGCCCGCCATTGCTTGCTCCTCGTTGCTGTGTGCGTGTCTGAGCAGGACGCTCGGGGCCATTGTCCCGCACCGGTACCCGGGAGGTGACCCGGGGTGCTCCCCGGGCTCACTCGGGCGGCTCAGGGAGCCGTTCACGGTCAGCGGCCCGGGCGGGAGCGCGGGAGGGGCCTCTCAGGCCCCGGTCGGGTCCTCGCCGCGGTCGAGTGCCTTCCAGAGGTCCTCGGGCCGGTCGGGCTCGGCGGCGGGGGCCCGGCGGCGCGGCTGGGGCGTGCCGGACCGCTCGTAGCGGCCGGACATGGCGGGCCAGAGCCGGCCGAAGCGCAGGGCGAGCAGTCCGGCCAGGAGGATCAGGACGCCGCCGGCCACCGCGACGTAGGGCCAGGCGGTGTGGCTGAGGGCGTCGACGGAGGCCGAGGTGTCGCCGGAGGCCCGCGCGGCCTGCTCGTCGAGCGCGGAGCTGTCGGTGGCGCCCAGCAGGGCCGCGGTGACGATGCCGGCGCCGGACAGCGCCAGCAGCCCGGCCACGACCAGACGGCCGGCACGGCGGACCGCGAACACGGCGACGAGCGCGGCGAGGCCCACTATCGCGAGCGCCGCGGGAACGCCCGTGACGTCGCTGCCCTTGGCGGTCAGGGGGAAGGCGCCACCGGCCACCGTCGCGGTGCCCTGCGACCATTGCTGCCGGGTGGCGAGCAGCGCCACGGCGGCGCCGAGCGCGCCACTCAGCAGCGCGACGGCGAGGCTCAGGCGGCCGGCCCGGGCGGATCCGGGGGCTTGGGAACGGGGGTGCGGTACGGCAGTCACATACCCCACTATCGCTTGAACCCCGGGCGAACCGTCACCCGGGGTTCATCTCAGGCCTTTCCCAGCCGGTTCGCCGTGTGGACGGCCCGCAGCACCGCGGCCGCCTTGTTGCGGCACTCGGTGTCCTCGGCGACCGGGTCGGAGTCGGCGACGATGCCCGCCCCGGCCTGCACGTAGGCGGTGCCGTCCCGCAGCAGGGCGGTGCGGATGGCGATGGCGGTGTCGGAGTCGCCGGCGAAGTCGAGGTAGCCGACGCAGCCGCCGTAGAGGCCACGGCGGGACGGTTCGAGTTCGTCGATGATCTGCATGGCGCGGGGCTTCGGGGCGCCGGAGAGGGTGCCGGCCGGGAAGCAGGCGGTGAGGACGTCGAAGGCCGTGCGGCCCTGGGCGACGCGGCCCGTCACCGTCGAGACGATGTGCATGACGTGCGAATACCGCTCGACGGACATGAAGTCGACGACCTCGACCGAGCCGGGCTCGCAGACCCGCCCCAGGTCGTTGCGCCCCAGGTCGACGAGCATGAGGTGCTCGGCGCGCTCCTTGGGGTCGGCGAGCAGCTCCTCGGCGAGGGCCTGGTCCTCCTGCGGGGTGGCGCCGCGCCAGCGGGTGCCGGCGATGGGGTGCACCATGGCCCGGCCGTCCTCGACCTTGACCAGGGCCTCGGGGGACGATCCGACGACGTCGAACCCGTCGAAGCGGAACAGGTACATGTACGGCGACGGGTTGGTGGCCCGCAGGACCCGGTAGACGTCCAGCGCGCTCGCCGTGCACGGCGTCTCGAAGCGCTGGGAGGGGACCACCTGGAAGGCCTCGCCGGCCCGGATGCGCTCCTTGATGTCCTCGACGGCCGCCTGGAAGTCGGGGCCGCCCCACAGCGCGGTGTACTCGGGGAGCTCGGACGGCGGGAGGACGGCCGGGGGCTGGGCGACCGGGCGGGAGAGGTCGGCCTCCATGGCGTCGAGGCGGGCGACGGCGTCGGCGTGGGCCTCGTCGACGCCGGTGTCCAGGTCGTTGTGGTTGATCGCGTTGGCGATCAGGAGGACCGAGCCCTCCCAGTGGTCCATGACGGCCAGGTCGCTGGTGAGGAGCATGGTCAGCTCCGGCAGCTTCAGGTCGTCGCGCTCGCCGGGGCCGATCTTCTCCAGGCGGCGGACGATGTCGTAGCCGAGGTAGCCGACCATGCCGCCGGTGAAGGGCGGCATGCCCTCCTGGTGGGGCGTGTGCAGGGCCTCGATGGTGGCGCGCAGGGCGGCGAGGGGGTCGCCGTCGGTGGGGACGCCGACGGGCGGGGCGCCGAGCCAGTGCGCCTGACCGTCACGGGCGGTCAGGGTGGCGGCCGACCGTACGCCCACGAAGGAGTACCGGGACCACGAGCGGCCGTTCTCCGCGGACTCCAGCAGGAAGGTGCCGGGGCGTTCGGCGGCGAGCTTGCGGTAGAGCGCGACCGGGGTGTCGCCGTCGGCGAGGAGCTTGCGGGTGACGGGGATGACCCGCCGGTCGGTGGCGAGCTTGCGGAAGGTCTCGAGGTCCATGGCCGCTGACCTTACTGATCCGTGACGGATCCGGCGGGACCGCCGTCCTTGAGGAGCACGTCCTCGTCGAAGCAGGTGCGCGCGCCGGTGTGGCAGGCGGCGCCGACCTGGTCGACCTTGACGAGCACGGTGTCGGCGTCGCAGTCGAGAGCGACGGACTTGACCCACTGGAAGTGGCCGGAGGTGTCGCCCTTGACCCAGTACTCCCGGCGGCTGCGCGACCAGTACGTGCACCGGCCGGTGGTGAGGGTGCGGTGCAGCGCCTCGTCGTCCATCCAGCCGAGCATGAGCACCTCTCCGGTGTCGTACTGCTGGGCGATGGCGGGCAGGAGGCCGTCGGGGCTGCGCTTGAGGCGCGCGGCGATCGACGGGTCGAGACGGCTGGGCGTGCTGGTCATGCGCACCATTGTGCCGCGCCTCACTGACAGGCCCGGTGGAGTGTCCACTGGGCGGACCCCCGGGGCGGTCGTAGGCTGGCTGCCATGTCGACCCATGCCAAGCGTGAACGACTTCTCCTCGCCGACCTGTTGGAGACCGCGGGCCCGGAAGCGCCCACCCTGTGCGAGGGCTGGACGACCCGGGACCTCGCCGCGCACGTGGTGGTGCGCGAGCGCCGCCCGGACGCCGCCGGCGGGATGCTGATCAAGCAGCTCGCGTCCCGCCTGGACAAGGTGATGGCGGAGTACGCCGACAAGCCGTACGAGGAGCTGATCCAGCTGATCCGTACGGGGCCCCCGCGGTTCTCGCCCTTCTCCCTCAAACCGGTCGACGAGGCGTCGAACATCATCGAGTTCTACGTCCACACCGAGGACGTGCGCCGCGCCCAGCCCGACTGGTCGCCGCGTGATCTCGACCCGGTCTTCCAGGACGCCCTGTGGTCCCGCCTGGAGCGCACCGCGCGTCTGATGGGCCGCGGCGTCCCGACGGGCCTGGTCCTGCGCCGCCCCGACGGCCAGACGGCCGTCGCCCACCGCGGCACCCCGGTGGTCACCGTCACCGGCGAGCCGTCCGAGCTGGTCCTGTTCTCCTACGGCCGCCAGAGCGCGGCGAAGGTCGACCTGGACGGCGACGAGAACGCGATCGCGAAACTCAGCGAGAGCAAGCAGCTCGGAATCTGAACGACCCGGAACCTGAACGACCCGTAATGCGAACGCCCCGGAATCCGAACGGCCCGGAATCCGGGCAGCGCGGAGTCCGGGCGGATACGCCGAGAGCCCCGGTCGCGCGCGCGGCCGGGGCTCTCGGCGGACGGGGGTGTCACCGCACCGGGTGCCCCGCCTCCCGCAGCGTCTCCTTGACCTGCCCGATGCGCAGGTCGCCGAAGTGGAACACGGACGCGGCCAGGACCGCGTCCGCGCCCGCCTCGACGGCCGGGGGGAAGTCGGTCAGCCGGCCCGCGCCGCCCGAGGCGATGACGGGGACGGTGACGTGCTTGCGGACGGCCCGGATCATCTCCAGGTCGTAGCCGTCCTTGGTGCCGTCCGCGTCCATCGAGTTGAGCAGGATCTCCCCCGCGCCCAGTTCAGCGGCCCGGTGGGCCCATTCGACGGCGTCGATGCCGGCGGAGCGGCGGCCGCCGTGGGTGGTCACCTCGAAGGAGCCCGAGTCGGTGCGGCGGGCGTCCACCGACAGGACCAGGACCTGGCGGCCGAAGCGCTCGGCGATCTCGCGGATCAACTCCGGGCGGGCGATGGCGGCGGTGTTGACGCCGACCTTGTCCGCTCCGGCCCGCAGCAGCTTGTCCACGTCCTCGGCGGTGCGGACCCCGCCGCCGACGGTGAGCGGGATGAACACCTGCTCGGCCGTGCGGCGCACCACGTCGTAGGTGGTCTCGCGGTTGCCCGACGAGGCGGTGATGTCGAGGAACGTCAGCTCGTCGGCGCCCTCGGCGTCGTACACCTTGGCCATCTCGACGGGGTCGCCCGCGTCGCGCAGGTTCTGGAAGTTGACGCCCTTGACGACCCGGCCGTTGTCCACGTCCAGGCAGGGGATGACTCGGACCGCCAGGGTCATGAATCGTGCTCCTCTAGTGTTCCTCGGAGGGTGTCCCTCTGAATGCTTCCACTTCCACCGACACCAGGACCCGGGAGTCGATGAAGCCCTGCACGATGAGCAGGGTGGTGACCGGGCGCACCGCGTCGAACAGCTCCTTGTGGGCCCGGCCCACCGCGTCGACGTCGCGGGCGTGGGCCAGGTACACGCGGGTGCGGATCACCGACTCGGGTGCGAGCCCGAGTTCCGCGATCGCCTCCAGGGCCGTGGTGAAGGCCACCTTGGCCTGCTCGTACGGGTCGCCCTCGCCGTAGAGCACGTCGCCCTTGAAGGCGGTCGTGCCCGCGACCAGGACACGGTCGCCCGCCTCGACGGCGCGTGCAAAGCCGACGGACTCTTCCCAGGGACTTCCGCTCTGCACACGCCGCACGGTCATGACGACACAGCCTCCAAGGCCTCTTCCAGGGTGAACGCCTTCGCGTACAGCGCCTTCCCTACGATCGAGCCTTCGACACCGAGCGGGACGAGGTCGGCGATCGCCCGGAGGTCGTCCAGGGAGGACACGCCGCCGGAGGCCACGACGGGGCGGTCGGTGGCGGCGCAGACGTTCCTCAGCAGCTCCAGGTTCGGGCCCTGGAGGGTGCCGTCCTTGGCGATGTCGGTGACGACGTACCGCGCGCAACCCTCGTCGTTGAGGCGCTCCAGCGTCTCGTAGAGGTCGCCGCCGTCGCGGGTCCAGCCGCGACCGCGCAGGGTGGTGCCGCGGACGTCCAGACCGACCGCGATCTTGTCGCCGTGCCGGGCGATGACCTTGGCGACCCACTCCGGCGTCTCCAGGGCGGCCGTGCCGAGGTTGACGCGCGTGCAGCCGGTGGCGAGGGCGGCGGCGAGGGTGTCGTCGTCGCGGATGCCGCCGGACAGCTCCACCTTGATGTCCATGGCCCGGGCGACCTCGGCGATGAGTTCACGGTTGTCGCCGGTGCCGAACGCGGCGTCCAGGTCGACCAGGTGCAGCCACTCGGCGCCGGAGCGCTGCCAGGCGAGGGCGGCCTCCAGCGGGGAGCCGTAGGAGGTCTCCGTACCGGACTCGCCGTGCACCAGGCGCACGGCCTGGCCGTCCCGGACGTCGACGGCGGGGAGGAGTTCGAGCTTGCTCACAGGGTTCCGATCCAGTTGGTGAGGAGCTGGGCTCCGGCGTCGCCGGACTTCTCGGGGTGGAACTGCGTGGCCCACAGGGCGCCGTTCTCGACGGCCGCGACGAACGGCTTGCCGTGTGTGGACCAGGTGACCTTGGGGGCCTCGATCGCCGGGTTGTGCGTCTCCAGCGACCAGTCGTGGACGGCGTAGGAGTGCACGAAGTAGAAGCGGGCGTCCGCGTCGAGGCCGGCGAACAGCCGCGAACCGGGCGCCGCCTCCACGGTGTTCCAGCCCATGTGGGGCACGACGTCGGCCTGGAGCGGCTCGACCGAGCCGGGCCACTCGTCGAGGCCCTCGCTCTCGACGCCGTGCTCGATGCCGCGCGCGAAGAGGATCTGCATGCCGACGCAGATGCCCATGACGGGGCGGCCGCCGGAGAGCCTGCGGTCGACGATCCAGTCGCCGCGTGCCGCGCGCAGGCCCGTCATGCACGAGGCGAAGGCGCCGACGCCGGGCACCAGCAGGCCGTCGGCGTTCATGGCCTTGTCGTAGTCACGGGTGATCTCGACGTCGGCCCCGGCGCGGGCGAGGGCGCGCTCGGCGGAACGGACGTTGCCGAAGCCGTAGTCGAAGACCACCACGTTCTTCCGGGGGGCGCTCAATTCCACACCTCCAGCCTCACCACACCGGCCGCCAGGCACATCGCGGCGCCGATCGACAGCAGCACGATCAGGCCCATGGGCATCTTCTGCTTGACGAACGAGTAGATGCCGCCGACGAGGAACAGGCCGACGACGATCAGCAGGGTCGAGGTGCCGTTCACAGGGCGCCCTTCGTGGAGGGGAGGATGCCGGCCGCGCGCGGGTCGCGCTCGGACGCGTAGCGCAGGGCCCGGGCGAGCGCCTTGAACTGGCACTCCACGATGTGGTGCGCGTTGCGCCCGTAGGGCACGTGCACGTGCAGCGCGATCTGCGCCTGGGCCACGAAGGACTCCAGGATGTGCCGGGTCATGGTGGTGTCGTACTCGCCGATCATCGGCGCCATCTTCTCGGGCTCGGTGTGCACGAGGTAGGGGCGGCCGGACAGGTCGACGGTGACCTGGGCGAGGGACTCGTCCAGCGGGACCGTGCAGTTGCCGAAGCGGTAGATGCCGACCTTGTCGCCGAGGGCCTGCTTGAAGGCGGCGCCCAGCGCGAGGGCGGTGTCCTCGATGGTGTGGTGCGAGTCGATGTGCAGGTCGCCCTCGGTCTTCACCGTGAGGTCGAACAGGCCGTGCCGGCCGAGCTGGTCGAGCATGTGGTCGTAGAAGCCGACGCCGGTCTTGATGTCGGTCTTGCCGGTGCCGTCGAGGTCGATCTCGACGAGGACCGAGGTCTCCTTGGTGACCCGCTCTATGCGGCCTACGCGGCTCATGCGCTCTGCTCCTTCTTCAGTTCACGTACCGCGTCGAGGAACGCGTCGTTCTCTTCGGGGGTTCCGGCGGTGACCCGGAGCCGGCCGGGTACGCCGTTGTCCCGGACCAGGACGCCCCGGTCGAGGATCTTCCGCCAGGTCTCGTGGGAGTCCTCGAAGCGGCCGAACTGCACGAAGTTCGCGTCGGACGCGGTCACCTCGTAGCCGAGGGCGAGCAGTTCGGTGACCAGGCGGTCCCGTTCGGCCTTGAGCTGCTCGACGTAGCCCAGCAGCGTGCCGGTGTGTTCCAGGGCGGCCAGGGCGGTCGCCTGGGTGACGGCCGACAGGTGGTAGGGCAGCCGGACCAGCTGGACGGCGTCGACGACGGCCGGGTGCGCCGCGAGGTAGCCCAGACGCAGGCCCGCCGCGCCGAACGCCTTCGACATGGTGCGGGAGACGACCAGGTTCGGACGGCCCTGGAGTAGCGGCAGCAGCGAGTCGCCGTGGCTGAACTCGATGTACGCCTCGTCGACGACGACCATCGACGGCTTGGCGGCCTGCGCGGCCTCGTACAGCGCGAGGACCGTCTCGGGCGGGACGGCGGTGCCGGTGGGGTTGTTGGGGGTGGTGATGAAGACGACGTCCGGCTGGTTCTCCGCGATGGCCTTCTCGGCGGCGGCGACGTCGATGGTGAAGTCCTCGCCCCGCGGACCGGAGATCCAGCCGGTGCCCGTGCCGCGCGCGATGAGGGCGTGCATCGAGTACGACGGCTCGAAGCCGATGGCGGTGCGGCCCGGTCCGCCGAACGTCTGCAGCAGCTGCTGGATGACCTCGTTGGAGCCGTTGGCCGCCCAGACGTTGGCCGGGCCGACCTGGTATCCCGAGGTGTCGGTGAGGTACTCGGCCAGGCGCGTGCGCAGCTCGACCGCGTCCCGGTCGGGGTAGCGGTTGAGGTTGCGGGCGGCCTCACGGACCCGCTCGGCGATCCGCTCGACCAGCGCCTCGGGCAGCGGGTAGGGGTTCTCGTTGGTGTTCAGCCGTACGGGGACGTCCAGCTGGGGCGCGCCGTAAGGGGACTTGCCGCGCAGCTCGTCCCGTACGGGGAGATCGTCGATCTGTACGTCGTTCACTTGCTCTCGGGCACCTTCCAGCCGAACCTGGCCTTGATTGCCGCACCGTGTGCGGGCAGGTCCTCCGCCTCCGCCAGCGTCACCACGTGGTGCGCGACCTCGGCCAGCGCGTCCTGCGTGTAGTCGACGATGTGGATGCCGCGCAGGAAGGACTGGACGGACAGGCCCGAGGAGTGGCAGGCGCAGCCGCCGGTGGGCAGGACGTGGTTGGAGCCGGCCGCGTAGTCGCCCAGCGACACGGGCGCCCAGGGGCCGATGAAGATCGCGCCGGCGTTGCGGACCCGGTCGGCGACGGCCGCGGCGTCGGCGGTCTGGATCTCCAGGTGCTCGGCGCCGTACGCGTCGACGACCTTCAGGCCCTCGTCGACGCCGTCGACCAGGACGATCGCGGACTGCCTGCCCGACAGGGCCGGGACGATCCGGTCGTCGACGTGCTTGGTGGCGGCGACCTGCGGCTGAAGTTCCTTCTCGACGGCGTCGGCCAGGTCGACCGAGTCCGTGACCAGGACGGCGGCGGCCAGCGGGTCGTGCTCGGCCTGGCTGATCAGGTCGGAGGCGACGTGGACCGGGTCGGCCGTGTCGTCGGCGAGGACCGCGATCTCGGTGGGGCCGGCCTCGGCGTCGATGCCGATCCTGCCGGTGAAGTAGCGCTTGGCGGCGGCGACCCAGATGTTGCCGGGGCCGGTGACCATGTTCGCGGGCGCGCAGGACTCGGTGCCGTAGGCGAACATCGCGACGGCCGTGGCGCCGCCGGCCGCGTACACCTCGTCGACGCCGAGCAGGGCGCAGGCGGCGAGGATCGTGGGGTGCGGCAGACCGCCGAAGTCGGCCTGGGCGGGTGAGGCGAGCGCGACGGATCCGACGCCGGCCTCCTGTGCGGGCACCACGTTCATGATCACGGAGGACGGGTAGACCGACCGGCCGCCGGGCGCGTACAGCCCGACCCGGTCGACCGGCACCCACTTCTCGGTCACGGTGCCGCCGGGGACGACCTGGGTGGTGTGGGTCTCGCGGCGCTGGGCGCGGTGGACGGTCCGGGCGCGGCGGATGGACTCCTCCAGGGCCGCGCGCACAGCCGGGTCGAGTTCCTCCAGGGCCCGGGTGAGCGCGGCGGCGGGCACGCGCACCTGGTCGAGCCTGACCCCGTCGAACCGCTCGGCGGCGTCGATCAGCGCCGCGTCGCCCCGATGATGCACGTCCTCGCAGATCGGACGCACCTTCTCCAGGGCGGCCGCAACGTCGAAGTCGGCTCGGGGCAGCAGGTCGCGCAGGGCGGGGCCCTCGGGGAGGGCGTCGCCACGCAGGTCGATTCGGGAGATCACGGGCTCAATTCTCTCAGACCACGGTGAGGCGTCGTTCGCGCGTATCAATGGCTGATACAACGCGTCGCGGCGAGGCGGAAGACCGGCGTCACCTCTTGTGTTCGGACGGTCACTCAACGGGCATGAACAGGTGTACGAGGAAGTGACCGACGAGCGTCCGGGGAAGGAAGGAAGCGCTGTGACCGAGGGGGCCGGCGTCCGCGCCGGGGAACTGCCCGAGGACCTGACCGCGGCCGAGGCCGGCATGTGGCAGGCCTTCCGCAACGGCACCGTGTACGACCTGACCAGCGGCGACGCCGTGGTGGACGATCCGCACGGCGGCCACCCCTGGGGCGCGGAGCGGACCGTGCGGGCCCGGATCGTGTGCTGGCTGCTGCTCGACGGCCCGCCCGCCCTGGCCGGCCGCGTGTCGTCGCTGAAACTGATGGGTGTGCAGGTCAGCGGCTCGCTGGACCTCGCGGGCGGCATGGTGGTGCCGTACGTCGAGATGCGCCGGTGCCGTTTCGAGCAGGACGTGCTGCTGCCGGAGGCCCGCTTCACGACGCTGCGGATGGTGGACTGCTCGGTGCCCCGGCTGGAGGCGGCCCGGGTGCACACCGAGGGTGATCTGCATCTGCCGCGCTGCCGCTTCCACCACGGCATCCGGCTCACGGACGCGCAGATCGGCACCGACCTGATGCTCAACCAGGCGGTGGTGCACCGGGACCACAGCGGCCGCTCGATCGCCGCGGACGGCATGACCGTCGGCCAGGACTTGCAGGCGGAGCTGCTGGAGTCGCACGGCGAGCTGAGCCTGCGCGCCGCCACCGTCGGCGTCTCCCTGAGCCTGCGCGGGGCCCGCCTGTCCAACCCCTACGAGCGGCTGGCGCTGAACGCCCCGCAGCTGACCGTCGAGCGCAGTCTGTATCTCACACCGGCGGGGGTCGGCGCCCAGGCGATGAGCGGGATCACCCCGGCGCAGGGGACGCGGATCCAGCGCTTCGCGTGCGTGGGCGGGGTCCGCCTGGACGACGGCCGGTTCGGGGACGCCGTCGACTTCGAGCGGGCCCGGTTCACGCTCACGGACGACCAGGAGCTGTCGCTGCGCCGGGTGCAGACGCCGGAGCTGCGGTTCCTCGGGGAGCAGCCGGTGCGCGGGCGGGTGGTGCTGTCCGGGGCGAAGGTCGTCAACCTGATGGACCGGTCGGACGCCTGGCCGGGCCCGGGGCGGCTGCACATGGGTGGCTTCACCTACGAGAACCTGGTGCCGCGCGGGCCGTTCCCGCTGGCCGAGCGGCTGGCCTGGGTGGCGGCGGCGACCGCCGAGTACAACCCGGAGCCGTACGAGCGCCTCGCGGCCGTGCTGCGGGCGGGCGGTGAGGACGAGGACGCCCGGGAGGTGCTGCTCGCCAAGCAGCGCCGGCACCGGGAGAGCCTGCCGATGGCGGCCAAGCTGTGGGGCTACGCGCAGGACTGGACGGTCGCCTACGGATACCGGCCGGGCCGGGCGGCGGTGTGGATGGCGGTGCTGTGGGCGGCGGGGTCCCTGGCCTTCGCGCAGGCGGGCCATCCGCCGATGAAGCGGGGCGAGCACCCGGAGTGGAACCCCACGCTGTTCACCCTCGACCTGCTGCTGCCGGTCATAGACCTGGGCCAGACGGGCTTCTGGCAGCTCCGGGGGGCCTGGCAGTGGCTGGCGACGGCGATGATCCTGCTGGGCTGGATCCTGGCCACGACGGTGGCGGCGGGGGCCACGCGACTTCTGCGGCGCAACTGATGGTGCTGGTGTGACCACCGTTGTCGAACTGTCGCGGTTTTACGCTCTCTTGACCATCGGATGTACAACTTTCCGTAGGTTCCATGAACGGTCTGGCGCCGCCATGACCAGCCGACTTTCAATGGTCGGCACCATGGCAATGCAGCTCCCGTTCATCCGCGCGACCCGGATGACAAGGACCGTTCCGCACCTCGCCGGCCTGCCGTACGCCGACGACGAGGTGCTGCTCGACGCGCCCGACGCCCGGCTGAGCCCGGCGCTGGTCGCCGCCGCCCGTGGCGACCACGGACCGGCCGCCACGCTGCTCCTGGCCACCCGCGTGGCCTCCGAGTGGGAGCGGCGCGACCGGTACGTGACCCGGCTGGCCGCCTTCGCCCGGTCGCGGCCCGAGTGGCTGGACGCCTGGCTCGCGACCGCCCCGCAGGACCCCGACGCGCTGCTGGTCGGGGCCCAGCTGGCGGTGGACCGCGCCTGGCGGTCACCGGCCCGGGCCGAGTTGCTGCGCGAGGTGAGCCCGCTGATCACGGCCGCGGCCCGGGGCGACCAGCGGGACCCGGTGCCCTGGCGCCTCGCGCTCGACCACGCCCGGGGCGCACAGGCCGGGCACACGTACTTCGAGGAGCTGTGGGCGGCGGCCGTACGCCGTGCCCCGCACCACTACGGCTGCCATGTGGCGGCCCTGCGCTACCTGGCCACCCACTGGCACGGCTCGCACCACGAGTGCTTCGACTTCGCCGACCGGGCCGCCCAGGACGCTCCCGCCGGTGCGCTCGTCCAGGCCCTGCCGCTGCGGGCGGCCTTCGGCTACCTCACCGACCACTGCGGGCCCGAGGTGCCCCGCGAGCGGCTGGACGCGGCCGCCGACCGGGCGATCGCCCTGTCCCCGATGCTGCCGGCCGCCGACCCCTGGCCGGCCCGGATGCGGAATCTGCTGATCTTCGTCCTGGTACGGCTGGAGCGCTGGCACGACGCGGCGGAGCAGCTGCACCTGAACGGCCCGTACGCCACCTCCTTCCCCTGGGACCGGGTGTCGGACGACCCGCTCGGCCACTTCCTGCGGGTGCGCGAGGACGTCCTGGCCGGGGCGGCCGGAGCGGCCGGGGACCCCTCCGCGCATCCACGGAGTGAACGGGGCGGACGAGTCCGTCCCGGCGACCATTAGGCTTTTGCGTCGTGACCACCGTCCGCCTCCCCCTCTTCCCCCTGAACTCGGTGCTGTTCCCGGGGCTCGTGCTGCCGCTCAACGTCTTCGAGGAGCGGTATCGCGCGATGATGCGCGAGCTGCTGAAGACGCCCGAGGACGAACCGCGCCGGTTCGCCGTCGTGGCGATCCGCGACGGCCACGAGGTGGCCCCCAGCGCGCCCGGCATGCCCGACCCGACGGCCCTGCCCGAGCGGGGGCCTGCGGCGGGCTTCGGCGCGGAACCGGCCAAGGCGTTCCACAAGGTCGGCTGCATCGCGGACGCGGCGACGATCCGGGAGCGCGCCGACGGCTCCTTCGAAGTGCTGGCGACCGGCACGACCCGGGTGAAGCTGCTGTCGGTGGAGGCGTCCGGGCCCTTCCTGACGGCCGAGCTGGAGCCCCTGGGCGAGGAGCCGGGCGACGAGGCCGCGCCCTTGGCGGAAGGGGTGCTGCGCTCGTTCCGCCAGTACCAGAAGCGGCTGGCCGGGGCGCGTGAGCGGTCCCTGACGACGGGGGCCGACCTGCCCGACGAGCCGGGCGTGGTGTCGTACCTCGTGGCGGCCGCCATGATGCTGGACACCCCGACCAAGCAGCGCCTGCTCCAGTCCCCGGACACCGCGTCCCGCCTGCGCGACGAGCTGAAACTCCTTCGCTCCGAGACGGCGATCATCCGTAGTCTGCCGTCGTTGCCGGCGTCGGAGCTGACGCGCGGCCCGATGAGCCTCAACTGAGCGGATCGGCATGGCGAAGAAGTCGAAGAAGCAGCAACAGCAGGGCGGCACGCCCGCGACGGTGGCCCTCACCGCGGCGGGCGCGAGCTTCACGGTCCACTCCTACGACCACGACCCCGCGCACCCCTCCTACGGCGAGGAGGCGGCCGAGGCGATGGGCGTCTCCCCCGACCGCGTCTTCAAGACCCTGGTCGCGGACGTCGACGGCACGCTGACCGTCGCGGTGGTCCCGGTGGCGGGCCAGCTGGACCTGAAGGCCCTGGCGGCGGCCGTGGGCGGCAAGCGCGCGGCGATGGCCGACCCGGCACTGGCGGAACGCACGACGGGCTATGTCCGGGGCGGCATCTCGCCGTTGGGCCAGCGCAAGAAGCTGCCGACGGTCCTGGACGCCTCGGCCTCGGCGCACGCGACGATCTGCGTCTCGGCGGGCAGAAGGGGCCTGGAGGTCGAACTCACCCCCGACGACCTGCAAAAACTCACCGAAGCGACCCTGGCCCCCATCGGCCGGTAGCGAGCGCCCTGGTCGGCGGTCGGGGCATCCGACGGCCGTCGACGACAGGCGGCCCGGGCACCCGTCGGCTGCGGCGTCGGCCGCGCCCCGGCCACACCGGCCTCCCGGCGGCAGCCGGCCCCGCGCTCACCGGCCGCCGGCGGCAAGCCACCTCGCCCGACCGACCGTCGGCTGCGGATCGTGCGTGCGGCGGTCGCGGCTCTAGTGGTCGTGCGCGGCCGGTGGTTGCGGGTACGGGCCGGGCGGGAACTCCGGTTCCGGGTCGCGGGGGCCGAACAGGGCCATCAGGCCGAGGTGCAGCACCAGCGCGGCCAGCGGCCATGCCAGGAGCGCTCCCTTCGCGCTCAGCTTCAGCGGCGCGTCGAACGTCACGCCCCGGCCGGCCTCCCGCGCGTGCGCGACCACGTCGTCGGCGGGTCCGAGCCACACCCCGATCCGCCAGGCGAGCAGCGACCCGAGCAGTCCGCCGAGGGCCAGCCCCACCACCAGGGGCACACCCCCGCGCCGCCGCAGCAGGAAGACGACCAGCGCGCTGACGGCCCCGAAGGCCAGCCCGAGCAGCGCGAACGTGCCGTCGACACCGATGGCCTGCTCGCCCTCGGTGTCCTTGAGGTAGACGACCCAGTTCTTCTCCACCACGTCGCCGACCAGCGGCACGTGCGGCGCGAGCCACCACCACAGCACGCCGAGCAGCACTCCGCCGAGCGCGACGGCCACCGCGATCACGGCGGCTTCCCGCAGTTCCGTCTTCATCCCGGGGCCGTCCTGTCCGTACCAGCCGTGCCCGGCGTACTCGGCGGGCCGGGACCCGGGAGCCGCGGGCCCGCCGTCCGGCGGCTGCCACGCGTCCTGTGCGGAGTGTCCATGCGGTGGCGGAGGCGGAGTCAGTGGTGCGGTCACCCTGCCATCGTGCCAGGCCCGCCTGTGCGCCGCGTCACCGGACGACCGCTCCCCGCTCAACGGACGGCCGCCCGGCGGTACGCCCAGGTCGCCACGGCCAGCGAGACGCCGCCCACGGCCCCGCACACCGCGAGGTCCCCGAGCACGAAGGCCCAGTCGGGGTGCGGCCCGAACGTACGCGCGAAGGCCTCCACGCCGTACGTCGACGGCAGCAGGTCCCGCGCGAAGCGCACGACGTCCGGCATCCGGTCCGCCGGCAGCACGCCCAGCAGCAGCGCCGCCGACATGCCCAGCTGCCCGAGCAGCGTGGCCAGTTCCGGCCGGGGCGCGAGCAGGCCCAGCGCCGCGCCGAGCCCGGCGAGCGCGGCGCCCGCGAGCGGGATCACGGCCATCAGGACCCACAGGTGGGCCATCGGCAGCCCGAACAGCACACAGCCGAACACCGCGGTCACGACGGTCCCCGGCACGGTGAACGAGGCGTACGCCCCCGCCGCGCCCAGCACCACCGCGGCCGGCGGCACGGGCAGCGTCGCGTAGTGGTCGAGCCCGCCACTGGCCCGCAGCTGCCCGAAGTACTGGGCGAGCAGGTTCAGCGCGACGAAGGCGACCACCAGGACCGACGACCCGGCGACGACGGCCTGCGCCTCCGCCCCGTCGTCCACGACCCCGCGCATCAGGATCATGATCCCGACCGACTGGAAGGTCGCCACGAACAGCAGCGGGATCCGCGCCACCCTCGCCCGGGACAGCTGGGCCCGGTACACGGCCGCCAGCGACGGCCAGAGCCGCGCCCGGGGCCCGAGCGCGGCCGCGCCCGCGGTGGGCTCCTCAGCGGCCAGGGCACTGCCCGGCAGGACATCGGCGGGTACGACACTCACGTCGCGCTGCTCCCCTTCGCTCGGGTCCACTGCGGCAGTCGCCTGTTCGGTACGGATACGGCGGCCGGTGTGCTCACGGCCCGGCCTGCCCGACACGGTGGCGCTCACACCTTCACCAGCCCCTGCTGCACGGCACCGCCGAGGGCGAGGTACACGTCCTCCAGACTCGGCGTGGCCAGGGTGAAGTCGTCAAGGGCGGCGAAGGCGGCCCCGCCGGTGACGGTCGCGACGACCGCCCGGGCCTCCTCGGGTCCGAGCCGCAGCGTCCAGCGGCGGCCCGACTCCACGACCCGGTCCCGCAGCGCGGCCACCTCGGGCACGTGCAGCGGAGCCGCGTCCCGCCACACCAGGTCGACGCGCACCTCGCCGGCGACCTGTTCCTTGAGCCCGGCGGGGGTGTCGCAGGCGATCACCCGCCCCCGGTCGAGGACGGCCACCCGGTCCAGCACGGTCTCGGCCTCGATGACGTTGTGCGTGACCAGCAGCACGGTCGTCCCGTGCTCGGCCCTGCGCCGGTCGACGGCGGACCACACGGCCCGGCGCGCCACCGGGTCCATGCCGGTGGTCGGCTCGTCGAGGACGAGCAGCGGCCGCTCCCCCACCAGGGCCGCGGCGAAGCACGCCAGGCGCCGCTGCCCCCCGGAGAGCTTCTTCAGCGCCCGGCCGGCGAGCGGCGCGAGTCCCAGCTCGTCGAGGACGGCGTCCCGCTCGGCCCGGGCCTGCCGCACGTCCAGGCCGCGCAGCCGCCCGGTGGTCTCGGCGGCCAGCGACACGGTCAGCTCGTCGAGGGCGGTCGACTCCTGCCCGAGATAGGCGAGGATCCGCGCCGCCCGCTCGGGGTGGCGCACGATGTCGTGGCCGAGGATCTCCACGCTGCCCCGGTCGGGCCGCATGAGCCCGGTGAGCTGGCGCACGAGGGTGGACTTGCCGGCGCCGTTCGGACCGAGCAGGCCGAAGATCTCGCCGCGGCGGATGTCCAGCGTCACGTCGTCCGTGGCCCGGACCTCGGGGGTTCCCGGGGTGCCGCGCCGGGCCCGGACCGCCGGATAGGTCTTGGTCAGCCCGCGCACCGCGCACACGACGTCACCATCGTGCCGAAATGCCTGTGCCGCGCGCGTACTCACAAGGGACGAGACTACGGGGTCGGCGGCCCCGGTCCGCCCTCGGGTCGGTCCGTGCCCGTGAAATCCGCCGGCGGGAACTCAGGCGTCGACGGGCGGGTGCTCCACTCCCGTGCGCACGCTGATCTCCCGCCAGAAGCCGGCCCGGATGGCGTAACGGTCCCGCTCGTCGATCTGGTCGTCCTTGTGGGCGAGCAGGCCGAACCGGGCCGCGTAGCGCAGCAGCTCGCCGTCGACGCGGTGCGGGACGCGCGGGTACATCCCGGACAGCTTCTGCAGATGGCTCTGGTCGCCGAGGCGCTCGACCCAGCGCCGGGCGAAGACCTGCCCCACCTCGAAGGGGTCGCCGCCGACGGTGGTGATGTCCTCCTCGCGGTCGGCCCAGCGCTGCTCCGCCGTGGTCAGCTGGGCGAGCGTCGGCATCGAGGCGGCCTCGGGGGGCTCGGCCGCGGGCCGGTCGACCCAGCCCTTGTCGGAGGACCAGCGGAGGGTGGCGGAGGCGGGGGGCTGGGCGGGCTGGGTGCCGGGGGCGCGCAGGGCGGCCAGGTCTTTGGGCGTGGGGACCCCTTTGGCGGCGGGCGCCCGCTCCTCGGTGCCGTTCGGCCCGGGGGCGGCCTCCTGGTGCCGGGGCTGCGGGGCGGGCCGGTCCGCAACCCCGGCAGGGCCGAGGGCGGATTCGGGCAGCGGCGCGGAGAGGATGGCGGCGATCTCGGGCCGGGGCGCGGGCTGCGGCGCGCACACCCCGGTGTGGTCCTTGGCACGGACGGCCTTGGTGATCCACGTACGGTCCAGGACGCGCCGCTCGTCGGCCTCGGCGACCAGGTCCTCGGACTGGTTGTAGTCGCCGTCGGCGGCCTGGACGGCCCACAGGTGGACGGCGACGCCGTGTTCCTTGGCGGCCATCATGCCGGGCAGCAGGTCGCCGTCGCCGGTGACGAGGACGACGTCGGAGCAGGCGCGGTTGCGGGCCAGTTCGGTGAGTTCGGCGTGCATCGCGGCGTCCACGCCCTTCTGCGCCCAGCGGCCGTCGCTGCGGGTGAGGGCGCCGAGCCGGACGGTGACCCGGGGCATCACGCGCAGTCTGCGGTGCTCGGGCTGCGGGACGCGGTCGGGGGCGCCGTCGAACCAGTAGATGCGCAGCAGCGGCTGCTGGGTGTCGGATTCGGCGCGCTCACGCAGCCCCTGGATGAGGGCGGTGTGGTCGACGGTGATGCGGGACCGTGAGGGCTCCCCGGCGAGGAGACTCGCCGCGGCTCCCAGCAGATACCCAGCGTCCACCAGGACGATGCAGCGGTCCACGCGACTCACCCTCTTCCCAGGAGGTTTGCTTCGGGCTTGTTTCGAGTCTGCCCGACGGCGCGGAGGTTAACGGCCCGAACTCGATCTTCGGCGTGGCGTTTCGGCGCCGCCCCTCGCGACCACCCCTGTCACGCACGGTAATTGTCCGACATGCGATCGATGTCGGGCTGTGTGAATCTGGTCCCGGCCCTGGCCCCTAGTCCCCCACAGGAGGCATCACCATGGCCAAGAACAAGAACCGTGACCGTAAGCAGCAGCGTCCCACCGAGCGTGGTCAGCGGGCCGACCGCAGCCCCGCCTCGCAGACCGAGCCCCAGCCCGAGGTCGAGACGACCCCCGGCGAGATGGCGTCGGCCAAGCGAAAGCGCAGCTTCGGCCACAACTGACGCCTGTGTGACGGGGTGTTGAGCCCACGCACATGCACGAGGGGCGTACCCGGGCCCGGGTACGCCCCACAAGCGCATCGAGAGCCCCGTCTCACCCGGCCAGGCAGGACGGCCCGAGCAGCACCTTCAGATCACCGAACAGCGCCGGGTCCGGCTTCACCCGGTGCCGGTCCAGCCGCAGCACGGTCGTCTTGGTCGGCCCCTGGAGCTTGATCCGGACCTCGCTGTCGCCCTTGTGGTGGCTGAGGACCTCGCCGAGGCGGCTGACCAGCGGCGGAGTGACCCGGGTGGCCGGGATGGTGAGGACCACGGGCGCGTTGGTGCCCGCGTTGGACAGGTCCGGGATCATCAGCTCCATCGCGACGAGCCGCGGGATGTCCTCGCGCTTGTCGAGGCGGCCCTTGACGAACACCACGGCGTCCTCGACGAGTTGGGTCGAGACGAGCTGGTAGGTCGCGGGGAAGAACATGCACTCGATCGAGCCGGCGAGGTCCTCGACGGTGGCGATGGCCCAGGCGTTGCCCTGCTTGGTCATCTTGCGCTGGAGGCCGGAGATGATGCCGCCGATGGTGACCACCGAGCCGTCGGAGTAGTCACCGCCGGTCAGCTGGGAGATGCCCGCGTCGGCCTTGTCGGACAGGATGTGCTCCAGGCCGAACAGCGGGTGGTCGGAGACGTACAGACCGAGCATCTCCCGCTCCTGGGCGAGCAGATAGGTCTTGTCCCACTCGTCGGGGGAGAACTCCACGTCGAGCCCGAAGCCCGGCTCGCTGGTCTCGGCCTCGCCCATGCCGCCGAAGAGGTCGAACTGCCCCTCGGCCTCCTTGCGCTTGACCGCGACCACGTTGTCGATCATCGGCTCGTAGTGCGCGGTGAGGCCCTTGCGGGTGTGGCCCATGGCGTCGAAGGCGCCGGCCTTGATCAGCGACTCGGTGGTGCGCTTGTTGCAGACCACCGCCTCCACCTTGTCGAGGTAGTCCGGGAAGGAGACGTACTTCCCCTTGGACGTGCGGCACCTGATGATCGACTCGACCACGTTGGTGCCGACGTTGCGCACGGCGGAGAGGCCGAAGAGGATCACGTCGTCGCCCTGGGCCGCGAAGTTGGACATCGACTCGTTGACGTCCGGCGGGAGCACCTTGATGCCCATGCGGCGGCACTCGTTGAGGTAGACGGCCGACTTGTCCTTGTCGTCCTTCACGGACGTGAGCAGCGCCGCCATGTACTCGGCGGGGTGGTTCGCCTTGAGGTACGCCGTCCAGTAGGAGACGAGTCCGTACGCGGCGGAGTGCGCCTTGTTGAAGGCGTAGCCGGCGAAGGGGACCAGCACGTCCCACAGGGCCTGGATGGCCTCGTCGCTGAAGCCCTTCTTGCGGGCGCCCTCCTGGAACAGGACGAAGTTCTTCGCCAGTTCCTCGGGCTTCTTCTTGCCCATCACGCGGCGGAGGATGTCGGCCTCGCCGAGCGAGTACCCGGCGATGATCTGGGCGGCCTTCTGCACCTGCTCCTGGTAGACGATCAGGCCGTAGGTGACGTCCAGGACCTCCTTGAGCGGCTCCTCCAGCTCGGGGTGGATGGGCGTGATCTCCTGCTGCCCGTTCTTGCGCAGCGCGTAGTTCGTGTGGGAGTTCATGCCCATGGGGCCCGGGCGGTACAGGGCCGACACGGCGGAGATGTCTTCGAAGTTGTCCGGCTTCATCAGCCGGAGCAGGGAGCGCATCGGGCCGCCGTCGAACTGGAAGACGCCGAGGGTGTCGCCGCGCTGGAGCAGTTCGAAGGTCGTGGGGTCGTCGAGCGGGAGGCTCAGGAGATCGATGTCGATCCCCTTGTTGGACTTCACCATCTTGACGGCGTCGTCCATGATCGTCAGGTTGCGCAGGCCCAGGAAGTCCATCTTCAGCAGGCCGAGCGACTCACAGCTCGGGTAGTCCCACTGGGTGATGGTGACCTTGTCCGTGTGCCGGACCCAGACGGGCACGTGGTCGGTGATGGTCTCGCTGGACATGATCACGCCGGCGGCGTGCACGCCCATCTGCCGGACCAGGCCCTCGACGCCCTTGGCGGTGTCGATGACCTTCTTCACGTCCGGCTCGTTCTCGTACATCGCCCGGACCTCGCCCGCCTCCGAGTAGCGCGGGTGCTCGGGGTTGGTGATGCCGTCCAGGTTGATGCCCTTGCCGAGGACGTCGGCGGGCATGGCCTTGGTGATGCGGTCGCCCATCGCGTACGGGTAGCCCAGCACGCGCGCGGAGTCCTTGATCGCGTTCTTGGCCTTGATGGTGCCGTACGTGCCGATCATGGCGACCTTGTCGGCGCCGTACTTCTCCGTCACGTACCGGATCACCTCGACGCGCCGGCGCTCGTCGAAGTCGATGTCGACGTCGGGCATGGAGATGCGCTCGGGGTTGAGGAAGCGCTCGAAGATCAGGCCGTGCGGGATGGGGTCGAGGTCGGTGATGCCGAGGGCGTAGGCGACGATCGAGCCGGCCGCGGAGCCTCGGCCGGGGCCGACCGCGATGCCCTGCTTCTTGGCCCACATGATGAAGTCGGCGACCACGAGGAAGTAGCCCGGGAAGCCCATCGAGATGATGGTGTCCATCTCGTACTCGACCTGCTTCATGCGGTCGTCCGGGATGCCGTCCGGGAAACGGCGGTGCATGCCGCGCAGGGTCTCCTCGCGGAACCAGCTGACCTCGGTGTAGCCCTCGGGGATGTCGAACTTGGGCATGAGGTCGCGCTTGACGAACATGCCCGTGGTGTCGACCATCTCGGCGATCAGGCGGGTGTTGGCGCAGCCCTCCTGCCAGGCGTCCGAGGAGTCGATGGCGTACATCTCGTCCGTGGACTTCAGGTAGTAGCCGGTGCCGTCGAACTTGAAGCGGTCCGGGTCGGAGAGGTTCTTGCCGGTCTGGATGCACAGCAGCGCGTCGTGGGCGGTCGCCTCGTGCGCGTAGGTGTAGTGCGAGTCGTTGGTGACCAGCGGGGGGATGCCGAGCTTCTTGCCGATCTCCAGGAGGCCGTCGCGGACCCGGTGCTCGATGTCGATGCCGTGGTCCATCAGCTCCAGGAAGTAGCGGTCCTTGCCGAAGATGTCCTGGTAGTCGGCGGCGGCCTTCAGGGCCTCGTCGAAGTGGCCGAGGCGCAGCCGGGTCTGGACCTCGCCGGAGGGGCATCCGGTGGAGGCGACGATCCCCTCGGACCACTGGGAGATGGTCTCCTTGTCCATCCGGGGCCACTTCTGCAGCCAGCCCTCGGCGTAGGCGTCGGAGGACAGCCGGAAGAGGTTGTGCAGCCCCGTGCTGTTCACGGCCCACATCGTCTTGTGGGTGTAACCGCCGGAACCGGAGACGTCGTCCCGCTTCTGGTGCGGCTGGCCCCACTGGATCTTGCGCTTGTTGCGGCGGGACTCGGGGGCGACGTAGGCCTCGATCCCGATGATCGGGGTGACCCCGGCCTTCTGCGCGGAGTGGAAGAAGTCGTACGCCCCGTGGAGGTTGCCGTGGTCGGACATGGCGATGTGCGTCATGCCCATCTCGTTGCACGCGTTGAACATGTCCTTCAGCCGCGCGGCACCGTCCAGCAGCGAGTACTGGGTGTGGACGTGCAGGTGCGTGAACGGCGGCTTTGACACGGCTGCGGCCTCCAGGGAGAACAGGGGTCGGACGGGTCCGTCAGGCTGCGGGCAGTCTGGGGGACAGCGTCGAAGTCTATGCCTCGGCACTGACACGCGGAGGGCTGACCCGCGTACCTTCTGGCGAGGACCGCGGGCACTCCCGCGGGCCGCCGCGCGTTAGGCATCAGGGCGGACCAGCCGCCCTGACAGCACGTACCAGGAGGCACCCAGCGATGTCGTTCCCGCAGCTCGACGAGGAGCATCGCGGCGAGGAGATCCTCGCCGTCTTCGACACCGCCTTCGGCGAGCTCCTGGCCGCCGACCCGGCCGCGTTCCGCGTGAAGTTCCGGAAGATGGCGGCCTCGGCCTTCGCCTTCTACCGGGGCACGGCGTGCCTCTTCTACCACGACCAGGAGCGCGAGGGCATACTCCCGGGCCCCTACCTGGACGAGCGCACGTCCCGTGTGTGGATCCACGGCGACCTGCACGCGGAGAACTTCGGCACCTACATGGACGCCAACGGCCGCCTGATCTTCAACGTCAACGACTTCGACGAGGCCTACGTCGGCCCCTTCACGTGGGACCTGAAGCGCTTCGCCGCCTCCATCGCGCTGATCGGGTACGCGAAGGCGCTCGCCGACGAGCAGATCTCCGAGCTGGTGACGATCTACGCGGTGGCGTACCGCGAGCGGATCCGCGCCCTGGCCACGGGCGCGAAGAGCGACGAGGTGCCGCCGTTCACGCTGGACACCGCGCAGGGCCCGCTGCTGGACGCGCTGCGGGACGCCCGCTCGCTGACCCGTTTCGCCCTGCTGGACTCGATGACGGAGATCCGTGACTTCGAGCGCCGCTTCGCCTCGGGGGGCGGCTCGGTCGAGCTGGACGCGGCCACGCGCTACAAGGTCCTCGCCGCCTTCGACGGGTATCTGGAGACGCTGCCGGACAGCTCCCTGGCCCGCCCCGACTCCTACCGGGTCAAGGACGTCGTCGGCCGGCGCGGCATCGGCATCGGCTCGGCGGGGCTGCCGTCGTACAACATCCTGCTGGAGGGGCACAGCGACGCCCTGGAGAACGACGTCGTGATCTACATCAAGCAGGCACAGACCCCGGCGGTCTCGCGGCACATCACGGACCGGGCGATCCGCGACTACTTCCAGCACGAGGGGCACCGCACGGTCATCTCGCAGCGGGCCCTCCAGGCGCACGCCGACCCGTGGCTGGGCTGGACCGAGCTGGACGGCGCGGGTCAGCTGGTCGCGGAGGTCTCGCCGTACGCGGTCGACCTGAACTGGGGCGACATCGACGAGCCGGAGGAGATCGCGCAGGTGGTGGCCGACCTCGGCCGGGCGACGGCCACGATGCACGCGGCGGCGGACGACCAGTCCGGCGAGTCCCTGGTGCCGTTCTCCACGGAGCGGGCCATCGACGCGGCGATCGCGGCCGACGAGGAGGGCTTCGCGCCGCTGCTGGTCGACTTCGCGCACGGCTACGGGGCCCGCGCCCGTGCCGATCACCAGACCTTCGTGGACCTGTTCCGCAACGGAAGGATCCCGGGCCTGTGACGGTACGGCCTCTCACCCCTCTCACAGGCATCCTTTAGGGGTCCCTTACAGGCCCACGTGACACACTCTCCTATCGCTATGGACATATCCGGGATCCCGCTCAGAGCCGTACGCGCGGCGCTGTTCACGGCCGTGGTCGTGACGCTCAGCACCGCGTCGCACGTCCTGCTGTCCGGAGCCCCGCTACCGGTGAGCACGGTGGCCGCGGTCGCCGCCGCCGTGTTCGTGATCGCGTTCGCCCTGGCGGGCCGCGAGCGCTCCTTCGGGAGGATCGCGGCCCTGCTGATCCCGCTGGAGCTGGCCGCCGACACGGTGTTCACCGCCGGCCAGCACGCCTGTTACGGCCGGGCGGGCGGCCCGGTCGCCGGCCCCCTGCGCTCGGTCGGCCTGGACGTCCTGTGCGGCGGAGAGGTCGGCACGCCCCTGGCGCGGATGGCGGGGGCCACCGGCGGCGACCGGCTCGCGGTCGCGGTCGCCCATGCCGACCCGGCGACCGCCTGGCTGCTGCTCGGCGCGCACATCGGCGTCGGGCTCCTGGCCGCCGTGTGGCTGCGCCGCGGTGAGCGGGCTCTGGCCCAGCTGCTGCGGGCGGTGACGGCCACCACGTTCCGGCCGCTGCTGCTGGCGGTCGCCGCGGTCGCGGTGGAGCGGGCCCCGGCCGGGCGGCACCTGCGGGCACGGGCCGCCGACCGCACGCCGACCGCCCGCGACCGGATCCTCACGTACTCCCTGGGACGGCGTGGACCGCCGTGCTCGCCCGCCTTCGCGTAAGGCACTCAGGCCGCAGGAGCATCCCTCTGCGGCACTTCCGGGCACCGGCAGTCCCCCTACGAATCCCGCACACACAGGTGTGCGCGTCCCCACGGAGAGCATCACCATGAGCAAGCGCAACAGCCAGTCGGCGAAGACGGCGGCCCGCGAGCGGCTGCGCATCGAGCGCGAGCGCGAGGCCAAGCGGGCGAAGACCAAGCGTCAGGTCGTCGTCGCCTGTTCCATCGTCGCCGTCCTGGCGGTAGCCGGCGGCGTCGGCTACGCGATCGTCCAGGCCAACAAGCCCGACGACTGGGAGGCCGCGAAGAGCGCCAAGCTCGTCGAGCCGGCCAACACGTCGGGCAAGGACGGCACGACGGTCGTCATCGGCAAGGACAGCGCCAAGAAGACCCTCGTCATGTACGAGGACCCGCGCTGCCCCGCGTGCGCCCAGTTCGAGCAGACCCTCGGCTCGACCATCCACAAGGACGTCGAGGACGGCAAGTACAAGCTCCAGTACGTCGGCGCGACCTTCATCGACGGCAACGTCCCCGGCGAGGGGTCCAAGAACGCCCTGAGCGCGCTGGGCGCCGCCCTGAACGTGAGCACCGAGGCGTTCCTCGACTACAAGACGGCGCTCTACTCGGCCAAGTACCACCCCACCGAGACGGACGACAAGTTCAAGGACGACGACTACCTCATCAAGGTGGCGAACACGGTCGACGCCCTCAAGGACGACAAGACGTTCCAGAAGGCCGTGAAGGACGGCACCTACGACAAGTGGGCGCTGCTGATGGCCGAGAAGTTCGACGCGGACGGCAAGAAGTACGACTTCAGTGGTACGCCGACGCTGCTCATGGACGGCAAGAAGGTCACGGGCAGCGACGGCCAGAGCGCCCCCGGGACACTGGCCGACTACACCAAGGCGATCAACGCGGCCCTCAAGGGCTAGTCGCCGACGAACGGCGGGCCGTAAACCGGGCAGCTCCGGTATCCGGAGCTGAAAGAGCGGGCGAACTTTCGGAGTTCGCCCGCTTCGGTGCATACCGACCAGTAACCTGATCGGTCGTGACCAGCCGATACAGATCATCGAAGACGTCAGAGGGCCTCAACTCCCTCACCCCGCGCCGCCGTACGGTCGTCAAGGCCGCGGCGGCGACTGCTGTCCTGGCCGGGCCGCTGGCGGCGACCCTGCCGGCGCGCGCCGTCGACCAGGCCCCCGCCTTCCTGCACGGTGTGGCCTCCGGCGACCCGCTGCCGGACGGCATCCTGCTGTGGACCCGCGTCACCCCGGTGCCCGAGGCGATACCCGGTTCGGGAGTCGGCCCGGACACCGAGGTGAGCTGGGTCGTCGCCCGGGACAAGGCGTTCACCACCGTCGTCGCCAAGGGCTCCACCACCGCCACGGCGGCCTCCGACCACACCGTCAAGGCCGATGTCCGCGGCCTGGAGCCGGGCACCGACTACTGGTTCCGCTTCTCCGCCGGCGGCACCGACTCCCCCGCCGCCCGCACCCGTACCGCCCCGGCGCACGACGCCGCCGTGCCGGGCCTGCGCTTCGGCGTGGTCTCCTGCGCCAACTGGGAGGCCGGCTACTTCTCCCCGTACCGCCACCTCGCGGCCCGCGGCGACCTGGACGCCTGGCTGCACCTCGGCGACTACATCTACGAGTACGGCACCGGCGAGTACGCCACCCGCGGCAAGGTCGTCCGCCCGCACGCCCCGGCCCACGAGATCGTCGCCCTCGCCGACTACCGCACCCGGCACGCCCGTTACAAGACCGACCCGGACCTCCAGGCGCTGCACGCCACGGCCCCGGTCGTGGCGATCTGGGACGACCACGAGTTCGCCAACGACACCTGGTCGGGCGGCGCGGAGAACCACACCGAGGGCGCGGAGGGCGCCTGGTCCGCCCGCCAGGCCGCCGCCAAGCAGGCCTACTTCGAGTGGATGCCGGTGCGTCCCGCGATCGCGGGCACCACCTACCGCCGGCTGCGCTTCGGCAAGCTGGCCGACCTCTCGCTACTGGACCTGCGCTCCTTCCGCTCCCAGCAGGTCAAGGTCGGCAACGGCGAGGTCGACGACCCGGACCGCACGCTCACCGGCCGCGCCCAGCTCGACTGGCTCAAGGCCGGTCTGAAGGCTTCCGACACCACCTGGCGGCTGGTCGGCAACTCGGTGATGATCTCGCCGTTCGCCATCGGCTCGCTCTCCGCCGACCTGCTGAAGCCGCTCGCCAAACTGCTGGGCCTGCCGCAGGAGGGCCTGGCCCTCAACACCGACCAGTGGGACGGCTACACCGACGACCGCCGCGAGATCCTGGCACACCTGCGGACGAATGCGATCCGCAACACCGTCTTCCTCACCGGCGACATCCACATGGCGTGGGCCAACGACGTGCCGGTGGACGCCGGGACGTATCCGCTGTCGCCGTCGGCCGCCACGGAGTTCGTCGTCACGTCGGTCACCTCGGACAACCTCGACGACATCGTGAAGGTCCCCGAGGGCACGGTCTCCGCGGTCGCCGCGCCCGTCATCCGCGCGGCCAACCGCCATGTCCACTGGGTCGACACCGACCGGCACGGCTTCGGTGTCCTGGACATCACGGCCGAGCGCGCGCAGATGGACTACTACGTCATCTCCGACCGCGCGAAGCGGGACGCGACCGCCAAGTGGTCGCGCTCGTACCGCACCCTCAGCGGCACGCAGAAGCTCGAGCGCGTCCAGACCCCGGTGTAACCGCGCTACAGGGTGTCGAGGAAGCCGAGTGCCACCCGCCACGTGGCCTCGGCGGCCTCCGCGTCGTAGTCGGGCAGGTCGGGGTCGGTGTAGAGGTGACCGGCCCCGGCGTACCGGTACACCTCCACGTCGGCTCCGGTGCGGCCCATCTGGAGATACCAGGCGCTGAGCCAGTCGTCCGTCTCGAAGGGGTCCGGCTCCGCCACGTGCAGCTGGACCGGCAGGTCCGGCGCGGTGACGTCCGGCGCGATGTCCGACGTGCCGTGCAGCAGGAGCAGGCCGCGTGCCTTCTCGTCGCCGAGGGCGAGGGTCTGGGCGATGGAGGCGCCGAGGGAGAACCCGGCGTACACCAGCCCGCGCTCGGAGTACGGCGCGGCGGCCAGGACGGCCCGCTTCAGCAGCTCCTCCTTGCCGATCTTCTCCTTGTGCTCCATGCCCTCCTCGACCTGGTCGAAGGTGCGCCCCTCGAAGAGGTCGGGCGTCCACACCTCGTGTCCGGCCGCTCGCAGTCGGTCAGCGGCGTGGAGCACCGCGGGCCGCAGCCCGAAGGTCGAGTGAAAGAGCATGATGTTCATGGGGCCATGGTGCCAGCCGGGTGTGACGACCCGGGATCGCGGCACTACCCACGACGCAGCGGAAGTCACATGTTCATGCCCCCGGGGAGCCGGTTAGGTTCGGTGGCATGGAGAACCTGCTACGACCGCTGATCGTGGTCGGTGGCTCGGTCGTGCTCACGCTCGTGATCGGCTGGGCGACCGACTTCCTGCTGCGCAAAGCCGACGAACGACACCACGAGACCCCGCTGTGGGGTCTGCTCCGCCGTGGCCGCATCCCCTACATGCTGGTCCTCTTCGCGGCCCTGCTGAGAGGGTCGTACGACGAGGCGCAGATGCTGGAAGCGCGCCGTGAGGGCATCGGCCAGACGCTGACGCTGGTGCTGATCGGGTCGACCGCCTGGCTGGTGATCCGTATCGCGGCGGCGATCGTCGAGACGTCGTACAGCCGCTACGCCCACGCCCGGGCCCACCGCGATCCGGCCAGGGTCCGCCGGGTGCGCACCCAGGTGACGCTGATCATGCGGGTGGTGTCCGCGGTCGTCGGCGTGGTGGCCGCGGCGAGCATGCTGCTGACCTTCCCGGCCTTCAAGGCGGCCGGTGCGTCGCTGCTGGCCTCGGCGGGAATCCTCGGCATCGTCGCCGGTGTCGCGGCCCAGTCCACTCTGAGCAACATGTTCGCCGGGTTCCAGATCGCTTTCGGCGACATGGTCCGCATCGGGGACACGGTGGTGGTGGACGGCGAGTGGGGCACGGTCGAGGAGATCACGCTGACGTTCCTGACCGTCCACACCTGGGACGAGCGCCGCATCACGATGCCGGTGTCGTACTTCACGTCCAAGCCGTTCGAGAACTGGTCGCGCGGCACCCCGCAGATGACGGGGATCGTCTTCTGGCACGTCGACCACTCGGCGCCGGTGGAGGCGATGCGCGACAAGCTCCGCGACATCCTGCGCGAGTGCCCGGCCTGGGACGGCCGCGCCTACAACCTGTCCGTCACGGACACCACCCCGAACACCATGCAGGTGCGGGCCCTGGTGACGGCCAAGGACGCGGACGACATCTGGACGGTGCGGGTGGCGGTCCGCGAGGAGATGATCCGCTGGCTGACCCGCGAGCACCCCTATGCGCTGCCCCGGGTCAACACGGCGGACGCCGTGCTCCCGCCGTCTTCCGGCAGCAACGGTCACCGCCCGTCCCCCGAGGCCGTACCGGCCCAGCAGCGCCGCTACCACGGCAACGGCTCCGGGCGGCCGGAGCGCTGACCACCACTCGGAGGATGCAGGAGGGGCTCCCCGCGGCGCGGGGAGCCCCTCCTGGTGTCCGCCGGGTCAGTGGCCGCGTTCGGCGCCGCCGTTGACCTGGATGATCTGCGACGTGATGTGCCCGGCGCCCGGGGAGGCCAGCCAGTGCAGGGTCTCGGCGACGTCCCCCGGGGTTCCCGCCCGTCCGTTCGACGTCTCGCCGATGAGCCGGGCCCGGCGCTCCTCGGCCATCGCGTCTCCGAAGAACTCGGTGTCCTCGATGTAGCCGGGCGCGACCACGTTCACGGTGATGCCGCGCGGCCCCAGTTCGCGGGCCAGGTCGTGGGCGTAGGGGTGCAGTCCGGCCTTGGCCGCCGCGTACGCCCCGCTTCCGGATCCCCGGTAGGCGGCGATGGAGCCGAGGAACAGCACCCGGCCGCCGGGCTCGGCGAGCCGCGGCTTCAGCGCCTCGGTGAGCAGGACCGCGGTGAGGGTGTTGAGCCGGAAGTTCACGGTCCAGGTGTGTGCGACGGCCGCGAGGGGATCGCCCTGCGGGGCCCGGGGTTCGAGCAGCCCGTTGCCGCCGGCGCTGTGCACGAGCACGTCCACCGCTCCCAGCTCGCGCTCCACGAAGGCGGCGACACCGCGCACGTCCTCCGGCTCGGCGAGATCGGCCGCGTAGGTCGACGCGCCGGGCACGTCGGCCTTCTCCAGCACGTCGGCCCGCCGCCCGAGCAGCAGCACCCGGTCCCCGCCGGCGGCGAACACCCGGGCCGCCGCGAGCCCAATTCCCGTACCTCCGCCACTGATTACCACATTCCGTGCCATACGAACGACCCTACGCCGCCCCGTCCGCCCACGGTCAAACCGACAGACCGGCCGCCCTCGGGTCCAAGGCTCCGGCCGCCCGCCCTCGGGCCGACGGCTCCGGCCGCCCGCCGCCCGACCGACAACCCGGCCACCCCGCGCAGGAGCGGGCGGCAGTCGCGGCTCAGCGCAGGCTACGCACGTCGAGGTGCCTCAGGACCCGGTCCACCACCTCGGGGTCGGCGCCCGGCTCGCTGCGCGCCGCCAGCACCTCGTGGCGCGCCGCACTCAGCATCTCCTGCTGGATCCGCCGCACCCTCCGCACCCGCCGGGCGCCCTCCCGGTACGCCTCGCGCCGCTCGTCCTCGGCCAGTTCGGGACTGATCCGCACGCCGATCTCGTAGGCCCGCCGCAGCATCTGCTCGGACAGTTCCTCCGGCAGTTCCTCGTCGTCCTCGATCTCCCGCAGCCGCTGCTTCGCCGCCTTGGCCGCCCGGATGGCCAGTGCCTTCGCGAACTCCTTCTCCTTGTCCTCGTCGGCCTTCACCCCGAGCAACCGCACCAGCCACGGCAGCGTCAGGCCCTGCAGCACCAGCGTCGCCATGATCACCCCGAACGCGATGAAGATGATCTCGTCCCGGCTGGGGAACGGCGACCCGGCGTCGGTCTCCAGCGGGATCGCCAGCACCAGCGCGACCGAGGCCACCCCGCGCATCCCCGACCACCACATCACCACGGTCTCGCGCCAGCTCACCGGGATGTCCTCGTCGTAGTCCCGCCGCGCGTGCAGCCGTTTGGTCAGCCAGGTCGCCGGCAGCAGCCACAGCAGCCGTACGAGCACGACGACGGCCACCACCACCGCCGCCCACCAGAGCAGTTCGCCCCACCGCCCGGAGGCCGTGCGGATGGCGTTGTGCAGCTCCAGCCCGACCAGCCCGAACGCGACGCCGGTGACGAGCGTGTCGACGATGTTCCAGAACGTGTGCCCGGCCAGCCGTGTCATGACGTCGTCGGCGTCCGAGCCGTACTCCGCGAGGAACAGGGCGGTGGTGAGCACGGCGAGCACACCCGACCCGTGCAGTTCCTCGGCCATGACGTACGAGGCGTACGGCACCAGCAGGGTCAGCCCGATCTGCAGGGTCGGGTCGCCGAGCACCTCCATCAGCTTGTTGGCGCCCCAGCCCAGCACGAGGCCCACGGCCACCGCCACCACGCCCGACAGCACCAGGTCGAGCCCGGCCTGCCAGGGCGAGAACGTCCCGCTGACGGCGGCGGCGATCGCCACGTGGTAGAGGACGATGGCTGTGACGTCGTTGAACAGCCCCTCGCCCTCCAGGATCGACACCAGGCGGCGCGGCAGTCCCAGCTGCCCGGCCACGGCGGTCGCCGCGACCGGGTCCGGCGGCGCCACCAGCGCGCCGAGCGCGAAGGCCGCGGCGAGCGGCAGCCCCGGCACGATCGCGTCGGCCACGGCGGCCACGCAGGCCATGGTGACGAACACCAGGGCCACGGCCAGCAGGAAGATCGGCCGCCGGTTCGCCGCGAACTGCCGCCAGGACGTGCGCCGTACGGCGGCGTACAGCAGGGGCGGCAGGAGCAGCGGGAGGATGAGGTCCGGCGGGATCTCGACGTTGGGGACGAACGGGAGCAGCGCGAGGACTATCCCGAGGAGCGTCATCAGAACCGGCGCGGGCACTCCGAACCGGTCCCCCGCAGGGACACTGATCACGGCCCCGAGCAGCAGCACGAACAGCAGGGCCAACTGATCCACGGTCAGCGCTCCGGATAGTCAGATGTTCACACGACTGACCTCAAGACTGCCACGCAACTCCCGGGACAAACCGTTTCGGCACCCCCCATGAAGGGCTAAAGCGAACGCCGCATCCCCTGGTGCGGAACGCCCGCCTCCGCGTACTCGGGACCGTACGGCTCGTAGCCGAGCCGCTCGTAGAAGCCACGCGCGTGCGTCTGTGCGTGCAGGTCCACGGCCGTGAGCCCTCGCGCGCGTGCGGCATCCTCGATGGCCCGCACCAGGGCGGCGCCGACGCCGAGTCCGCGCGCAAAGGCCGTCACGGCGAGCCGGCCGAGAGATCCGACGGACGGGCCGGCGCCGGTGCGCGCCACGGCCGCCTCCCCGTACAGCAGCCGCCCGGCCCCGAGGGGCAGGCCGTCCTCGCGGATCGCCAGCACATGGACCGCGCCGGCGTCGTGCTCGTCGTACTCCACGTCCTGAGGCACGCCCTGCTCGACGACGAAGACCTCCTTGCGCACCGCGAAGCACGCCTCCCGGTCGGCCGGGTCCTCGGCGACCCGCACCACGTACCGGGTGCTCACCCGTACGTCTCCTCGCGGACCTGGTCGAGGGCCTTCTGCAGGTCCTCCGGGTAGTCGCAGGAGAACTCGACCCACTGCCCGTCCCCGGGGTGCTCGAAGCCGAGCCGCACCGCGTGCAGCCACTGCCGGGTCAGGCCGAGGCGCTTGGCGAGCGTCGGGTCGGCGCCGTAGGTGAGGTCGCCGACGCAGGGGTGGCGGTGGGCGGCCATGTGGACGCGGATCTGGTGCGTGCGGCCGGTCTCCAGCTTCACGTCGAGCAGGGAGGCCGCGCGGAACGCCTCGATGAGGTCGTAGTGCGTGACGGACGGCTTGCCCTCGGCGGTGACGGCCCACTTGTAGTCGTGCTGCGGGTGCCGGCCGATGGGCGCGTCGATGGTGCCGCTGGTGGGATCGGGGTGGCCCTGGACGAGCGTGTGGTACCGCTTGTCGACCGTGCGCTCCTTGAACTGGCGCTTGAGCGAGGTGTAGGCGCGCTCCGACTTGGCGACCACCATCAGCCCGGACGTGCCCACGTCGAGGCGGTGCACGATGCCCTGGCGCTCGGCGGCACCGGAGGTGGAGATCCGGTACCCGGCGGCGGCCAGGCCCCCGATGACGGTCGGCCCGGTCCAGCCCGGGGACGGGTGCGCGGCCACGCCGACGGGCTTGACGATCACGACCACGTCATCGTCGTCGTGCACGATCTCCATGCCCTCGACCGGCTCGGCCACGATCTGCACCGGGGCGGGCGCCTGCGGCATCTCGACCTCCAGCCAGGCGCCGCCGTGCACGCGCTCCGACTTGCCGACCACCGACCCGTCGACCGTGACCTTCCCCGCGGCGGCGAGTTCGGCCGCCTTGGTACGGGAGAAGCCGAACATGCGGGAGATGGCGGCGTCGACGCGCTCGCCCTCCAGGCCGTCGGGCACGGGCAGGGTACGGATCTCGGGAATCGTGCTCACCCGTCGAGTATGCCGGACGGCTCCGACGGGCCCGTACGCGCGCTCAGTCCTTGTGGACGGTCCCGTCCGGGTCGAGGCCCCGGAAGGACAGCAGCACGATCAGGATGCCGCCGCACACGATCGCGGAGTCGGCCAGGTTGAAGACGGCGAAGTGCTTGGGCGCGATGAAGTCCACGACCGCGCCCTCGAAGACGCCCGGCGCCCGGAAGATCCGGTCGGTGAGGTTGCCGAGCGCACCGCCGAGCAGCAGGCCGAGCGCGATCGCCCAGGGCAGGCTGTAGAGCTTGCGGGCGAGGCGGGCGATCACCACGATGACCGCCGCAGCGATCATGGTGAAGATCACCGTGAAGGCCTCGCCGAAGCCGAAGGCCGCGCCCGCGTTGCGGATCGCCTCGAACTTCAGCCAGTCCCCGATGATCTCGATCGGCGGGTGGTGCTCCAGCTTCTCGACCACGATCAGCTTGCTGACCAGGTCGAGGACGTAGGCGAAGGCGGCGACGGCGAACAGCACCGCGATCCGGCGCCTGCCACGGGGCCGCGCGGCGGTCGCATCGGGCTCACCGGCACCGGGCGCTCCCGCCGGGGCCGCCGGGCCGGTGCCGGACTCCCCGGCCGGGGTGCCCTCGGCGTCGGGCCGCTCCTTGCCGCTCCCGGCCGCGTCCGGGGTGTCCGGCGTACCGATGATGCGCTCCGCCTCTGCCACGTGAGTCCCTCAACCTAGGTGCCTGACTGAGGACGAGGGTACGGCACGGCCTGCGCGTCCCACGTGTTCAGGAGGCATTCGGCGCCCGGTCAGTACCGGCGCTCCTGCTTCTGCTTGCACTCCACGCAGAGGGTGGCCCGGGGGAAGGCCTGCATGCGGGCCTTGCCGATGGGATTGCCGCAGTTCTCGCACAGGCCGTAGGTGCCCGCGTGCAGACGGTCCAGGGCGCGCTCGGTCTGCAGAAGCATCTCGCGTGCGTTGGCGGCCAGGGCCAGCTCGTGCTCGCGGGTGATGTTCTTGGTGCCGGTGTCCGCCTGGTCGTCACCCGCGCCGTCCCCGGAGTCCCGCATCAGACCCGCGAGGGAGCGCTCCGAGGACGTGATCTCCTCACGCAGCCGGGTCTCCTCGGAGGTCAGCTCGGACCGGGCCTCCTCGACCTCCTCCGCCGTCCAGGGGTCCTCACCGGGACGTACCGCGAGCTCACCGGGCTCCGCCGCGGCGACCCGTGCCTTCGGAACGGCGGTCTTCGCCGCCGTGGCCGGGCCAGGAGTCTTCTTCGCACCCACCGTCGTCGCTCCCGTCTGCTGCGCGGCCTCGGCCGCACCCGCCTTCTTGGCCGTGCTGGTCGCGGCCGTGTCCTGTGTGACCGAGCCGGTCCGGGCAGCGCCCTTCCCGGCCGGGCTCTTCGTGGTGGTGCTCCTGCCCCCGGCGCCCTTCCCGGCCGGGCCCTTCCCGACGGCGGCCTTCTTGGTGGCCGCCTTCGCGGTGGCTGCCTTCTCACCGGCCGCATTCTTCGTGGCCGCCTTCTTGGTGGCCGCCTTCGTGGTGGCTGCCTTCTCACCAGCCGCCTTCTTCGTGGCCGCCTCCTTCCCGGCCGCCTCCTTCCCGGCCGCCGTCTTCCCTGCTGCCGTCTTCGCCGCCGCGGTCTTCTTCCCTGCCGTCTTCTTCCCCGCCGCGGTCTTCTTCCCCGCCGCCGCCGCGGTCTTCTTCCCCGCCGTCTTCTTCCCCGCCGACCGCCCGGCGGGCTCCCGCTCCGCCGGAGCCTTCGCCCCGGCCTTCCCGGCCGGCGCGGTCGCGGCCGCCGCCTCCGCCGGAGCCGTCCCGGCCGCCTTCGTACCGGCTGCCTTCGTACCGGCCGCCTTCGTATCGCCCGCCTTCTCCCCGCCCGCCTTGGCCGCACGCGCACGCGTGGCCTGCGCGGACTTCTTCCCGCCCACGTCCTTCGCAGCGCCGCCGGAGGCCCTCGCGGACCTGCCGGACGCCGGCTGCTGTACGGCGGTCTTCTTCGCCACCATGGCCGCGGCCCCTTCACATATTGTGATCTTGCTCGCGCATCGTGCTGGGACGATAAATCGACTCGAGTCCCGCGGCAACGGGGCACACCGCCTGCTTCGCCCGCCTCGCGCACGCCGCGTGGCGAACCTGCATCCGTTGTGCCCAGCTCCCCGCCGGGTAATCCGCCGAGCCGGACGTCCCAGGATCCGAACACCTATACCGCGCTATTCGGGTTATAAAACCCATATCACCCCTCATGCGCCCCCCGTGCGGCCCCCGTCCCCGACGGCGCCGAAAACCGGTCGGCCGCCGCCCGCGCGGCGCCGTACACTGGGCGGAGCGAAAAGCGTGGATGGGGACGAGTAGCGGCGTACGCAGCCCAGAGCGACCCGGGGACGGTGGAAGCCCGGGGGCGAGCGCGACGTGAAGATCACCCCGGAGCCGCCGGAAGAAAGCCGGAGCCAGTGAGCGACGGCCGGTAGACCCGGCATCGCGACCCCAATGAGGGGGCTCGCCGGCGCACACCCCGTGCCGGAGGGCCAAGGAGGGTGGTACCGCGGGAGCGCGCCGAAGGCGGCGCAGGCAGACGTAGCTCTCGTCCCTCCGGACGGAAGGCAGCAAGTCCGCCGGAGGAAGCCCGCTGATGACATCGCCGACGTATCGCCAGGTACCCGCCCAGGTCGACCTGCCCGCCCTCGAGCACGCCGTGCTCGACTTCTGGCGCGAGCAGAAGATCTTCGCCAAGAGCCTGGAGCAGTCCGAGGGCCGCCCCGAGTGGGTGTTCTACGAGGGCCCGCCCACCGCCAACGGCATGCCCGGCGCCCACCACATCGAGGCGCGCGTCTTCAAGGACGTCTTCCCCCGCTTCCGCACCATGCGCGGCTACCACGTCGCCCGCAAGGCCGGCTGGGACTGCCACGGCCTGCCCGTCGAGCTCGCCGTGGAGAAGGAGCTCGGCTTCTCCGGCAAGCAGGACATCGAGGCGTACGGCATCGCGGAGTTCAACGCGAAGTGCCGCGAGTCGGTGACCCGGCACACGGACGCCTTCGAGGCCCTCACGACCCGTATGGGCTACTGGACCGACCTCCAGGACCCGTACCGCACGATGGACCCCGAGTACATCGAGTCCGTCTGGTGGTCGCTGAAGGAGATCTTCAACAAGGACCTGCTGGTCCAGGACCACCGCGTCGCCCCCTGGTGCCCCCGCTGCGGCACGGGCCTGTCCGACCACGAGCTCGCGCAGGGCTACGAGACGGTCGTCGACCCCTCGGTCTTCGTCCGCTTCCCGCTCACCTCCGGCCCCCTCGCCGGCGAGGCCGCGCTCCTGGTGTGGACGACGACCCCGTGGACCCTGGTGTCCAACACCGCCGTCGCCGCCCACCCCGAGGTCACCTACGTCGTGGCGACCAACGGCGAGGAGAAGCTCGTCGTCGCCGAGCCCCTGCTCGCCAAGGCCCTCGGCGAGGGCTGGGAGACCACCGGCCAGACCTTCACGGGCGCCGAGATGGAGCGCTGGACCTACCAGCGCCCCTTCGAGCTGGTGGAGTTCCCGGAGCCGGCGCACTTCGTGGTCAACGCCGAGTACGTCACCACCGAGGACGGCACCGGTCTGGTCCACCAGTCCCCCGCCTTCGGTGAGGACGACCTCAAGGTCTGCCGCTCCTACGGCCTGCCGGTCGTGAACCCGGTCCGCCCGGACGGCACCTTCGAGGAGGACGTCCCCCTCGTCGGCGGCGTCTTCTTCAAGAAGGCCGACGAGAAGCTCACCGAGGACCTCGACAGCCGCGGCCTGCTCTTCAAGCACATCCCGTACGAGCACAGCTACCCGCACTGCTGGCGCTGCCACACCGCGCTGCTCTACTACGCGCAGCCCTCCTGGTACATCCGGACCACGGCGATCAAGGACCGCCTCCTCGCGGAGAACGAGGGCACCAACTGGTTCCCGGAGACGGTCAAGCACGGCCGGTACGGCGACTGGCTGAACAACAACATCGACTGGGCCCTGTCCCGCAACCGCTACTGGGGCACGCCGCTGCCGATCTGGCGCTGCGCGGACGACCACCTCACCTGCGTCGGCTCCCTCGCGGAGCTGTCCGAGCTGACCGGCACGGACCAGTCCGGCCTGGACCCGCACCGCCCGTTCATCGACGAGGTCACCTTCGCCTGCCCGCAGGGCGATTGCGGGAAGACCGCCACGCGCGTGCCCGAGGTGATCGACGCCTGGTACGACTCGGGTTCGATGCCGTTCGCGCAGTGGGGCTACCCGTACAAGAACAAGGAGCTGTTCGAGGCCCGCTACCCGGCGCAGTTCATCTGCGAGGCCATCGACCAGACCCGCGGCTGGTTCTACACGCTGATGGCCGTCGGCACCCTGGTCTTCGACAAGTCCTCGTACGAGAACGTGGTCTGTCTCGGGCACATCCTCGCCGAGGACGGCCGCAAGATGTCCAAGCACCTGGGCAACACCCTGGAGCCGATCCCGCTGATGGACCGGCACGGCGCCGACGCGGTGCGCTGGTTCATGGCGGCCGGCGGCTCCCCCTGGGCGGCCCGCCGCGTGGGCCACGGCACGATCCAGGAGGTCGTCCGCAAGACGCTCCTGACGTACTGGAACACGGTCGCCTTCCAGGCGCTCTACGCCCGTACGTCGAACTGGGCGCCGTCCGGGGCCGACCCGGCCCCCGCCGACCGCCCGGTCCTGGACCGCTGGCTCCTGTCCGAACTGCACGCGCTCACCGACCAGGTCACCCAGGCGCTGGACGCCTACGACACCCAGCGCGCCGGCAAGCTGCTCTCCGCGTTCGTCGACGACCTGTCCAACTGGTACGTGCGCCGCTCCCGCCGTCGCTTCTGGCAGGGCGACAAGGCGGCCCTGCGCACGCTGCACGAGGTCGTCGAGACGGTCACGCAGCTGATGGCCCCGCTGACCCCGTTCATCACCGAGCGGGTCTGGCAGGACCTGATCGTCCCCGTCACCCCGGGCGCTCCCGAGTCGGTCCACCTGTCGTCCTGGCCGGAGGCGGACCTCGGTGCCATCGACCCGGAGCTGTCGAAGCAGATGGTGCTGGTGCGCCGCCTGGTGGAGCTGGGGCGTGCCACGCGCGCGGAGTCGGGCGTCAAGACGCGTCAGCCGCTGTCCCGCGCGCTGATCGCGGCGACGGGATTCGACGCACTGGACTCCGAGCTGCGCGCGCAGATCACGGAGGAGCTGAACGTCGAGTCCCTGGCGACGCTGAGCGAGGTCGGCGGCAGCCTGGTCGACACCACGGCCAAGGCCAACTTCCGCGCGCTGGGCAAGCGCTTCGGCAAGCGCGTCCAGGACGTCGCCAAGGCGGTGGCGAACGCGGACGCGGCCGCCCTGTCCCTGGCCCTGCGCGAGGGCACGGCGTCGGTCGAGGTCGACGGCGAGACCATCACACTGGCTCCCGACGAGGTCATCATCACGGAGACCCCCCGCGAGGGCTGGTCGGTGGCCTCCGACGCGGGCGCCACCGTCGCGCTCGACCTGGAGATCACCGAGGAGCTGCGCCGGGCGGGCCTGGCCCGTGACGCGATCCGCCTGATCCAGGAGGCCCGCAAGAACAGCGGCCTCGACGTGGCCGACCGCATCGCGCTGCGCTGGACCGCCACGGACCAGGCGACGGTCGAGGCCCTCACCGACCACGCCGGCCTGATCGCCGACGAGGTGCTCGGCACCGACTTCGCCCAGGGCGAGGCCGACGACACCTACGGCGAGCCCTTCACCGACGAGGGCCTGTCCCTGACGTTCCGGCTGCGCAAGGTGTAGCCCCGGGCCGAACCGTCCGAAGGCCCGGTCCCGCCAAAGATCTTGGCG